>CAZNZA010000051.1:19232-33310 GCA_964577325.1 uncultured Polyangiaceae bacterium
GCCATGGAGCGGTGGGAACGCAGGGCGGTGGGAACGCAGGGCGGTGGGAACGCAGCCCTTGCGATCTACGTCAATAGCTACGCCAGTACTGGCGCTCTTCCGCTTGCAGTCGGTTCAGCCGTTGTTGTTCCTGCATGAAAGCTCCGTACGCCGACGGGACGCGTTCGTCTTTCAGAAAGCACTCGAACAGCAGTCCAGCTGCTGTAGCGTCGTCGGTGGCGCGGTGAGCTTGAGTCAACTGTATCTGCAGCAGCTCGCACATGGCACCGAGCGACTTGCTCTTGGCGTCGCGGTGGAGCTCACGCGCCCACGTCAGCGGATCCAACCACTGCACCCCTTTTCGAGCCGCGGGTGGTAGTGAGCCTCCGGCAACTCCTGCTCTAGCGAGTTCGCGTAAGAGGAACATCTGGTCGAACTCGGCGTTGTAGGCCAAGGGAACCAATCCGTGCAGTGCGGCCAAGATGTCTGCCACGAGCTCGCGGAAGGTCGGTTTGTCGCGAACGTCGTCGTTGCTGATGCCGTGGACGGCGAACGCCTCCTGCGGAATTTCTCGTTCTGGATTGATGAGCCAGCTGAAGGTGTTGACGACCTGTCCGCCTTTGAACACGACCAACGCCAGCTCCACGATGCGGTCCTGCTCGAAGTCACGTCCAGTCGTTTCGGTATCGATCGAGACGATGGTGAGCTCACGGGTCGGCACCAGGGCGTCGAACTCATCAGCCAACCCGGCCGCAACCACCTTCATCAGGTGGGCGATGCCGGGGTAGTGGCGGCCCGTGGGGAAACAGCCTTCCGCTTCGAAGCTAAAACGCATTACTTCTGAACGGGCGTGGGAGCCGCTGGCTCGCTGGACGTTGGAGCAGTCTTGCCGCCTGCGGGAGCAGAGTCTGCGCCCTTCGCAAGTTCGATCTCGAGCTCGATCCACGGATGCAGATCGTCGAGCACGCTGAAGTGGTCGCTATCGAACAGACGGCCGTTGATGAACAACGTGGGAGTGCCCTTCAACCCCAAGTCTTCGGCTGCTTTCCGCTCTTTCGTCACGCGGTCAGCCACGGCTTCACTTCGACGATCTTCATCGAATGCTTTGACATCAAGCCCGATCTGCTGGGCGATCTTCCTCAGGCCGGTGTCGTCCAACGCCTTTTGGTTGGCAAACATCGCGTCGTGCATCTCCCAGAACTTTCCCTGCTTTTGAGCGGCCACTGCGGCGCGGGCAGCAGCCTCAGCGTGTTCGTGGATGCTCAGAGGGAAGTGCTTGTAAACGAGGCGCACGGAGCCGGGATACTTCTTTACCGCTTGGTCGATGATGGGCGACGTCGCCGCACACGCCGGGCACTCGAAGTCCGCGTACTCGACCAGCGTCACCGGAGCATCAGCGGCTCCTTTGATCGGGGAATCGTCGATCTCGATGTCTTTGACGGCCTCTTCGGAAAAGCGCGCTCGATAGGCCGCTTCGATCTGGCCGCCGGTCTTACCGGCCGTGACTTGGTTGACCAAGAATCGCGCTGCTGGTAAACACGCCTCGCAGGCGCGCTTCTCGGTCACGCACTGACTCAAACTCACCGGTTGATCGGAACATGGTGCCAGAAGGTCGCTCACGTATGCCGACCACTGTTCCTTCTCGCGATCGGTGAGCTTGGTGGTATCGACCCCCGCCAACTCCACCCGCCGAGGTTGGGTGGTGGGCGCGGGCTCTCCGCTGGGTTTGGTCTGCGATTGGCACGCCAGTAGCGTCACCCCGACCGTCAGGGCGCCCAGGCACCTCTGGACGGATGACGGCAGCCAACACATCGAGGCCTCCTGGGCCCGAAGGGAGGAGGGCTTCGATGCTCGGTGTGGTCGGAGAACAAGCATGGGGCGCACCCTAGTGCTGCCCCTCCGCCCATACAAACGAATTTCCCTCCCCCAACCCCACTGCGACCAGTACTGCGACCAGTGGTACTGGCGTCGAGGGCGGCGAATTGGTAGCCATCGGCCTCCCATGCGCCGGAGCTCCATGAACATGCTTGGTTCGCTGCCCCCCTTGGCTCCCCCGCCCGGGGTTCGCCATGTCCTGGCCATTGCCGCGGGTCGCGGTGGGGTGGGCACGAGCACGGTAGCCATCAACACCGCCGTCTACCTCGCGCAGCTCGGGCGCAGCGTACTGCTCGTGGATGCCAATCCGATCGGGGCGGCCCTGCACACGCTCTTGAACGTGCCTCTGCCCGATCCGCCAGCGGGTGAGTACCACACCTCTCCCGACACCTTTCGAATCGTCGATACTCCAGTGCCGGGCCTGCGCCTCTTGCCTCAGGCGTACTCGATCTCGGATACGGCCCCCGTGCGTCCTGGACGCAAGCCATCTTGGGCGCGCCAGCTCCGCCAGCAGGACGTGGACTACGTGCTGCTCGATCTCGGCGCTGGCACCGCTCGCGCCACCCTCGATCTGTTCCTCAACGCCGACATCGGACTACTGGTGGCGATGCCAGATCCGCCGAGTCTCGAGGGCGCCTACCGCGCCATGCGCGCTCTGTTTCAGCGCCGTTTGCGCCGCACGTTGCTCAAGGATCGCTTTCGCCTGAAGCTTCTGGATCGCACGTTGCTCAACTTGCCACCCCTGCCGTCGCCAGCGGACGTGGTGCGACAGCTGGCTCGGCTCGATACGGCCCTGGCCAAGACCGCGGCCGATGAACTGGCCCGCCTGCGCCCCCGTTTGGTCATCAACGGTGTGCGGTCGCGGGCCGAAACGGAGCTCGGCCCGGCTGTCAGTGACATGGCGCGCCGCTACCTCGGAGTGGCCGTCGACTACATCGGCCACATCGAACGTGACGACACCGTTTCGCTCAGTGTCTCACGGCGCCAGCCGTTGCTCATCGATAGTCCGACGACCAAATCGGCCCGCAACTTGGAACGCATCGCCCGCCGCATCTTGGCGCTCGCTGGGCGCAAACCAGAGCTGCCGCAAGAGCGCTTCGACCTCGCTCAGCCCGAGCCCACCCTCTACGACGTGTTACTCACCCACCGCGGCGCGTCCGATGAAGAGTTGCGCCGGGCGTTCAAGCGGCAACGCGAGATCTACACCCATAACAGTCTACCCTTGACCTCACTGATTCGTGATGACGAGCTGCAGCGAGCCCAGGCTCTGATCGATGAAGCTCACGATACGCTCCTCGATCCGTTGCGCCGCCGAGCGTACGACTTTTCCACTTTTCCTGACGCCGATGAACCGCAGGAACAGCCCGATCAGGAGCGCAACGTAGCGCTGGAAGCAGAACGGGCGTTGCTGCGGGAGGAGCTCGCCACCGAACTCACCGCCCAAAGCGTCTTCACTGGACCGTTGCTGCGTAAGGTCCGGGAGTCGCACGGTATCGAACTCAAAGACATCGCCGCTCGCTCAAAAATTTCGGTGTCGTATCTGAGTGCCATCGAAGAGGAGCGTTTTGCAGACCTGCCAGCCTTCGTATACTTGCGGGGTTTCATCACGGAAGTGGCGAAGTATTTGAAGCTCGACGTGACCCAGGTGTCCCGCACGTACTTGCGCAGGTATCGCAATTGGAAGACCGCTCAAGACCAGACGGCGAATCGCTGATGTGGGACTGGAGTAAACGCGATCGGCTGTTCACTTTGGGTCTGTTTTGGGTAGCCCTCGCGCCGCGCCTGTACGTGGCTTTGGCGTGGGCGCGCGAGCCAGTGTGGGACGGGCATTACTATCACTTCGGGGCCATGCGCATCGCCTCGGGCCTCGGCTATTCCGAGGACGTCATGATAGATGGTGTGGCGCACTGGAAGCCGTGGTGCCATTACCCTGTTGGCTACAGCGGGTTTCTTGCAGGTCTGTATGAGATCTTCGGATCCGAGCTGTGGGTAGCACCCGTCGGCAATGCGCTTGTCGGTGCGTTGACCGCCGTTTTGGCGCACCGCGTAGCCCGTAGCTTTCTTTGCAAGTGGCGGTCACGGGTCGCAGCCGGATTGTGCGCGCTCCATCCGGGACTCATCTTGTACACCGCCCTCGTCATGACCGAGGGGCTGGCGGCGTTCACCGTCCTGGCCGCGGGCTGGCTGGCTGTACGGTTCCGCCAGCGTTGGGCCGGTCCTGTGGCCTCCGGGTTAGCACTAGGCTTGGGCACATTGGTGCGCCCCACGGCTCTGTTGGCCGCGCCGTTCCTGTTCTTCGTGTGGCCCGGCTCGTGGCGCGCGCGCGCGGTGCGATCTGCCGTCGCCGTGGCCGTGACGCTAGCTACCCTAAGCCCGTGGACGTGGCGCAACTGCCAAGTCATGGACGGCTGCGCTTTGGTGTCCACGAACGGCGGCTGGAATTTGGCGATCGGCGCTTTGGCAGATACTGGCAGGTTTGCGACCCTGCGAGCCGAGGATGGCTGCCGCGATGTCACGGGACAGGTTGATCAAGACCGGTGTTGGGGGCGCGTCGGTCGCGCGCGGATCATGGCCCAGCCGCTCGAGTGGGTGGCACTCATGCCGAAGAAGTTGGCTCACACCTACAATCACGAGTCTTTTGCAGTCGGTTACTTGGCGCAGGCGGCTCCCGAGCTCTGGCCCCCCGAGCGGCAGCACCTTTGGCGGACGCGCCTGACGATCTTTCACCACGTATTGATGCTTGCAGCGGCGCTGAGCGTGGTGTCGTTTTGGCGGCCGCGTCCCCTGGCGTCATCCACTCCCTTCTTGGTGCAGTCGGGAGCGCTCCTGCTCGTGGTAAGTTTCGTCGCGTACGGACTGCAGCAGGATGAATCGCCGCTGTACTGGCTCATCGTGCTGGCGCCTTTCGTTCCGTTGCTGCGCCTGCCAGGGCGGCCTGTCACTGAAGGAACCCAAGCCTGGTTGCTGAGCCTGGTCTTTCTGACATCTCTCACGCATGCCGTCTTTTTTGGCGAAGACCGCTATCATCTGACCATCTCACCCATGCTCTGCATCCTGGCTGCGGCAGCGTTGCGCAGACCGCGTCATCTCCAATCCGGCAGGCCCCCCGCCCAGGGCACGGCTTGCATAGACGACCGCGCCAGCGCGGGGTTATGACCGCTCGGCGCCCGATCCGACCCCATGCCGCTTCCTGTTCGTCCCCCTGCTCCTCCATTCGCTCGTCCTCGGGCGTGCTTGCCGGACCGCTCCTCAACCACCACGTCTTGGTGGCCCATCCGGCTGCGCAGGGCCCTGGCCAAGACGCTCATCCCAGCGGCATTGGTGTGGTGCGGCTTCGCAGGTCCTGGCGGAGATTGCGCCCAAGCGTTTACCCACATCGTACAGCCCGGCGATACCTTGGCGTCTTTGTCGGAGCGGTTCTACGGGCGAGTGCAGAACGAGCGCATCGTGGTGGCCGCCAACGGTTTGGACGCCGAGGGCGGCATACGCATCGTGCCCGGGATGCGTCTAGAGATCCCGTCGTTGATGACGGTGCGCGTGGGTCAAGGCGAGACCTGGAAAGACTTGGCCCGGCAGTTTCTAGGTTCAGAACATCGCGCCTTCTCGATTGCCCAAGCCAATGATTCTCAGCCGTGGCTGTTACCCGAAAACGGCGCCGAAGTGATCGTCCCCTACAACTTGCGGGTCGTGGCGCGCGGTGACGAGACGATCGTGGGCCTGGCCTACCGCTACTTGGGCGATCGCAAAGCGGCTTGGGCGCTCGACCAGTACAACGAGCGCAAAGGCCGTAGGTTAATGCGGGGCGAAGTGGTGCTCGTTCCGCTCGTTGACCTCGAACTGACGGAACTTGGCAAGCGGGCAGCAGCGCTCTCCGTATCCCTCACCGAAATGGAGGCTCGCGGCTCGGCTCGAGAAGATCAGCTGTACGTCCAACGCGAGCTGCCGCAGCTCTCGCTTTTGGTACAACGGGGCCAGTACGTCGAGGCCGTGCGCCTGGGAGTCGCGCTGTCGAATACCGAAGCCCTGACGCAACGTCAGCTGGCGGCCGTTCACCGCCAGCTGCTCGAAGCCTACGTCGCTTTGGACGCGCGCGGCCGGGCTACCGAAAGTTGCCGCCACTGGCTCGACAACGATGAGCAGGCAAGGCTCGATCCGGTGGAGCACAGCCCGAAAATGATCACGGCCTGCCGCAGCGGAGGCGATGCGAAGCCATCCGCCCCGAAAAATCGCTCCGCGCCAAGGGCCCCAAGCGGCGGCAACCCGGGCACGAGCCCCTAGCGCTGCGGCTGGTACGGACTATGGAGCGGAGATGCTGAGCAACGAGCAGCTGGTCGACTGGGGGGCGCTTTCGCCGTTGAGACTGCGCGCCAAGGAAGCTACGGCGGGCCTGTACGCTGGAGCGCACCGCAGTCACCGCCGGGGCACGGGCATCGAGTTCGACAGCCACCGCGACTATGTCCCCGGAGACGACTTGCGGCGTTTGGACGTGCGCGCTCTGATGCGCCACGAGCGGCTATTGGTGAAACAGTTCGAGACTGAAACCGACCGTCGCTTGTGCCTGCTCGTGGATGCGACGTTATCGATGGCGTTTGCCAGCGCGCGCGCGCCGGCATCGAAACTGGCGTATGCGGGGTTGCTGGCGGCTGCTCTCACGCGGATCACCACCGCAGGCGGCGATCTCGTCTCCCTCGACTGGCTAGGAGGTGCCAACGCCGTGGGCTTGCCGGCCATGGGGGGACGCATGGTGTTCGAGCGTGTCGTCGAAGCGTTCGAGCGACTACGGGCGCGCGAGGGAGACGAGGATGGCGACGAAGGTACCTCCCCTTCCGAACTGACGCGCGAACAATTCGAACGGCGCTTGTACCCGGTGTCGCGTGCCGCACGACGCGGGTCGGTGATCGTACTCTTGAGCGATCTCATCGACCTTCCCGAACCAGCCGCGGTGGAGTTTGCGGCTCTGGGAAATCGGCAACGATCGCTGGTCGCGGTGCGCATTCTCGATCCCGTAGAGGCCACGTTTCCGTTCCAGGGTCCGGTCAAGTTGAAGCCCAGCACGAGCGGAACGAGCGTGGAGACCGACGCCAGTGAGGCGCGGGCGGGCTACTTGCGAGCGCTTCGTGAGCAGTCGGAGCGCTGGCGAAGCGAGCTCGTCTCGCACAACGGCCGGTTGGTGGAGTGTCAAACCACCGACGCGCCGGTGGAGGTGTTGCGCCGCATCCTCAACCTCACGGATCCATCCGGCAACGAGGTGAGGGCGTGAGCTTCGGCACGACACTGGCGCTGTTGGTGGGACTGTTCGTCGCCCTACCCGTCGTCGCTCATCTTCTGCGACGCGGCCGCACCGAAGAGCAGGAGTTCCCTCCTGCTCACTTGGTACCAGCAGCTGTCGTAACCAGTGAACAACGAAGTCGCTTGGAAGACCGCGGCTTGCTGGCGCTGCGCGCCTTGATGGTGCTCTTTCTCGCGGTGCTCGGGGCCACGCCGTTCGTGCGTTGTTCGCATCTGAGCATGGACCGGCAAAGTGGAGCGTCGGTAGCGCTGGCGATTGTGATCGACGACTCGCAAAGCATGCGCGCCGCTTCAGACGGACGCTCCCGCTTCGAACAGGCCAAGGCGGGGGCCCTGCAATTGCTCGACTCGGCCCGAGAAGGTGACGCCATTGCCGTAGTCGGAGCAGGCTCGCGCGCCCGCCTCTTGCTCAACGCGACCACCGACTTGCGTGCTGCTCGTCAGAGCATCGAGGCTTTGGAAGTCAGCGATAGAGGGACTGACGTGGGCAGCGCAGTGACGCTGGCACGCTCCGCGCTGCGCGAACTACCGCACCTCGACAAGCGCGTCGTGCTGCTCAGTGATGAACATGGTGACCCGCTTCCCGAAGGTGAGCCCGCGGTCTGGGCACCCTTGAAAGAACTGACCACAGCGCGTCCCAACTGCGGTATCGCCGAAGCCGTACGGCAAGGGCAAGAGGTGTCGGTCGTCGTCGGCTGCAACGACGAAAGCGCCACCGTCGAACGCAAGCTTCAGTTGTGGCTCGCCGACGAGGGCGCGTCGCAAGCACTCGACGAGCAGGCGTTGGAGAAAAGCTCGGGTAACCAGCAGGTGGTGTTCACTCACACCAGCAAAGATTTCGACCTGCGCGTCGGACTCACGGGTACGGATGCTATTGAGCGCGATGACGATGCCAGTGTGAGCAACGAAGCCACCGAGCTCACCGTCGCCGTCGTGGCCGATCGTAGCAAGGCGTCCGCCGTCACCGGAGGAGCGCCACTCATCGAACAAGCGATGGGCGCTTTGGCCCCCGACATCGCGCTCAAACCTCTGTCGCAACTGCCCGATACGGTGGATGGGCTGCGCCCCTTTGCGGCCATCGTGCTCGATGATCCCCCTGGGCTGTCTCCCGAACGACGCGCAGCGCTGGAGGCTTGGCTGCAGCAAGGAGGCGTGCTGCTGGGTCTGCTCGGCCCCGCCTCGACCTCGGCCGAGCTGGCAGCGAGTGTAGAACCTTTCGCGCGGCCTGGCGCGCAGTGGGAGAAGAACGAAACGGCGGTCCTCGATATCGGCAGTCTGGGTCTGCTGGGTCCCGAGGCCGCCAGTTTGACAGATCTGAGGCAGGTGGGACGGGTTCGCCTGGATGCGGCGGACCTTCCCAATACGCTGATCGCCGGCAAGTGGGACGACGGCGTGCCTTGGTTGTTCGAGCGCGCCGTGGGGTCCGGTGTGGTGTTAACTGTCGGCTTACCAACCTCGCTCGGTTTGAGCGAGCTAGCGATTAGGCCAGGTTTTCTCGCGCTGCTCGCCCACACGTTGGAAGGGGCACGCCGTCGCACCGGGCCGAAGCGCACTTCCGCCGGCGTCGCGTGGACCTTCCCAGCAAGCAGCTCGGTCGCGGTAGCAGGCCTGCCGCCGCAAGGGGAGCTCGTCTTGACCCCTCAGGTAGCCGTAGCCGATCCGTCCCAGCAGTCTCCTGACAGCGTGACGAGCGAGGGGTACGGTGGTCTGGAGCTGCAAGAGGTGATCCCGACATTGACGGGGCGATATCGGGTCGTCGTGGATGAGCGGGAGGAGCAGCGCAGCGTAACCCTGGACGCCTTGGAGTTGACCCGGCTCGCGGCGGCAGCAACCAGCGATCCCTCCGTCGCGCAAGCGTCCGCTGAGCCATCATCGGTCGATGCGTCCCCGCATTGGGCCATGCTCGTGCTCGCACTCTTTGCCCTAGAGCTCGCCATGCGCGCGTTTCGCAAGTCCCGCAGTCGGCTGAAACCAGCGTTGGCTGAAGGCAAGTAGATTGGTCATGTGTCACGGCTAGATGAACACGTGTCACGGCTAGATGAAAGAGCTTAGCGACGGTATCCCTCGCTCACCCAGGAGCAGCAGCAGCAGCAGTGTGGCTGCTCGGCACGAGCGGGTCGATTGCGCGGGGTTCCTCTTGCGATGCGGGAGCGAGGAATCTAAAGGGGAAGACGGAAGCGGGTCCGAGGCACGAGACTGCGCGCCGGTTGGCACGTAGAGGCCTCTCCACGACGTGTTCCGCGAAAGGCAGCCATGGAAAGACCCATCGACCGGCTCATCAAACCCTTACAGGTGTTCACCCAGCACAAGCTGAGCGGCGCCTTCCTGCTGATGGGAGCGGCAGTCTTGGCGATCGTTTTGGCCAACTCGCCATGGCGACACTTGTACGAGCAAGCTCTTGCGCTGCCCGTCAGTGTCGGAGCCGGTGGATTCGTCGTCGACAAGCCACTATTGCTGTGGATCAACGACGGCTTGATGGGCATTTTCTTTTTCCACGTAGGGCTGGAAATCAAACGGGAAGTGCTCCAGGGCGAGCTCTCCACCTTACGCAAAGCCGCACTGCCCGCCGTGGCAGCCTTCGGGGGTATGGTGGTACCGGCCGCCTTTTACTACGCGTTCAACGCAGGCCAGCGCGGCGCGGATGGCTGGGGGATCCCGATGGCCACCGACATCGCTTTTGCGCTGGGCGTACTGGCTCTACTCGGAAGCCGCGTGCCCGACAGCTTGAAGATCTTTCTGACGGCGTTGGCCATCGTGGACGACATCGGTGCCGTCCTCGTGATCGCCATCTTCTACACGGACACGGTCTCCGTCGTCAGTCTGACCATCGGCGCCGCCCTCTACTTGTGCGCGATAGGCTTCAACCTGTTGCGCGTCCGCAGCTCCGTTGTCTACTTCATCTTGGGCACGCTCGTGTGGCTGGCGTTCTTGAAGTCGGGCGTGCACGCCACGATCGCTGCGCTGCTAATGGCGTTCACCATTCCGGCTTCCACGCCAAGCGACGGAAAGCAGCTGATCGAGCGCGTCGAGGGCCACCTGCAGCGACTCAAGGAGCTGCTTGGGCCCGATTCCCGAGTATTAGCAAGCGCGGAGCAGCAGCACACGCTCGACTCCCTGGGCATGCACATCGAACGCGCCAGCTCACCCCTCTTGAAGCTCGAACACGCGTTGGTGCCGGTCGTGAGCATCCTCGTGCTGCCCGTCTTCGCGCTGGCCAACGCTGGCGTATCCCTCGGCGCGGGCAGCGCCGAGGCCGTGAGCGATCCGGTCGCGGTGGGTATCATCGTAGGCTTGTTCGTGGGTAAGCAGATCGGCGTCACGTTGTTTGCCTGGCTCGCCGTAAAACTCAACTTGGCGGACTTGCCGCGAGGAGTCGGTTGGCGGGGTGTGCACGGAGTCGGTGTTCTCGCCGGCATCGGCTTCACCATGTCCCTCTTCATCGCTGGTTTAGCCTTCGGTCCGGAGCTGAGCGAGGTGGCGAAGGTCGGGATCTTGGCGGGATCGTTCATCTCTGGTGTCGTCGGGTGGGCGTTGCTTCGCTCCCTGCCCGTGCGCATGAGTCCGCCTAGTGCCGTTTACGTGCAGAGCGAGAAGCAGCCGCTGTGAGGGCACACGCGTAGGCGATCTTGGGATATGCTAGCCCCATGCACCGCCTCCGCGTATCCCGCCGCATCTGCTCCGTCTTAGCCGTCGTGGCACTGGCTGCATGCGAACGCGATTCCCCGCCCACTCAGGATCCGGAAAGCACGCCCATACCGTCGGCCGCGGCGGCGGCCAGCGCCGCTTTGGAAGCGGCCAGACAAGCGGCGGCCGCAAAGGCGACGCGCCAGGTGGTCAAGCGCCCCAAAGATGCTGCGGAGTTGATCCTAAACCCCCCACGCCGCGCCAAGCTCGAAGCCGCGTATCCCCAAGCCAAAGACTTCTTGGAGCAATCGGCCATCGAGCAAGAGCTGTTCGGAAAGCCCCTCAAGCGGGGCGCCAATGATGCCGCCGTAGCCGCTTTCGACCGGCTCGCGAAAGGCAGATACGTGCTGTTCACCGGTAACATCATGTCACCGGCGGCGGACGGCTTCGAACTCGCCGTCCGCTACACGCCGCGAGAAGCTACCGATCCCATGGGACTCACGGCGACTTGGTTTCCGGTGCGCTTCCAGAACGTGGAAGGCTACGATCAAGCGCAGTACCGTGGCGGAGAACCCACCGCCATCCTCGCCAAGTACGAGGGAAAGCAGCAGACGTCAGCGGCCGCTGACGTCATCTTGCTCGAGCAGTGGGACTTCGCGACGCCCTGAAGCGTAAGCCTTTTTGCATCGCCAAAGCTTTAAGGGCCTGGACCCCCGTCAAGCCCGGTTTTGCTGCGGCCGCCTTGCGAGAACCGGCGCGGATACTGGGGACGACCTTTTTTCACGCCGCGCGGCGGCGTACGAGCCAAGTGGCTCCCAAGGCTAGCAGCATCCCCAGCCACGCGCTTCCTGGCGAAGGCTTACCGAGCACGCGGCACGCACAGGGGCGCTCTTGCATGTGTGCTGGAGGGGGGAGCGGATCTCCATCGGGGTCGTCCTCTTCGGTGGGTCCTCCTTCCCAGAACTCCTCGCTGTCCGGATCCGGAGGATCCTCCATTTCAGCCTGTTCTTCCGGCGTCGGTTCCTTCTTCTTTTTCTTCTTGGCCGGATCAAAGGAGATCGAGCGCCGGTCAATGACCTCGTTTTCGCCATCCAGTACGAGCCGCACCTCAGCCCCGAGCTTCTTGCCGCTGCGCTTGTCCTCGATCTTGACCTTGTACTCGCCCGCTTCGAAGCCGCGATCGCGAGTGAGCTTGAAGGTGAAGCGCGTCCGCTTCTGGATCTGGGCGGTGCCTGGATCCATGAAGTTGACGTCAACCGTCTCCACGAGCGGCTGACGGTCGTTCAACGGTTGGCGATTGACGACCGGATCTTCGCGACCGTCCACCAGCGAGCGTTCGTAATAGACGTCAGGCGTAAACTCGAAGCGCACCGGCACGATCGCTATGTCGGGCGTGCGCTGCATGTGAAACTCCAGATCCAAGCGCCAGGAGTCGTTGCTCTCCTTGACCCTCGTCTTCTTCCACACGGCGCGACCGCTGGCCGCCGCGCTGAAGGCGAAGAGCACCACGCTCAGTCCAAGCAATACCGTCAACAGTCGTTTTTTCGTCGGCAACATCAATCCTCCAAGCCAGGACCGGCGACGCTACCATCGGAGGCGGTCCAACCAAGCGCTATCTCTCTGCGCCCCGCAGACTGGGTCGTCGACCGAAAGGCGACACCAACGAGGTTCGAGCGCCGCGGGAGTTTTTCACGGGAGCGAAGCACGGTCGGGCAATGAGCTAGACTCTTGGGCTTTGAAATTCTTAGGTCCCCGGATCGATGCAGCGGTCTAGACTCCTATCACTCCTGCGCGGCGAACACGCGTGGGCCGTCCTCCTGGCGTTGTACGCGTATGCGGCGCTGGAAGCGAGGCACGTTCCTCGCGAGATATTGCTGATTCGACCTGACCTACTTCCTTCGATCGTGGCCCACGCACTAGCTGCCGTGGTCGCCTTCTTTTTGCCCTTAACCGCGTACGCGGGGGTAGTGGTAGCGGCCAGGCAGCGAAAATTATCCTGGCTGACCATTGGGGTTGCGAGCGCGTTGGCAGCGGGCTTCGCCTATTGGGTGCTCATTCGCTACCAACCCTTCCGTCAAAGCGGTGTCCTGCTCGGGCTGTTCATTCTTTTGGCGCTCTTCCTGTTCGCCGCCGAATGGACGCTGCGCGGAAATGCCTCGCGCTCGCGACTCATGGCGTGGGCGTTGATCGCTACTGGCGTGCTGGGAGCTTACGTTACCCACAAGTTCAACACCCGTTTGTACAAAGGCTCCTACCCGACGCTGCACCTCTCCCTGTCCTTGGCCTCATACCTGTTGTTACAATCAGGTTTCGTTGGAGCGGCACGCGTGTTCGCCGGTCTCGATCTCATACCCGCCCAGTGGCGGGCCAGGATAGCGGGATGCTTGGGAGTCGGGCTTGTCGCGTCCGTCACGCTCGTGGCGTCGGGACTTGCCAGCGCCGGTCAGCCACACTTTGACACGTACACGTTGCTCGGCCAGTCGAAGGCGCTTTTCGACCCATTCCCGCGCCGCCACGAGGTGAACGATACTCCCGTCGCGGACGATCCAGGTGCCAGCGAGCGCTTGGTGCGGCTCGATGGGCTACCCGATCTGCCCCCTGACTTTCGCCTGTCGCAGTTCAACCTCCTGCTCATCAAGGTCGAAGCGACGCGCTACGATCAGACGTCGCTCGGCGCGCCCAAACTCGGCACCACCCCCGAACTCGTTCGCTTCCACGAGCAGGGCGCCTTCTCATTTAGCCGCGCCTACTCCCCCTCCAGTGGAACCCTGCAGTCTACGGCTGCCCTGATGAGCATGACCTTCCCCTCCAACTCTGGCTTACGGATTTGGAACAAGCGAACATCGGGAGAGTTGCCGCAATCAGTGACCACACCTGCTGAGCTACTAGCTCGAGCGGGATACGACACGTTCTACGTCGGACACAATCACCGCAAGGCGTTCACAGACTGGATCCTAGGCATGCACCAAGGTTTCACCCAGCGCCATTACATCGAAGACTGGCGCGCTTCTCCCAAGACAGATGCCGCCGTTGCCAAGCGAGCTATCGAAGTCATCCGCGAGCACGCAAGCAGAACGAAACCCTTCTTTGGCTGGCTCTACTTCTCGAGCCCGCACAGCCACTACAAGACTCACTACTCCCATTGGCCCGCTGAGCGACCCATCGATCGTTACCGTCAGGAACTCCACTTCGCCGACTCGCAGATAGGGCGAGTCTTGGCAATGCTACGAGACGAAGACCTGCTCGACGAGACGGTGGTCGTCGTCACCTCGGACCACGGCGAGGAGTTTCAAGAGCACGGCGGCCAGCAC
>CAZNZA010000052.1:0-32834 GCA_964577325.1 uncultured Polyangiaceae bacterium
CACCACCACCACCACCGGTGTGCCACAACGGTGAGCGCGTCTCGCTGCGTGGCTCAGAGTTCCAGCGGTAATGCAACGACCGCGCTCGCCCTCCGTCGCTAGCGCGGCAGCATCCACTTTGGTGTGAAGCTCGGGGCTCCGGCACACAACCACTATTGAGCGATTGGGCCCGGACGCGTTATGCGAGCACTCGAATCTGCTGGTCATGGTACGGCGCCTTTTTCACCGCCTGAACCATTGCTTGCGGGCCCGCTCCTGTGCTCACGTTCGCTCCGCGTCCCTCATCTTCCAAGCCAATGCCCTTCCACCTCACTGTAGAGCGGTGGCATCGGGGTGAAGGCTGTTCGTTGCCCCCTCTTCGTTTGCCAAGGTCAATCATCTCCTATGCGTCGTCTCCACTCGTTAACTCTTCTCCTGCCATTAGCCTTCATCGGTGCTTGCAGTAGTAGCCCCGTTGTCGAGACCGACAATCCGGGTAATCCAACGCCTTCACGCCCTGATGCCGGGCCCCTACCCGTCGATTTCGATGCCTCTGGAGTCATCATCATCCCCGTGGATCGGGCGGACGCGGCGCTACCAATCGACGATTGTGAGTTGGACGGGGGCACCTGCGAGTATGAATTTTTCGATGCGGGCCCTGCCTGCGGCGACGGCGTTCGTCAAGAAGGCGAGCAGTGCGATGACGGCAACAGTCGTGCGGGAGACGGATGCAATGGCGCCTGCAAGGTCGAACCGCATTACGCCTGCGCTGACGCAGGGGGAGCTTGCGAGTTTTTGCTCGTGTGCGGAGACGGGCAGCGTGACCCCGGTGAAGTGTGCGACGATGGCAACACCGACGACGACGATGGCTGTAGTGCCGATTGTAAAGAGCAGGACGCCTCCTACGTGTGTCCGCCCGGTGAATCCTGTGTTCGCCTCTTCGCCTGCGGCGACGGTCGCGTAAACGGGTCGGACGAGTGCGATGATGGCAATACGGAAAGCGGCGATGGTTGCAGTGCCGAGTGCAAACTCGAGAGCGGCTATCGCTGCCCCCGACCCGGGGCTGCTTGCGTGGAGCGCGTCGAGTGCGGCAACGGTACGCGCGAATTCGGCGAGCAATGCGATGACGGCAATACGGAAAGCGGTGACGGGTGTTCAGAGGCGTGCCGCGTCGAAAGCGATTGGGAATGCGACGACGACGGCGAGTGTTCGTACACGCCGGAATGCGGAGACGGCGTCGTGTCTGGCACCGAAGTGTGTGACGATGGCAATGATGACGACGGCGACGGCTGCAATGCCAACTGTGAGACGGTCGAAGACGGATTCACGTGCGAGCGCCCCGGCTTTGCATGTCGCACGATATGTGGCGATGGACTTAACGCTGGCAACGAGCAGTGCGACGACGGGAATACAGACCCCGATGACGGCTGCAGTGCACGCTGCAGCGTAGAGCCCAACACGGTGTGCAGCGGTACCCCCTCCGTCTGCACAGACACGTTGTGCGGTGACGGCGAGCGCGAAGGCAGCGAACCGTGCGACGACGGCAACAACGATTGGGGTGACGGCTGCACACCCGAGTGCCAAGTCGAACCCGCCTGCGGCGTCGGCGAAGCGTGCAGCTCGGGCTGCGGCGACGGCATCAAGTTTCCCGAAGAAGCGTGCGACGACGGCAACACCCAAAACGGCGACGGCTGTTCGGATGCCTGCGAAATTGAAGACGGGTACAGATGCACCGTCAGTAGCGGCAGCGATACGATCGTGATGCCGATGGTGGTGCGCGACTTCTCCGGAGAGTCCTTGACCGATACCGGCATCACTCGACGGCACATGGACTTCCAGTGGGCCTCGGGCACCGTGTTCGATCTCGAATACGGCATGGTGGCGGATACGCTGGGGGCGGACAAGAAGCCGGTGTTCGCGTACACCGGAGACGCCACCTCCGCAGCCAACATGGGGGACTGCCCGAACGCCTACCAAACGCGCATTCGTCAGGACCAAGACGGCAACGACGTCCACTACTGCGTGGACTACGTGCAAAACGCCGAAAGCTTCGCGCACTGGTATGCCGATGTCGATGTCTACAACAACACCTATCAACGCTCCCTGACTTTGCGTCAGACCACTGGCGACACGTTCGTCTACGACAGCGAGACCCATGCCGCCGACGGCACGCCCTACGCGACCAATGCGACCCACGTCGGTTTCTGGCCGCTGGAAGATGCTCCAGGCGTGACGAAGTATGCGCAGTGCGACAACGGACCCGTTCGCAACTTCCACTTCACGAGCGAAGTCCATCACTGGTTTCAGTTCGACGGCAGTTCGGAAGCGACCCTGACGTTCACGGGCGACGACGACGTGTTCGTCTTCATCGCCGGACGGCTGGTGCTGGACTTGGGCGGCATCCACGAACGTGA
This sequence comes from uncultured Polyangiaceae bacterium, assembly GCA_964577325.1. GTDB lineage: Bacteria > Myxococcota_A > Polyangia > Polyangiales > Polyangiaceae > SZUA-265. The sequence continues at coordinate 2,394 of CAZNZA010000052.1, forward strand.
AGTGGGCTCCGTCACGCTGACTGCCGACGGCAACGCTGTCCAGCAGCGCCCCGGTTCGCCGGAGATCGAAGTCGACCTCGGCCTCGAAGAGGGCCGCATCTACGAGATCATCGTGTTCCAGGCAGAGCGCAACCGTTGTGAATCCAACTACCGCCTCGAGTTGAAGAACTTCAACCTCGACCGCTCCGTGTGCGAGCCAGTCTGCGGCGACGGCGAGGTAACGCCGGATGAGGAGTGTGACGACGGCGAGGACAACACCGAGTCACCCGAGTACGGCGCCTGCACCGCAGGAACCTGCAGACTCGGTCCCTTCTGTGGCGATGGCATCAAACAGGAGGAAGAGGCGTGCGACAATGGCGTCAACCGCAGCGGGTGGGGCGATACCAGTGATTCAGCATGTGCCCCGGGCTGTGTGCTGCCTCCCACGTGCGGGGATGGCACGCTGAATGCCGATTTCGAAGAGTGCGACGACGGCGAGGACAACGCGGAGTCCGGTTACGGAGGCTGCACGTTGGAGTGTCGCATCGGCGGATTCTGCGGCGACGGCACGACCGACGAAGACGCCGGTGAGACGTGCGATGACGGCATCAACGATGGCCAGTACGGCTCTTGCACCCCCGAGTGCGCCCCCGGCCCCCGCTGTGGCGACGGCGAGACGCAGGAAGAATGGGGCGAGCAGTGCGACGGTGAAGAAGGTTGCTCGGACAATTGCCGCCTCGGTGCTCAGTGCGGCGACAGCGTTCTTCAATCCGAGCTCGGCGAAGAATGCGATGACGGCGTCAACGACGGCAGCTACGGCGAGTGCGCACCCATGTGCTTGCTCGGCCCGCGTTGCGGCGACGGCGTCGTGCAAGATGATGACGGCGAGCAGTGCGACGATGGCGACAACGATGGCGGCTACGGTGAATGCCACCCGGGCTGCCGGTTGGCGGATCGTTGCGGAGACGGCATCGTGCAAGAAGACGAAGGTGAGCAATGCGACGACGGCAACAATCGCACGGGTGACGGATGCGCCCTGTGTCGCTTCGAACGCCGACCGCGCCCCACGCTGTAATCCGTCGGGCATGCTCCAGCAGAGGGTGAGTGTCTACGAGTGCGCCGCTCGTAGGCACGCCGCCCGGCGAATTCGCTTTGGCCTAGGCGCGGTGGGCCTCTAGACTGGCTTCATGGTCTGGTTCAGCTATCACGGCGGCCACAGCGGCGACTATTGCATGCACGCCAAAGGCTCGTTGCGCAGCGTGGTGGAGAGCGCGCTCGAAGGCGGGTTCTCCACGTATGGGTTGACCGAGCATTGCCCTCGACTACGCCAACAGGATCTGTATCCCGAAGAGGCCGCGACGCTGACACCTCACGATCTGGACAGCATGTTCCAGGCTTACATTCAGCAAGCGCGCGCCCTGCAGGTGGAGTTCAGTGACCGACTCGAGGTGCTCGTGGGCTTCGAAACCGAGGCGCTGCCCGAGGACTCCTGGGCGGCGGCAATGACAGCCATTCAGCAAGCCCACGATTTCGACTTTTTCATCGGTAGCGTCCATTCGGTGGGTGGCACGTACGTCGATTACGACGTGGCTACCACGGAGCAATTGGCAGCTCGGTGCGGCGGGTGGGACGCGTTGTGCGTCGCCTATTTCGAACAAGTCGCGGAGCTCGTACACACCCTGCGCCCACCAATCGTGGGGCACTTGGACTTGGTGCGCCGGTTTCGTGGGCAGGACGTTCAATTTTCGTCTGCCGTGTGGCCAAGCATCGATCGGGCGCTCGAGGTGATCAAGGAGTGTGGCGCGTTGCTCGAGCTCAACGCCGCCCCGGCACGTCGTGCCTTCGGCCCCATCTACCCCGCCCCCGAAATCTTGTCCGCAGCTCGCCGAATGCAGATCCCAGTCACGTTGTCCGACGACAGCCATGGTCCAGATGCGGTGGGCGGCGGGTTACTCGAATGCGTGCAAGCCGCTGCAGCCGCCGGCTACGAAAGCCTGCACTACTTGACGCGCACACCGCTGGGTCCCGCGCGGCCGACGGCGTTCAATCCAAGCGTATTCGTGACTTCGGCGAAACTCGGCGACGTCCGGCCGCGGGCATGAGTCGCGCAGCGCGATGCACGTTGCTCGATCAACCCAATTCTTTGGATCGACGAGCCGCGGCGCTCACTGCCTCGACGATGGTGCCCCGCAACGCGCCGCGCTCCAGTACGCTTAATCCTTCGATGGTCGTGCCTGCCGGACTCGTGACGCGATCTTTGAGCACCCCCGGATGTTCTCCGCTCTCGCGCACGAGTTTAGCTGCACCCAACACCGTTTGAGTCGCCAATTGCAAGGACACCGCTCGCGGTAAACCCGCGCGCACGCCGCCGTCGGCCATGGCCTCGATGATGAGCATGACAAAGGCAGGACCGCTGCCAGACAGCCCTGTCACGGCGTCCATCTGGCTTTCAGGAACGCTCACACATGTACCGACGCTGGTGAATGTTTGTATCGCGTACTGGACATCGGCTTGCGTCGCGTGCGCGCCGCCCGCAACCGCCGTTGCTCCCTCGCCGACGAGTGCGGGGGTATTGGGCATGGCGCGCACGACCCGCGCTTGCCCTCCCAGCAGGGCCTCGAGTTTGTCCGTCGTTACGCCCGCGCACAGCGATATCAGCAGCTTGTCCGAAGTGAACGCTGATTTCCCTCCCTGAAGTGCGGCCTGCACCACCTGCGGTTTGACCGCCAGAATGATACAGTCGGCCCAGCTGATGAGCGCTGCGTTCGATGCCTCGGCGCGAATACCAAACTGCGCCTGGAGGCGTTGGCACTGAGCCGCGTCCGGATCGGCGACGCGCACCAAGTCTGCGGCCAGACCCGCGCGCTCGACGATCCCTGCTACCAGGGCCTGCGCCATGTTGCCCGCGCCGATGAATCCGACCTTTTTCGACATGCTCCGCGTAGTAACTCAGGACGTGAGCCAGCACCATCCCCGGATCTCGAGCGGTTGGTCTCGTCCGCGTCAGCTCTGCAACAAGCTTTTCAGCTTGCTGAGCAGTCCGGCGTCGGCGTCGTGCGTCGCGGCGTCGAAGTCGAGCAGCAGCTGTCGCGCGCGCGACGACAGGGAGCGAGGAACGACGACCCGAAGCCGCACCCGATGATGGCCAGCTCCGGTGCGAAAACGATGGGGTACCCCTTCGCCCTTTAGCTGGAGCTCATCACCCGGTTTCGACCCAGCTGGGATCTGGAGGGTACGCATGCCGTGCAGCGTTTCTATCTGCACGGGTCCACCCAAGGCTGCTCTGGCAAACGACAACGAAAGTTCGCTCACGACGTCATCCCCTTCGCGCAAGAAGTTTGGATCGTCTTCGATTTGAACGACCAGTTCCAGGTCTCCTGCAGCCATGCCGGGTGCCAGTCGGCTCCCCCCACCCGTAACCAGCTGGGAAGCGCCAGCTTCAATCCCTGCAGGAACGGTGACCTCGATGGTCCGCTTGCGAGTGCTCAACCCGCGCCCCGCGCAATGGGAACACGGTCGCACCGGTTGCTTGCCGCGCCCTCCGCAGGCAGAACACACTTGCTCGGTGCGCGCAGCGAACCAACCCGGCGTGGCCGCAGCGACCCTTCCCGCTCCGCCGCACTGACGGCAGACGTGATGGCCTGACCCAGGGTGCGCGCCGTCCCCCTGACATTCGCCGCACAAGTCGATGCGCTCGTAGGTCAGCGCCTTTTGGCATCCCAGCGCCGCCTCGCGAAACGACAGCACTAGCGCCTCCCGCATGTCTCCACGGGTTGATGGTCGGCGGCCAAACGCACCGAGAATTTCCCCGAGTAGATCTTCCAGGCCCCCAAACCCCGGCTGGGAGCCAGGTCCGGGGGGCGGCGGCTCGGTGCCGAAACGGTCGTAGCGCGCGCGCTGGGCGGGATCGCTCAGCAGCTGGTAGGCATCATTGATCTCTCGGAAGCGAGCTTCCGCACTCGGGTCCCCTGGATTGCGATCGGGATGGTGCTCCCGCGCCAAGCGGCGAAAAGCTGCTTTTATCTCGGTGGCTTCCGCTTGCCGAGAGACACCAAGGATGGTGTAGGGATCCCGCACGCCTGACCTCATAGCACCGAATGTTTGGCAAATGGGACGGCTTTGCGGGGCACCCGCATTCGCGAAAGGCCAGGCTCGAGAGTCTGTCGGCAACGCCAACGTGCTCGGCACACCTGGTGCGCAATAGCCAATGCCGTTACAGTGGACAGCGATGCACGCCAACGTCAAGACTGGTCCAAGCGTTGAACTTCGCGTCGACTACCAGCGCCTAAACACCTTCTTCGCCGACTACATCAAGCGCATCTCCCGAGGCGAAACCTTCATCGCCACTCAGCGGCCACTAGCGGTGGGCACGGAGTTTCTATTCGTGCTCGGCGTGCCTAAGCTCGAACAACCCTTGGTGTTGGGGGGCAAGGTGGCGGGCATCACCAGCACGGAAGACGCCCCTTCACCGGAAGCTGCAGGCATGCGCGTGGAACTGAGCTACGAAAGCCAGGACGAACAGCGTTTCGTGCAGGACACGGTGCGCCAACTGATGGAAAGTGAGCTGGGCCCGCGATTGACGGCTCAGCTGTTGGTGTAGCTCGTCTCACCTCTTCTCACCGTTGCCCATCTCTCCCGCTCAAGGCAGCGTCACCCCCGCAGGCAGCGCCGGCTGAGTGCCCGTGGCGGCCCCTGCGCTCGTCAAGTCCCTGGCAATGCGTACCTCGATGAGTTCGATGGTCGGACTGGCAGCGATGGCCTGCAGTGCGGCGCGTGAATCCTCGGTTTGCTGTTGAAAGTGGCGCCGCATGCTTGCGTAGAAGCGCGCCTCCACCCGTTGCACAGCGGTCTCCGCACGACCCAGCAAAGCTGCGTCGGAAAGATCCCCCAGCCCCCAGTCGCGCAGCGCAGCTACCCATCCGTCACTGCCAGCCACACGGCTGAGCGCTTCTTCGACGGTGCCGTCGCTGGCTGCGTTGACACGCAACTCGAGCAAGCGTTGCCAAAGCGCGGCATACACGAGCGCCGAATCCTCGAGATTGGCTTCGAGCGCGTGGCGCAAAGCCAGACGCCCGTGAGCCAAGTCGCCGAAAGTGAGCGCCCTGCGCGATTCGTCCAAGAGCACATTCGTCAGTTGAGCCCCGTCGCTGAGCGATGCATCACGAGCCCGTTCACTCGCGCGCCGCGCCGCATCCAACTGACCGTAACGCTCGAGCACTTCAGCCAAATTGCGTTCGATGGCGGCTGCGATGCGAGGGGTCGACGAGTGTTGGCGCAGCGCGAGCAGCTCCTGAAGAGCCTTTTCGAGAAAGCGTGGCGCAACCTCCGCCTGCCCTTGATCGAGAAGCACGTCATAGGACATCAACAACCCCTGTACGGTCGCCAAGGGCAAGCGTTCGGCTTCCGCCAAAGCCAACAGCCGTTCGAGGGTAGCTAGCGCGGGCTTGTACTCTTCGCGATGACGCTCGATGGATGACAGCAGTCGGAACGACTCGATGGACGGCCTCAACTCAACAGCGCGCTCGAGGTGCGTGTAAGCGCGGTCGAGATGGCCCGCGCGCGTTTCGAGCGACCCCATCAGCTCGTAAAAGTCGACGGCAGCAGGACCTTGTGAGTCCGTGGGCGCCTGATAGCGGTCGATGATGGGTGCGGCATTGTCGAAAACTCGCCGCGCCAAGGGCAGATCTTCATTGCGCTCCGACCGCAGCAGCGCCTCGAAAAGCAAGCGCAACGCCTGCCGCTCGACCATCTGTTTCTCTTGAGCATCAGTGTCCGGCTTTTCTTTCCCCTCGTCGTAAGCCGAGACCAGCAACAGTGGTGCCACGTCGGCCATCCCGTGCTCGACCAGCAGGCTCGCGACGGGCAGGGTGGCCCCGAGCGAGTTGGGTTGGGCCCGGTATAGTTCTACGGCCGATCCCCAAAGCGCCCCGCGTGCGACATCAGGGTCGAACAGCTCCGGCTGCTCGACAGCTGCCTGAAAGCGCCGAAACCAGTCTAACCACGCCTCGCCGTTGCCCTCGGCGGCGGCGATGAGACCGGTCATCCAACGCGGCTCGGTCACAGCAGCCATCGTGTCCGTATTGAGCGCCGCAAGCGCGCCGCCGGCATCACCGTCGCGCAAGTACAGCGCTATCATGTTCTGGGCGCCAGCGATGAACGCGAGTCGGGCGGCCATGCGCTCGTCGTGGTCGAAGATGGATTGAATGGGTTCGTCGTTTTGGCTGGCTTCCACGGCGCGCTCGACCCAGGTCACGACCGCTTCGCGCGCCTGCTCGACGCTTTGGGCATCACGCCGGACCAGTGCTCGCTTCATCGCGGCCAGACGCTGTGCCGAAACGGACTGCATACTGCCGTCACGACGCGTGTCCGCTTCCCATTGCGACAGTGCCTGGATGTGCTCGCCGGCGCGCTTGGCGGTCGCGCCGTCGCCGCATTCGCGCACGAGTTCGTACCAGGCGCGCGCCCGTCCTTCGTCTCCCCGCCGTGCAGCGGCGTCTGCAGCTTGCAGCAAAACGGTTCCCTGCCCCTGTAGCGTTTTTGGATGCAGCTCGCCGCTTCGGACGAGAAAAAAGGCACCCATTACGGTCTGCAGCGCTTGGTCCTCCAACCCCCGCTCAAAGTAATGCCCGGCACGGCTCAAGGTGTGGTGCACCACTGCCCCAAGTTCACGCAACCTGTCCGGGTCGTGGTCTCCTTCCTTCAGCAGCGTCGCCACCTGCTGTACGAACTGCTCCTCGCTCAGCGGCTCGACAGCCACATGTACGGGACTTGGGGAGCTTGCTTTCCCAGACGCGGTTTGGGCGCCAGTGCAGCCTGCTGCGGAACCGGCTATACCGGAGACCAGCGCCAGAACGACCCAGCGTCGGGAGTAAAAGGACATCATTGGACATTTGCGCGATCGGCCGCGCCACGCAAGGGGTCAGTGGGCACTCGGCGAGGCGCGCAGCTCACGTCTCGTGCGCACGCCGCATTTGCCGCGTTGCGTGAGCCGGTCTAGGGTACACTCCCGCGTTCCCAGCGCAGGCCCCCGTTCGTTTCGCATGGCGTCCCCCGAATCATTCCCCAGTCATCTGGCCGGCTTCGAGATCGTGCGACGTCTGGGGACGGGCGGAATGGCTGAGGTCTTCCTCGCCAAGAAGCGCGGCGCCGAGCAAACCTACAAGCTGCAGGTGGTCAAGCGTATCCTGCCTGCCCACGGCTCCTCGCCCCGCTTCCGCGCGATGTTCGCCGTCGAGGCGCAGCTGGCGACGCGCCTGAATCACCCCAACATCGTCCAGGTCTACGACTTCCAAGATTATTCGGACGAAGGGCTCCTGCTGAGCATGGAGTACGTGGAGGGCCCCGACTTACGGCGCGTGCATCGCGCCGCGCGCGCCAAAAATACACGGCTCTCCCCATACGTCGCCGCGTACATCATCAGCGAAGTGGCGAAGGGGTTGCATTACGCTCACGAGCGCACCGACGAAAGCGGACAGCCGCTAGGAATCGTGCACCGGGATGTCTCACCGCAGAACATCCTCCTGAGCTACGACGGTTCCGTGAAGGTAGCGGACTTCGGCATCGCCACCGCGACATTGATTCGCCATGAGTCAGGCATCCTCAAAGGAAAAACTGCGTACATGTCGCCGGAGCAAGCACGGGGCGACGAGGTAGACCGCCGCTCCGATATCTACTCTCTGGCCGTCGTCTTCCACGAACTGCTGACCGGGCGCTGGCTACACGGGTCAGTGGAGGGCAAGGAACTGCTGGAGGCTGTGCGGGCAGGTGTCGTCGAACCCCCGAGCACGTACGTCCGCGGGGTGCCGCCAGAGCTCGAAGCTATCGTGATGCGAGCGCTGTCCGTCGAGCGCGAAAGTCGTTTCGCCACTGCGCGCGAAATGGCTACGGCCATCACACGAGTGTTATTCCAAAAGCAGCAGCTGATCGACGCGCAAACGATCGAGGGCGTCATCGCGGAGTTCGTTCCGCGAGAGCCGCCCGAACCCGCCCACGAAAGCAAGAGCTCTGTCGGCTCAGCGGACGTGTCGTCGGCAGTGCGGGACGAATCGCGCTCCAGTCACTCCGGCGAAAGTCTGAGCGCGCTTCACTCCAAAGCCCCCGGCGCCCGCGCGGGGCGCGAGGTGCGACACGTGACGCTCGTGTACCTGCGCATTCATGGCAGGACCGAGCTCGAGACGGCCATTGGCCGCGGTGCGACCTCGCGCTTGATCGATCGCGCACGCCAAACGTTGAGCAATCTCGCGTACCGCGCGGGAACGCGGTGGGTATGGGACGATGAGCAGGCTGAACGCAATCAAACGGCGATGATGCTCGGCAACGCCTACGCCGTGGTTGGCGTCATGCCCAACCCCTCCGGTGCAGCGAGCCACGCCAGTTGGCTTTCCGTTCACGTCCATGATGCTCTGGCGGCCGTGTGCGAGGAGCAGCCCGTGGTGCTCAGCGCCAGCATCAGCATCGTACGCGGCTTGGCCGAAGGAAGACGCGACCGCGGCGGCCATTTGATTGACTACAGCGTGCACAGCTCCGCGCGCACCATTGCTCAGCAGTTGGCCGATGCAACTCCGCCGGGATCGACCTGGGTTGCGGGCGGGGTATACCGTTTGGTTCGCCGCGACTTCATGTGGAAAGACGCTCCGAGTGTGACATTGGACGCCGGTGGCGAACGCGGGCCTCTGAACATGCGGGTTCACGTGCTCGCTCGGCCGCTGAGTCGTGAGGAGCGTCAAGGCCAGCTTGCCTTTGCTCCTGGCAATCTGATTGGCCGTGATGCGGAACTGGCGGAGCTACTGGCCGCGTATCATCAATGCGTCAGCGGCTCGGGCACCTACGGCAACGGGCAATTGGTGGCGCGCCTGGTGATCGGAGAATTGGGAATCGGCAAGACGGCATTGGTCGGCTCCTTTCTGAACGAACTTCCGCCAGATGCGCGAGAGCTCCGTTCTGAGTGCTCACCGTTCAGCATGGAGGTGCCGTTTTCCAGCGCCGCACAATGGTTGCGCGCGCTGACGGGACTCAAGCAAGACGAGCCGCTGACTCAAGCGCGAGCCGTCATAGCCGAGGTGTTGGGAGAGTTACCCGGAGAGGCTCACGTCGACGACGTCGTAGCTCGCATGAGCGAGCTTGCGACGGGGCAATTCGCCGAAGCCAACGACGAATCTGAAGCCGCGCGCAACCGCAGGCTTTTGGCGGCGGGCATGCGCCACTTCTTCTCGCGCGCCGCTCAGCGCAACCCGCTCGTATTGTTGATCGACAGCCTGCAATGGATCGATCAGCCGAGCCTGGAGATGCTGAGTGCGCTCGTGCGCCGCTCGGAGTCACTCCCCATTCCGCTGCTCGTCGTTCTAGTATCCCGTCACGATGAGCGCGTTCTGCCCTTCGTAGAGGGAATCGTACGCATCGAACTGGGCGCGTTATCGCTGGACGACCAAGTGCGGATGGTCGAAGCGCACGTTGGAGCGCGCCACGGGGTGGCCGAAGCCTGCGCTGACTTGTTCCCCCGAGCGGCGGGTAATCCCTTCTTTCTTTTGGAGATGGTCGATGCCTTACTCGAGAGAGGCGAACTCGAGCTTGCCAACGAGCACCCGTCCTCGGCTCGTCTCGTCAGGCGCGAGCACACCGCGTCGATGGCGCTACCGTCGACCCTCGAGCAATTGATTGCCGACCGAATCAACGAACTGCCCCCTGATGAACGGTCCATCGTCGATTGGCTCGCTCTCAGCGGTGGTCCGTTGAAGAGCGCTGAGCTGGCAGCACTCATCGGCGAAGCGCAGATCGAAGATCTTACGGCCCGCCTTTGCGCCCGAGGCTTGTGCGAAGTCCGGGGCGATGCGGTGGAAGTAAAGCACCCCCTGACACGAGACGTGGCTTACGCCGCGTTGTCCACTGCCGAACGCTCCGCCATGCACCATCAATTGGGCGAGTACTTAGCCAAAAGCGGCCGCTGCAAGGGCGTCAGTGCCGCTATCATCGCACGCCACTTGGCGCTGGGCGAGCAGCGGCAAGCCGCCGCTCACCACTACCTCGAAGCCGCGTCTGCGGCGAGACTGAGCTACCAGCTGCCTCTTGCGGCACGCTATTACCGCCGCGCGCTCGAGCTGCTCGAGCAGACCGATGCTCGACAGCTGGAAGTGTGTGCGACCCTCGAAGAAATTTATCGCATCCAAGGCAAGTGGACCGAGCGCACCAACTACCTCAAGGCGCTGAGGAACGGCGCCAAAGACAGCGCGAACGGCTATTGGGTAGCGCTTGCCCTGATTCGCAGCGCGCAATATGACTTTGACGGCGGTCATCTCTCGCACGCTCTGAGACTGGCGACCTTGGCAGAGAGTACCGCTCAGCAGGCGCAGACGCCAACGCTGCAGACGCAAGCGCAGGCACTCGTAGCCGAAATCCAGCGCGACAGCGGCGACATGCACGGAGCCTTGAGGGCCTGCGAGCGGGCGCTACACAGCGCCTCGCACGTGGAGGTTGCACCACGTTTACGCGCCGAGGTGCTACGCGCGCATGCCACGCTCCTGCTGCGGGTTGGACGTCTCAACGAAGCCATTGCGGCGCATGCCGAAGCCATCGCTGTGTTTCGCTACACCGGATCACGGCGTCTCGAAGCACGGGCCAAGAGCGCGTTGGCTTATGCCATGTATGTCGCTGGTAAATTCGAAGATTCCGTGGCGTTGGCCTTGGAGGCCATTCGTATCGATCTGTCGATCGGCGGGCGCTTCCAGATCGCCAAGACCCTGAGCAACATCGCGCAGTGCTACAGGCAGCTGGGTGACGTGGAGCGCTCTCGCTCATATTTCAAACGCGCACGCGATGCCCATGAGCGCTACGAAGATCAAGATAGTCGCGCCGACACCTTGCTGTGTAACGCCGAATTGCACATGGAGCTTGGTGAGGGTGAGGCCGCTAACCGTTTGATCGACGAAGCGGAGTCGCTAGGTGATTACGTCAAGAGCAGCTACGACGCCGTCCACGCCAAGATCCTGCGCGGCGCTTTGGCGCGAGGAGGCGGTAGTGCGGCGGACAGCGCACTGGTGTATGCTTTCGACGCTCGTCAGGTAGCGGAGGTCCAAGCCTATGCGTCGCTGCACTTCTACGCCATGGCGCTCGAAGCCGCGGCACGCAGCGACAAAGACGAGGTGCACACGGCAATCCTCCTCGCCAACACCGCACTCGGGGCTGTCGAAAACCTCGAAGGCTCTGAGTACGGGATCGAGACGCGTGCCTTGTGCCTCGACACGCTGCAGAAGGCCAACTCGGCTCAGTTGGCGGAGTACCGGGCGCGCACGGCGCGTTACCTCTACAAGCTGGCCGATCAGCTGCGGTCACCGGAACTGCGGCGCAGTTTCCTCGCGCGACCGCTAGTGGCCGATCTGTTGCAAGCCTGCCACCATCAAGCGCTGCTCCATCCGTTTCGCTGATCACTCCAGGGCAAGCGCGTGCGATAGCCTCCCGAGGGCCGAGCTGAACACGTCGGGAGGAGTCAGTAGACTCACGACCACTGCCGCATCGATGTGACAATCGTAAAGCCATCCCGGCTGGACGAGCACATCGTTACTCAAGCACCAGTACGCCCACGCTTCGTCGGAACGGACGCGCGGAAACCGCCACATGACGCTCCAGCCCCCTTGGTAGTGCAACACTGAAACAGGCCATCCCTGAGCCTGGTAGGCTTCGAGGCTGCGCCAGTTGGTGTCCAAACGTTCACGAATGGCATCGCGCGTATGACGAGAAGCGGCCAGCACTGCGTCGATCGCGCTTTGCACGACGAGATTCACGGACAAGTAAGCGTCGCAAATGTACGTCAAGCGCTCGAGCGCGCGCTCTACTTTATCGCGCTCTCCAGCGACGGCAATCCACGCCAGCTTGAGTTGAGGCAAGCCGCATCGTTTGCTCAAGCCGTCGAGCAGGAAGACCAGGCCGCGCTCCATCTCGAGCGCCATCCCCACTTGGGATGAGGCTCGCTGACGGACGAAAGGCGCGAACACTTGATCGACGATGAGCGGGATCCCCGAGTCGCCGAGCATGGCGAGTTCCTCCGCAGACGCACAAGATCCCGTAGGATTGTTGGGCGTCACGAGCACCACGGCTTTCGGCCGTCGTTGGAGCCCCGAGCGCAAACTCTCCGCATCTATGTGCCACGCGCCATCATACTCGAGGCGGTAGCCCACCAGCTGCACCGACTCGTAGCGCGCTAGCTGTTCGAACAGGGGGTAACTTGGCTCGGGCACGAGCACGACATCGCCTGGGTCACACAGCAACTTGAACAGGTAAGTATAGGCTTCACTCGTGCTCGAGGTCAGCACGAGCCTTTCGCTACGGTACCGCTCAGAGAGGCCAATGTCGACGAAACCGTGGCTTGGGAGCTGCGCAGATGGATGGAGGTGAGTCACGATGGCCTGGCGCGCTCGAACGTCTCCCGCCGCATCCGGAGCGTACATCTCGATCGGCGCTTGGTTGAGCGCCCGGCGCAGGGCGTGCCAGTCGTACGCGATGTGCGCCTGAGTGGGGTTCGTCTGCGTCAGATCGAGAAGCTGTGCCCCTTGCTCGCGGCGCTCACGCACCGCCTCGGAGAAGCGACCGAATTCACCGTCTGCGATGGCTGTGCGGCGCGAAAACATGCGCTGCAGGCTTAGCAAAAACCGGCGCGCTACGTGGCAGCGGCGTCCGCCTCGACACGAGACTCCGAGGAAAGGGCCGGCGCGTCCGACTTCTGCGACAGCGGGCTTTGCGGCCCGCGAGCAGAATGTGGGTGAGCGGGCGCGGCGTCAGCTACCGATTGGAAGCAAACGTGACTATGGCGTATGGCCATGAGCGAAGCGCCCAGCGGCAACGTCACCATTCTGGAGTACCAAGGGAAGACCATTCACCTGATTGGTACCGCACACGTTTCCCAACGCTCCGTCGAAGAAGTGCAACGCGTGATCCGCGACGTGCGTCCGGATACCGTCTGCGTTGAACTCGACCCGACGCGCTACGAAGCCATGTTGGACGAAACGCGGTTCCGCAAGCTCGACATATTCCAGATCATCCGTCAGAAGAAGGTGCTGTTCATGCTCGCCAGCCTCGTGCTGACGTCCTACCAACGCCGCCTCGGGGAGAAGCTGGGAGTTAAGCCAGGAGCAGAACTGCTAGCAGGAGTCAAAACGGCTGAGGAGGTGGGCGCTAAGCTGGTGCTGGCGGATCGAGACGTGCAGGCGACGCTCAAGCGCAGCTGGGCGAGTCTGAAGTTCACCGACAAGGTACAACTCCTTGGCGCGATGGGAGGTTCGTTGGCTGGGCCTTCGGAAGTGACCGAGGAACAGATCGAGGCTTTGAAGGATCGCGACACCATCAACGAAATGATGGGGGAGTTAGCCGCTCACATGCCGCGCCTACAGGTCCCACTGATCGACGAACGGGACCGGTATCTGATGAGCACCATTGCGGAATCCCCGGGCCCGCTGATCGTGGCTGTGGTGGGTGCGGGCCATGTCACCGGCATGGTGCGCTATCTGGGCACGCCCGTCGATCGCGAAGCCCTGAGCACCATTCCTCCGCCGTCGATGACATCCCGGGCTCTCAAGTGGGTCATTCCTTCCATCATCCTGCTGGCCTTCTACTTCGGCTGGCGCGAGCACCAAGGCGAGGGTTTGAAAGAGATGGTTTTCGCTTGGGTGGTTCCCAATGCGCTTGGCGCCATCATCACCTCGGCTTTGGCTGGCGCCAAGCCGCTGACCGTATTGGTTGCAGGCGTGGCATCCCCAATTACCTCGCTCAACCCCACTATCGGAGCGGGTATGGTCGCTGGCTTGGTGGAAGCCTGGTTGCGCAAGCCGACCGTGCAAGATTGCGAAAACGTAAACCAGGCTCTCCTATCGCTGAGGGCCATGTTCGAAAACCCGTTCACGCGCGTGTTGATCGTGGCCGTCGCGGCGACCATCGGCTCTGCGGTTGGGGCGTGGGTTGGCGCAGCCTGGGTCGTGAAGCTCCTATGAGCTGGGTCGTGAAGCTCCACAACCAAGCTCATGAAGCTCCATGACCGGGTAAGCCATCCGGCTCAGTCGAGCCGGACTATAGAGCCTAGGAATCGAGTTGCTCCAGTCGGGCTCCGGTTTCTCCTTCAGGCGTGAGGAGCGAGGGTGGCGCGTCTTCGGGCAGTAGAGCGGCTTCCAATACCTGCGACATGTCGCTGGCAAAGATGATCTCCAAGTCCTGACGCACGTCCTCCGGAACCTCGTCGATGTCGCGCTGATTCTGTTCGGGCAGAATGACCCGGCGGATCCCGGCGCGATGAGCCGCGAGTACCTTGGCCTTGATACCGCCCACGGGCAGCACTCTACCTCTCAAGCTACACTCACCCGTCATGGCGGTGTCGGGACGGATGCGCCGATTGGAAAGCAAGGACACTAGCGCCGTGAATATGGTCACCCCTGCAGACGGACCATCCTTGGGAACAGCACCCGCTGGCACGTGAATGTGCAAGTCGCTCGTGTCGAGGATCGAAGGTTCGATGCCCAACGCCGCGCCGTGACTGCGCGTGTAACTCAGAGCAGCCTTGGCCGACTCCTTCATCACATCGCCCAGCTTACCGGTAATTTGCAACACGCCTTTCCCGGGCATTCGGGTGGTCTCGATGAATAGAATATCCCCGCCAAAGGGCGTCCAGGCCAGTCCCGTTGCGACACCCGGAATGGCCGTACGCTCAGCCACTTCGCTGTGGAAACGGGGCTTGCCGAGATAGTCGGACAAGGCGTCAGGCGTGACGCTCAGAACCAGCGGACCGTCTTCGGGCGATTGTTTGGCCAAAGCCAAGGCCGCGCGACGCATGATACGCATGATCTCGCGATCCAATTGACGCACCCCAGCTTCTCTGGTGTACCCACTGATGACGGCTCTCAAGGTTTCATCGCTCAAGGTGACCACACCCTCACCAACGCCACTTTCCCGAGCCCGCTTGGCAACTAAGTGCTTGCGCGCGATGCCCAGCTTTTCCGCCTCTGTATAGCCAGAGAGCTCAACGATCTCGAGCCTGTCACGCAGCGGAGGCGAAAGCGTCTCCAGGGTGTTGGCGGTGGCTATGAACATGACTTCCGACAGGTCGAAGGCGTGCTCTAGGTAATGGTCGACGAACTTGCTGTTTTGCTCGGGATCGAGCACCTCCAACAGCGCCGCTTCCGGAGAGCCACCTAGAGCGGCGCTCAGCTTGTCGATTTCATCCAGAAGCACGACCGGGTTTCGCACCTTTGCTTTGCGCAGAGCGTGCAGGATGCGTCCAGGCAAGGCGCCCACGTACGTGCGGCGGTGACCTCTGATTTCCGCCTCATCGCGGACACCGCCCAGCGATACTCGGACGAGGGGGCGACCAGTGGCGTCGGCCACGCTCTGACCCAGCGACGTCTTGCCAACCCCCGGAGGACCCACCAGGGCCAGAATGGTGCCGCGGGGATTTCCCGACAGCTGTTGCACCGCCATATGCTCTAGGATCCGACGCTTGACGTCGTCGAGCCCCAAGTGGTCGGCGTCGAGTTTTTCGCTGATGGCGTTAACGTCCGTCGCACCCGCGGCTCGTTCCGTCCACGGCAACGACGCTATCCAATCCAGGTACGTGCGGATGACGTTGCCTTCAGCAGATTGTCCGGATGTCTTCAGGCGTCGGACCTCACGGTCGACCGTCTCCCGTACCTCTTCCGGCAATTCCAGCTCTGCCAAGCGCTTGAGAAGCTTCCCGTCCGCGCCATCTTCTTCGTCATCCTGACCAAGCTGGCGCTGAATGGCTTTCATCTGTTCGCGGAGGATCGCTTCACGCTGCTGCTTACCGAACTGCGAGCGCACATCCTCGGCGATCCGGTTGCGCACCTCTGCCGTCGTGGCGAGCTCGATGAGAATCGTCGTCGTCTTCCGCAATCGGTCTTCCACCGATAGCGTCGCGAGCAACTCCTTCTCTTGCTCTGAGGTCAACTCCAGGCCCATGGCGATACGATCGACGTATAGCCCGAGGTCCGGCCCTCTCTCGGGGGCTTCTCCGAGCGCGCCTCCTCGTTGCTTGATGTCACGGATCTGAGCTTCCAAAGCGTCCGCTAAAAGCTTGGCCTCGCGCGGATCGTCGATCACGTCTTTGGTCAGCCGGGCATCGACGCGCAGGAACGGCTCGGTCTCGACCACTCCCTGTACGCGGAACCGGTCCAAACCCTCGAGACCCAAACGATAGTGCGTATCGTCGACGCGCAGAGTCTGAGTGACACGCGCCAGCGTTCCCACCTCGTGAAGGTCCTTTTCCCTGGGATCTTGGATCCCCGGTTGGCGTTGCCCTACGACGGCAACCACGTCGCCCACGTGCACCGACTGAACCAGCGCGATGGACCGCTTACGGCCAACGGAGAAGGTGCGCACGACGCCTGGAAACAGCACGCCGGCGCGTAGAGGAAGCAAGGGGATGGACGCCTGAGGCAGGGGTGCGCCCCCGCGAAGTTGATGATTGGTCATGCTTTTTTTCTTTTTCCCAATGAAAGAGTGATGCCGGCGCTCGAGCACAAGCGGGGCCGTCCATGCCCGCGTTGCAGTTAGCCCAGCGCGTATCCGGTGAGATTGAGGCGGCGCGCGGACTGCGCGCGCTGCGAGGAGTGTTCAACCGCCCGCGGGGTCGAGCTTGGGGTACATTCGGTGACGGGCCGAACCGTCAAGTAAACTAAGACCGCGCCTACGGCTGTCAACCTGCCCCCGAGCATCCCGAGCCGTCGAAGCAGAGGCGCCGGGCCGTCGCCCCGGCTACATAGGCGGAACGCGCATGCTACAGGACGCCACGTCACCGACCGACGCAGGAACCTGGCCCCTCGCGACGTTGCTGCGCACGATGCTTAGCTCATCGCCGTTTGCCGGAGCGCCGTTGGCTAGCCTCCACCCCTTGGTCCCCGAGCGCATGAGCAGCTCGTCACAGGCCGCTCCGCAATTTTGGTGGGACAAGCCCAGGGCATGGCCGACCTCATGGGCGGCAGTCCGGGCAGCGGGGTGGGTCACCGGACGATCGACGTCCCGCAATTGTGGCTGGTCGAGCACGTACATCTCGTCACGAGTCACGAACACGCCGTTGGCGTCCGTACCATCGGGGAACGGTGCCGACGCTTCGAACCACAACTCGAGCGCGGGGCTCTTCTTCACATCGTCGGTCACGACCTCTATGTCGAAGCAAATGCCTGCCTGGGTCCACCAGATGACGTTCATTTCCCTAAGGATGCCGCACAACGCCTCTCTGGAGTGACCGCTGCGGGTAACATGGACGCGCAAAGGCACCGCATAGGCAGGAGCAATAGCGGTAAGCGGCAAACTGCCCTCGCACCCATCCGCAATCGGCGCCACTGATGGCTCGGTGCCGCATGCGCCCGCAACGATGATGAAGGCACTCCCGAGGGCCACGGTCAGCAGCTCAGCCGTCCGCCCCTGCATCTCCAGCCCGCCGCACCCTCAGATGCAGTTGTCGCACACGCCGCGCACCTGGACTTCGACTTGATTGGTCACGACTGCCTTGGGCAGTGTCAGCGCGGGGCCGCTACTGATCGAGACTTGCGGCAGGCACGCCACATTCCCGCAGCTCGTGCAGACGAAGTGCGGATGCAGCGTCGCGTCGTGCACTTGTTTTCCTTGCGAGCCGTCGAAGCGCCACACCCTGTCGCCGAGCTCCACTTTGCGAGCCAAACCGACTTGGGAAAGGTCGATCAGATTTCGGTACAACGTCGCCCGATCCCACGACTCGGAATGCAAGGTCTCCACCACGTCGCCGTGGCTGATGGGACGTTGCGCCCGACGCAACTCTCGCAGCACAGCGATGCGCGATGCCGTAGCTCGCAATCCAGCTGCGCGAATTTCGTCTCTGAGTTCAGTGACGGACGGTTCGGCGCCCATACGGACAACCTAGCGCCCTCGGCCGCGTATTGCAACAGTCATTGCAACTGCGACGCCCCCCGGCACCAGCGCAGCAGCGCGCGATCCCGATTTCCTGGGGCAGCTTCGTCTGCAGAAATTTCCTCGCCAGGGATAGCAGCAACCGGAAACAGTGCAGAACCCCGGTCACTGCGTTCGCTCCTGGCACTGACCCGCGCGTCTGTTTTCCGCCTCACCGTGACAGCGCCCAATCGCGTGCCGCATAATCAGCGAGTCGATGCTCTCTCCGCAAATCCCGTTTACGTCCCTTCTCGCTTTCGGCGGCGCATTCCTTGTATCGCTCGGCGCCCACGCACGCGAACGCGGTATCGACTCGCTCACTTGCCGGGGCTGCCATGGCGTCAATGAGGATGCCGATCTGCAAGTTCAGTTTTCCCCGGCCGAACCTGAGCCCGGCGATGACATCACGCTCACCATTGCGCTGTCCGCCCCAGAGTTGCAGACCGCAGGGTTGGCCATTCAGGGACCGGAAACCGGTGAGTTCGTCGTGCCCCAGGGCCAACCTTTGACCATTGCCGGCCGCTGGGTAACGCACAATCAGCCAGTGTCTGGTTCGTCGGGACAGGCCACGTTCGAAGTCATGTGGCGCAGTCCAGACACGCCAGGCGCGGTACAGTTCAACGTTGCCGCGCTAGCAGCCAATGGTGACCGCCGTTCCACGGGTGATCGGGCGGCCTTCACCATTGCGTCGGTGGCGTACGGCTGTGAACCACTGACGCTGTATCAAGATGCCGATGGTGATGGGGTCGGAAGCAGTGACCTTTCGACCATCCTTTCCTGTGAGCTCCGAGCGGGGTACTCCACTGTTGACGGCGATTGCGACGAGTCGCGTCAGACGACGTTCCCGGGAGCGCCGGAAATGTGCAACGGGCGGGACGACAACTGTGATGGCGAGATCGACGAGAACGCCTCCTACAAGGATTACTACTTGGATTCGGATGGCGACGGCTTCGGCGACGGCAACTTCGCCATGCATGACTGTGCCCCGCCATTGGGATACGTCGACAACGCCCTGGACTGCAACGACGCCGACGGCTCCGTGCATCCGGACGCCCCGGAGGTGTGCGATTATGCGGACAACAACTGTGACGGTCGCGTCGACGACGGCGTACGTGAGCGGTGCGGCATTGGCTTGTGTTTACGGGAGTCGGAGTTTTGCGGGGCGCAGTGTATTCCCGGCGAGCCTCTAGAGGAACGCTGCAACGGCTTGGACGACGACTGCGATGGGGAGATCGACGAGTCGGGATGTGCGGAAGGAGAACAGTGCGTCGACCGCGTGTGTGTGCCTGCTACTGCCTCGCCCGATGTTGCGCCCTCGACGAGTACGCCCTCTCCGGTTGTGAGCCCTAGCCCAGGTGGAGCAACGGTTGCCCCCGTCACCGACGCACCGTCCACGCCTTCACCCGCTACGAGCATGGGTCAGCAGCCGGTGCCCGATGACGGCGCACCGCGCCCCGCGGTACCGGGCGCCGAAACCCCGCAAGGCAGCGGACCCAGCGCAGCATCCCCGTCCGGCTCCTCATCACCGGGCAACGTCGTCGACCCTGCTTCACCCAGCGCCGGTGGGCCGCCAGCAGGAGGTTGCCTCGTGGCACAGCGGCAGGGCGGCGCTTTGAGCGCGTCCGTCTGGCTACTACTGGGCCTCTGGTGGCGGCGGCGCAAGCACCGCGCACGCGAAGCGTGAGCGGACGCTAGCCGCGGGATCGGCAAGCACCGTAGCGGCCGTTGGCTCGTCGTTCAGCCACAGCAGCAAGCGCCCCGCCTCTAGCCGAACGCCAGGATCCGAAGCGCGAAGCGTGGCAACGATGGCAGAGCGCGCTGCTCGATCACCGATCGCGGCTAAGGCGTAGCGCGCTTGGCGAGCCGCTTCCGCATGCTCGGATGCCAGAAGTTGTCGCAGCTTTTTGCGTGCCGTCTCGCGGGTACTCGAGACGCGTAGCAGCGCTGAATGAGCTACGGCCGCACTCCACTCATCGTCATCCTGCGCCATCACCTGCAAGGCCCGACGCACGGCAACTTCCGTTCGCGGTGCGAATGCGGCAGCATAACGTTGTTCCTCCGGAGTACCTCGTTCGATGGCTCTCACCAACGCGCCGATGCCTTGCTGCTCGGCGATTCCGCCGTTCTGAGCTAAGATCACTGCCGCCGCCAGCTGGGGAAGCCCCGTCTGCGTGGAGACGACCCACATCAAGTGACCCTCGCCCCCGTTGCCGTATGCGCGCTTTTGCCCCCACGCGTGGGTGATGGCGCGTCGGTCCTCTTGGTTTGCACGAACCCACACATCGCGCAGGCGCGAAAGCGAACGCGGCTCAGCGGCGCGACCGAGAGCTTCAATGGCGAAGCGACGGGTTACGGGATCTGGGTCCAGGCGCGCGACCTCGAGCAAATCGTTGACCTCCGTCACGTCGGAGGCAATGGCTGCGGCTCGCAAGGCTGCTCGTCTCACACGTAGGTCGCCATCGAGGTAAGCTTTGCCGCGTAGTTCACCGTCCTCTCGTCGCGTCGCTGCCCTGGCTCCTACCGCTCTCCAGGCCGCATCCGGATGAGCAATGAAGCGGTCGCGCAGGGCGCTTTTCGATCCGCTCCACAGCTCTTCATCCAGAAGTACTTGCACGGCCGCGGCGCCAGCATCATCGGAGCGTTTGCTGACTTGCCGCAGCGCGCTGGCGACATGAGTAGCGCAAGGAGCCAACTCATCCACCCGCGCCACTCCCGAATCTCCGTGATGGGTGGTGAGCTCCCGTACAGCTACGGCATGGGCCGCCTCTTCGATGTCGCTCGACGACAGGTCGCCCCGCTGGCGATGCGCTTCCAACGTAGTTCGGAAGTCTTTCAGGCTGTCGTTGAGCGCAGAGTTGGCGAGCTCGGAGCCGCAACCGAAGCTGAAGGCCGCAGCGAGGATCACCCCGAGGGTCGAAACACGTGAGCGCATCGAACTTTGATACCACGAGGCCCCACCGGGGGAGCCAACCTTTATTGCGCCGTCAGTTGACGGCCTGAACGCGAGGTGCCGGCGCTTCCGTGCTGTCCACGGCCTCCTCAGTCTGCCCGCGGGCTCGCCCGTCACCGGCCGCCGCCCGTCGAGCGCAGGCGGCCCGGACGAAGTGGGAAAAGAGCGGATGCGCGGACGTTGGACGGCTCTCGAACTCGGGATGAAACTGGCACGCCACGAAGTGGGGGTGGTTGGGCAACTCGACCATCTCGACCAAAGTTCCGTCGGGACTAGTGCCGCTCATGACCAACCCAGCGCTCGAAAGCGCATCCCGATAGGCGTTGTTTACCTCGTACCGGTGACGGTGACGTTCGGAGATTTCCCGTTTGCCGTAGATTCCCTCCGCCACACTGCCGGCACGAATGACACAGGGATACGAACCCAGCCGCATCGTACCGCCTTTGTTCGTGACGTCACGCTGGTCGCTCATGAAATCGATCACCTTGTGGGGCGCGTTTGGCTCGAACTCAGCCGAGCTGGCGCCGGCCAGATGACAGACGTTGCGAGCGTACTCGATCACCGCCAACTGCATGCCGAGGCAGATGCCGAAGAACGGCACATCATGTTCGCGCGCGTAGCGGATGGCTCGCACTTTGCCCTCGATGCCCCGATCCCCGAAACCTCCAGGAACGAGAACGGCGTCGAGCTTACTCAGGATCTCTTCAAAGCCTGCGCCCTCGAGCGACTCCGAATCGATGTATTCGAAGTCGATCGTGGCTTCGTTCTCCAACCCACCGTGAACGAGCGCTTCGTGAAGGCTCTTGTACGTGTCTTTCAGGTGAACATACTTACCAACGATACCAATCGTTACCCTACCACGGGTGCGCTGAAACTGCCGCACCGTGCGCTCCCACTTCGTCAGGTCTGGTTGGCGAGACCAAATGTTGAGACGTTCGGCGATCTGATCGTCCAGCCCTTCCGCATGCAAAACGAGGGGAAGCTCGTAGATACACGCCACATCAACAGCAGAGATGACGCTCCGCACTGCGACGTTCGAAAACAGAGAGATCTTCTCTTTGAGGCCTTGGTTGATGGGACGGTCGCAGCGACAGATCAAGATATCCGGCTGGATGCCGATTTCCCGCATGTCCTTTACGGAATGCTGAGTTGGCTTCGTCTTGAGCTCCCCTGCCGCAGGAATGTAAGGCACCAGGGTGACGTGCACACTGACGGCGTTGATCGGGCCGAGCTCGACTTTGAGTTGACGCAAAGCCTCTAGGAACGGCAGCGACTCGATGTCTCCGACCGTTCCGCCAACTTCGACGATTGCGATGTCGGACCCTGTCGTTGCATCGATGATGCGTGCTTTGATCTCGTCGGTGATGTGAGGGATCACCTGTACCGTGGCCCCCAAATACTCCCCGCGGCGTTCTTTTTGTATGACGCTTTGATAGATACGACCGGTAGTGACGTTCGCCGTCTTTTTGAGCCGGGTCGTGGTAAATCTTTCGTAGTGACCCAGGTCCAAGTCTGTCTCGGCCCCGTCCTGCGTCACGAACACTTCGCCGTGCTGATATGGCGACATGGTCCCCGGGTCCACGTTGACGTACGGGTCGAGCTTCATGTGCGTGACCGTAAGCCCACGGGCCTCCATCAGCGCGCCGATAGATGCAGATGCTAGGCCCTTGCCAATCGAAGAGACCACTCCACCGGTGACAAAAACATACTTAGTACGCCGACTCATTGACCCTTCACTCCGCTTTGGCGCGACGGCGCCGTTTCGTACGCTGCATGAACCCTCGCCAGGTCATGCACTCGCACTGCTCTTGAACGCACTGCCTTTTGCAGAATCGCTCTTCGTTATGGAACCACTCTTTGTTTTGGAGTCGCCCTGGACCTCAACCATCCGGCAGGTGGTGATTGGCTTGGCCAGGAACGACTCCCCACCACGTTCGATGCTTCGCCCGCGACGACAAGTCTAGCGCTCGTCGATGACGCAACACTTGACCGGTGTATGAACCTGCGCTCGCCACCACTAGTGCGCTCGCCACCACCAGCGCCCGACTGAATGTCGTCTGCATGATGGGAGGCTTTCGTACCACGACCAGACCCAACGTGCACCCTTGAACTTTCCTTACTTATCCAGAACGCGGCCACGAGTGAGGCACCTCACTTCGGACGCCGAAGTGCCATTGCGTAGAATCCCATGTGCGGGGTTAGAAGCTTCCGCCGAGCGAGAAGCCAAGTGCAGAATCCGTCGCAACCGGAACTGCATACAGCACGCCCGTTGACGGGGTGCGCGCTTGGGCGGGGGCTTGGGTCTTCATGACCGCACCTTCGATCAGCAAGCCCAGCCCGCCCAGCTGCGCGATGCCTGCAACGACACCGATCACCGAACGCAGGCCGATCGTCACGGAATTGCACCCGATCTCGGACTCGCCGCAACCGGCGTTGGCAATGGCAAGCGCAGGCCCGATGAAGGGGGTGCGTAAATCCGACATTCCCGGAGCACCCTCCCACAAGTAAGAGCTCCCGAAGGCTACGCCGTAGCCTCCCGCCAATAGCGCGGCCCCAGCCAGCAGGGTGCGCACGCGAGCAGCGGGCTCGGGGTACGTTTCCGGGTGGTAGGCAAGATCCAGCCCGAGGGGGTCTCCGTCAGCTGACGGCGCAAGATCTGCACTGGCAGAGTGTGCCTCCAGGGCAGGAGCCGTATCAGCGCTGTCCGTCGTCGTAGTGGCTGGCGCCTCGACATCCTGGGCGGAAGCCGGGGAGGCCAATGCCAGAGCTGCCCCTACGATGCCCCAAGACATGATTGGAAAGTGGTGGCGCCGCACACGGGGCCTTTCGCATAGCTCGGTGGTGAAGACAAGTACGCCGTCCCTTCCGCGCCGTCATTTCGTCCAGCCGACACCCCCCTGCTGCTGCTCCTGACGACGATGTTTTCCTGCGCGTCACTCTGGATCGCCCTGTCTTTCGCGGTACATAGCGGCGCCCATGACGCTTCGACGACCTCTGCGCCGTTGTTTGGTAACCGCCGCTTGTTTCGGTTTCGGTCTGATCGTTGACCCATCAAGCTCGGCGCGGCCCAGTGCTGCTTGGGGGCAGCCGACCTCCGACACCACCGATACCCCACCTCCCTGGCGCGTGGACTCACTTCAAGCATTAGCCAGCTGGGTGGCTCAACGTGGCGGTTCGTTGAGCGCCCACGTGCACGATCTCGAGAGCGGCCGCCAAACAGGTGTCTATCAGCGCACGGCGCTCAACCCCGCGTCCAACATGAAGGTCGTCACGGCGGTACTGGCATTGGATAAACGGGGCGCTGACTATTCTTACCGCACAGCACTACACGCTCGTATTTCGGCGACGGGCGAGTGTGACAGCATGGTCTTGCACGGCGACGGCGATCCCTGGCTCCAGGAAGCAGACTTGTGGCGGCTAGCTGCTGCCGCGGCGGCTCGTGGTGTGCGACGGGTCAAGACTCTGCTCGTCGACCAAAGTGCTTTCGACGAGCAGTTCATCCCTCCGGCCTTCGAGCAGCAGCCCGACGAATGGGCCGCCTTCCGAGCTCCGGTCAGCGCCATTGCCGTGGAACGCAACACGGTGACCCTGAACGTGCTGCCCGGGGCCGCGGGTGAACCCGCCCGCGCCTGGTTCGAACCCGACGGCGCCGTCGCCATAGAGGGCTCCGTAGCAACCCTGCCGCAGGGCAAGGGCCAGCACGTTCGACTGAACCTGAGCCAGCTACCGGGTGCTGGTCTCCAAGCACAGCTCGGCGGTCATGTTGCCACCGGGTTGGGCCGCCAGCGCTTCAGCAAGCGGGTAGAAGACCCACGCTTGATACCTGGCCTCGTGCTGCGGGCCGCTCTCGAGCAGCGGGGCGTCAAGGTTGACTCCGTGGCCTTAGGCAGCAAAGGCGGCCTGCCCCGGCTGACCTACATCGCATCGCCTCCCCTCGAGCAACTGCTCGCCGACGTCGGCAAGCGAAGCGACAACTTCACCGCAGAAATGGTCTTCAAGTCCCTAAGCTCGCGCATATCCGGACCCGCCACAGCGAAAGCAAGCGCTGACTTAGCGATGCAGTGGCTGCGTGGCATTGCGCCAACCAGCGAGCAAACGCAGATCCGCAACGGCTCGGGGCTGTTCGACGCCAATCGCCTGAGCGCAGAAACCTTGGTCGCGGTGCTGCGCTATGCTTACCAAAGCCCGACACTGCGCTACCCGGTGATGTCCCAGCTCGCCGTCGGGGGCGTGGATGGCACCTTGCGCGGGCGTTTCACCAAGCTGAGCGGCCAGGTGCGCGCGAAAACGGGCACGCTCAACGAAGCCATTACTCTGAGCGGCTACGTGCTTCGCGGGGGCACGCAAGCCCCGATCGTTTTCTCGCTGTTGGTGAATGGGGTCTCGGGCAGACACGCCGAAATCCGCCAGCGGATAGACACGGTTGTCGGCGAGCTGCACGCCAGCCCGCCTTGACCCCGCCACTCACTCTAACGACGGCCGCTGCCGCTATGGCTCCAGGTACATCTCCTCGATGTCCGGTTCGTACTCGGCCTTGTCTATCAGCGTTACGATGATGAACAGCCCCACGAACACGATCGAGCTCAAGAACACCAGCGCGTTGAACGGTCGATCCCATCGCAGATGCATGAAGTACGCGCACACGAGTGCAGCCTTGATCGTCGCTATCACCATAGCCACGATCAAGTTTCCGCTCCGCCCTAGGTCGACGTAGGTAACCCACACCGTCACCGCCGTCAGAAACAGCAGCGCTCCACCCACGCCTAGCAGCACCTTGGCTGGCATGACGTGCGCCAGGCCGTGATGTTCACCGTGCTTTTCACCATGTCCGCTCATGATCTCAACTCCGCTCTCGCCACTGTCCGCGCCATCTCAATTGTCTCACTCGACTAGTAAGTCCTGGTCAATGGATGAGATAGAGCAATGGAAACAAGTAAATCCATATCAAGTCGACGATGTGCCAGTACAACGCCGCGTAATCGACAGGTCCGAAGTAGTCAGGACCAAACTCACCGGCCATGGCCCTGATCAAGAGCCACACCCAGATCCCTATCCCCACGAGCACGTGGATGCCATGCAGCCCCGTCATGCAAAAGTAGATGCTGAAAAAACGGTGTACATTCCTCGGCTCTACGTTGAATTCCTGGGGCCCCATCAGCTTGCGCATGGGTTCCGCCGCTGCTTGGCCAACAGCGCCGCCTGCCTCTGCGCCAGCAACTCCCGCGGCCCCTGCCGCAGCGGCTGCCCCCTGCCCGAACTTCTCCTGGTAGGCTGGCAGCTCCCACACTCGCTGCACCGGGTTATAGTGCTCACCCGGTAACAGCCCATCGTGGATCTTGTGCGAATACTCGACGTACTTGATACCCATGAAGCCAAAGCCACACAGGATGGTGATGCCGATGTTCATTACCAGTGCTCGCTGTTGCCTCAGCTGCGCGTTTCGCACCGCCCACGCGGCGGTCACGCTGCTGATGATGAGCACACACGTGTTGACCGCGCCAAGCGCCGTATCGAGGTAGTAGTGCGCGTACTCGAACACCTCTGGATGCAGAGCGCGGTAGATGGCGTACGCGCAGAACAACCCACTGAAGAAGAGGATTTCGGTAACGAGGAACAGCCAGATCCCGAGTTTGCCCGAATCAAACTGATGCTGGGGCGTATCGAAGTGATGGGCTAGGAACGGGTACTTGCCATGATCATGGTCATCGTGCGCGTCCCCTACCTGCGGTTTTTCTGCAATTGCTTCACTCATTCTAATAACCGTCCTGCCTAGACACGGCCTGCGGGATTGTCAGCAGCTTCCGTCACCTGCGATTTGGCTTAGGTCGCCTCCGACTTTCGGACGTAGCCATCGATCTTTGGTTCGTACTTCCAATCTGCGTACTCGTACGGGCCCTCGGTGATCGTCGGGGGGTGATGGAAGTTGTAGTAGGCCGGCGGAGACGTCGTCTGCCACTCCAGCGTGTTACCACCCCAAGGGTTATCTGCGGCCTTACGGCCCCGCTTCAAGCTGTGGAAGAGATAGAACGCCGTAAGCAGGAAGCCTGCCCCCATGGTGTATGCACCAATCGTGGAAAGCTGATGCAATCCTTGGAACTCTTCCAGATAGTTGTAGTAGCGCCGCGGCATGCCGCGAGAACCGAGAATGAACTGGGGAAAGAACGTTAGGTTCAAGCCCACCAACACGACGATCGAACCAATGCGGCCAAGCCGTTCGTCATACATTCGCCCACAGATCTTCGGCCACCAGTAGTGCAGGCCGGCCATGAGCGCCGTAATCGCTCCGCCCATCATCACGTAGTGAAAGTGCGCCACCACGAAGTACGTGTCGTGCAGATGAACATCGGTGCTCATCACTGACAGGAACATGCCCGTCACGCCGCCGATCACGAACACCCAGAGAAACCCGAGGGCGTAGAGCATCGGCGTGTCGAGGTGGATGGAGCCCTTGTACATCGTCGACAACCAGTTGAAGACCTTGATCGCGGTCGGAATCGCGATCAAGAACGTGATGGCACTAAAGACCGTACCCGCCACGACTGACTGGCCGCTGGTGAACATGTGATGTCCCCACACCAGAAAGCCCAGAATAGCGATGGCGACACTCGAAAGGGCGATGAACTTATAGCCAAAGATGCGTTTCCGGCTGAACACCGGGAAGACCTCGCTCACGACTCCGAACGCCGGCACGATCATGATGTAGACCGCTGGGTGCGAGTAGAACCAGAAGAAGTGCTGGAACAACACGGGGTCGCCACCCAACGCCGGATCAAAAATTCCCACGCCGATAGCTCGCTCGACGATCAGCATCAGCAACGTGATCCCCAACACGGGCGTTGCCAAGATCTGCATGATGGCAGTGGCGTAGAGCGCCCACAGAAACAGCGGCATACGAAACCAAGTCATGCCTGGCGGGCGCAGCTTGTGAATCGTGGTGATGAAGTTCAGACCGGTGAAGATGGACGAGAAGCCGAGCACGAAAGCGCCGAACAGCGCGGGTATCACGGTTGTCGTCGTGGTGGTGCTGTAGGGTGTGTAGAACGTCCACCCCGTGTCGGCGGCATTGGTGATCAAACTGGAGATCAGAAACACAGCGCCGATGACCCACAGGTACCAGCTGGCGAGGTTCAAGCGCGGGAAGGCAACGTCCTTGGCGCCCAGCATGAGCGGCAGAATGATGTTGCCAAGCGCCGCCGGAATGCCTGGGATAATCACCAAGAACACCATGACCGCGCCGTGCACCGTGAACGCTTGGTTATAGGTGTCGTTGTCGATCATGGTGGGGCCCGGGGTCCACAACTCCGTGCGGACCAGGAGGGCGGCTAAACCCCCGAGCAAGAATGCGCCGAGCACGCACATCAGGTACATCACCCCGATGCGCTTGTGGTCGAGCGTGCACAGCCACGAAAGGATTCCCTTTTCGTGGGTCAGAAAGTTTTCGTCTGCGGTTGCGGTAGGTGCTGCCATAACTGGATACCTTAGATGCTACGGCTACTGGAGCGTCTTGATGTATGCGATCAGACCTTCCATACGCTGGTCGCTGATCTGGCCTTTGAAACTCGGCATCTGGGGCGGGAAGCCCTGGACGATGTCCTTCTGCGGCTCGAGTATCGATTCACGGATGTAGTTCTCGTCGACTTTGACCTGTTGACCCGTCGTCAACGTCTCCATCCTGCCAAACAGGCCCTTGAAGGTGGGTCCCGTGTGAGCAGTGCCGTCGGTGGTGTGGCACGCGCCACAGCCGAACTGCTTGAACACGCGCTCACCCAGCTCGACCGGCGGCAGGTTATCGAGTTCCTTCTGCTTTTGCTCGAGCCACTCCTCATAGCCATTGCCCGCGTGAACGGTGGCTTGAGAAAGCATGTCTGAGTGCTGTTGTCCGCAGTACTCGGTGCAGAAGATAGGGAAGGTACCGGCATAATCGGCGTTGAACCAAAGGTCCGTGTAACGCCCAGGTACCGCGTCCATTTTCACGCGGTACTCAGGAATGTACAGGCTGTGCAGCACGTCCGTCGCTTTGATCAGAATCCGCACGTTCTTCCCCTGAGGGACGTGCAGTTCCGTATCGGTGTGACCGTTGGGATACTTGAACAACCATTTCCACTTGGAGGCCGTGGCGTAAACCTCGAGCGAATCTTTGGGCGCCGTGCGCAACGCCACGTAATCGCGGAAGCCCCAAACGAAAATTGAGATCAGGAAAAAGAAGGGGGTGACGGACCAGATGATCTCGAGCGTGTTCGAGTGGTCCACCTGGGACCGCGCCGATTCGTTTGCCGCGCGCGACGTGGCCCGGTACTTCATGCAGAAGTAGAACATGGCCACGAAGATCCCCAGCGTGCTCAGCGCAGAAACCCACATGATGTAGTTGAAGAGGCCGTCGACGCTCTGGGCGAGTTCGCTGCCTGCGTTCGGCATCCAGAAGTTGTCGGACTCTGGCATCTTCGGAACGATCAGTCCGTCACTGGGCGAAGCCTCGGTGCTGGCTTGAAAGGCCAGCACCGGTAATGAAACCATTGTATCCATGGAGTTCTCGATCATGAAGCAGTGCCAGTGGCAGCCAGGGAGCCGCCACCGTTCTGCGCTTTGCGTTTACGCGATTCCGCCAACCAATACATCGAAAGAAGCGCGCCCAACAGCACCGCTGCCAGCCCGGCTCCGACGCGCATGATGTTCATCGCGACGGGCGCGTAACGCCCTTCGCTTTCGTCATAGTGAAAACAGTAGAGGATCAAGCGGTCGATGGTCGATCCGATCTTGCCCTGTGAGCTCTCGACGATCGACAGGTTCAGGGTTTCGGGGTGGTAATCGACGCCGTAGACATAGCGTGCGATTTGCCCGTCGGGGGTCAGCAAAATCAAGGCTGCAGCGTGCAACCATTCCTGCCGCGCTTCGTTGTATGCGTAGCCGAATCCAGCTGCATCAGCGACGGCCCGAGTGGATTCCTGCGAACCCAACAGAAAGTGCCAGCCTGTCGCTGCCGCGGGGCGTCCGTAATCTCGCAGGTAGCGCGCTTTCGTCTCCGCGGCGCCGTCTACCGTCTCCGCTGGGTCGATGCTGATGGTGACGATCTGGAAGTCGGTTCCCGCCGTGCGCTCGATCTGAGCGAGAGCCTGCACGAAGCGTGAAAGCTGCAGACTGCAGAGCATCGGACAGTTCGAGTAGTTGAACGTCAATACCACGGGTCGCTTGGCGTCGAAGTAGTCTCCAAGACGGACTTCTTTGCCGGTGCTGTCGACAAACGCCGCATCTAGCGGCAATCTGGCGCCGAGCTGCTCCTTGACGTGGACCCCTTCCAAACGTTCAGGCAACGCGTCGATGCGGTCAGGCACGCGGTCACTCGGTACGGGCACTGCACGCACCACGACCGGCCACGCAATGACGATACTCCAGAGGAGTATGGCGAGTGCGTGTCGCTGTGGCTGTGGAAGTACCCTGAACATGAAAAACTCTTCGTCGCGTGCCGGCTAGTTGCCGGAATTCTCGCTACCTGCGCCAGGCTTCGTGCCTGCGCTGGGTGTCGTTGCTGCGCTGGGTGTCGTTGCTGCGCCGGGTGACGTTGCTGCGCCGGGTGACGTTGCTGCGCCGGGTGACGTTGCTGC
>CAZNZA010000053.1:0-18931 GCA_964577325.1 uncultured Polyangiaceae bacterium
TCGGACCGAGCCTGCTCGATGACACGTCCAAGACGCGGCGTCTCTACATGATACCCAGAGCGCGTGCAACCAGAGAAGCAGTCCACCGAGATGGCTGCGATCGTTCGCTCTCAGCGACGTCGCCGATCGGGTCGCGCTGGATCACGCGTCACTCGGTGCACGTTTATCGCAACACAGTTGCATTAATGGTTCCGGCGCGCTAGACCGCAGATATGCAGGATGTAATCGTGGTGGGCGGTAGCTACGCCGGTATGTCAGCAGCCCTTCAGTTGGTGCGGGCGCGGCGCAAGGTCCTGGTCGTCGATGGCGGGCAGCGCCGCAACCGTTATGCGAAAAGTTCTCACGGCTTTCTTACCCAAGACGGCCGTAGTCCGGTCGAGATCGCTCAACGTGGTCGCGCCGACGTGGAAGCTTATCCCACGTTGACTTGGGTCGAGCAGGTCGCCGTGCAGGCGCGCGCGGTGTCGGAGGGCTTCGTGGTGACGCTAGCCTCGGGCGAGTCGCATGCAGCGCGACGTCTGATCCTCGCCAGTGGCGTTACCGACGAGCTGCCGGAGATACCAGGCATCGCGGAACGCTGGGGCCACAGCATCTTTCATTGTCCCTACTGCCACGGCTATGAGCTCAACCAGGGCCGCATAGGTCTGCTCGCGACCAGCCCGTTGTCAGTGCATCCGACGCTGCTGCTCGCCGATTGGGGTGAGGTGACGTATTTCACACGCGGTGCCTTCGAGCCAAGCCAGGAGCAGCTTTCGGACTTGTTGCGCAGAAGGATCACTATCGAACGAGCACCCGTCGTCGCGGTCTCGGGTCAGCTCGGGAAAACGTCTGTTCATTTAGAGGACGGTGGAGAGCTCGAGTTCGCTGGCTTGTTCGTTCCTCCCTCTACGCGCCTGTCCAGTTCACTTGCCGAACAACTCGGTTGTAGCATGGAGGCTGGTCCAACCGGTCCGTACGTCAAAACCGACGCCACGAAAGAAACCAACGTTGTCGGGGTGTTCGCTTGCGGCGATATGAGTCTGCCGGCGGGTGCCGTCGTGCTCGCGGTCGCCGATGGTGCGCGCGCCGGGTTTTCGGCACATCAGTCGCTCGTGTTTCGTAATTGACGGCCGGAGTTTCTGTGAATCGCACCTGATGGTGTGAAATCTGGCTAGAGATTGTGCGAAACATCGAACGTTTGCTCTGGCTCCTTTTACCCCAGACGAGCAGGATAGGGGTGTCCGCGCTGAAGCGGACTTGATTCAACTGTCACTCTCGGAGATAAACATGCCATTTGCAGCTTCCCCTTTTTCTCGTCTTCCTCGACTCAGCGCCGTCCATGCCTCGTTGTTCCTTGGCTTAGCTGCTTCGGCAGCAGGATGCGGGAGTATGGATAACACCGCGCAGCCGCTCGAGCTTCCTTCCGAAGGGGAGTTCACCGGTCAAGATGCCGCCCCGAATAACCAAGACTCTTTGCCCGCTGGCAACGATGGCCAACCAGGCGGGCAATCCGGTGGCTCGAGTGGCGCGGCTCCTGGACCTCAATGCTATTGCGGCTTTTCTGAGCTAGCCAAAGCACGGGTCGTCGACGTGGGAGTCGACGGCGAGTGTGCAGTGTTCGAGCTGCTCGAAAAGCCGGCCGGCGACCCCTACTATCACGAACTCGAGGTGGGCGACCACTTCGGCGGCAGTGCCATGTCCCTGTGCGACGATGCACTCACGGCTGATGCGAATGATGTCGTTTATGTGCGCTACTGGCCTGGAGAAAACGCCGGAACGGAGTGCGCGGAGTTCTTAGCCTGCACCCAGACCGAGTGCGGAAGCCAACCGGTGGAGTCTGATGATGCCCAAGCCGATTTGGAAGCGTTTGAAGCTTGGGCATCGTGCAACGGAGCGTGTGTCGAAAACACTCGCCATGCGTGCGCGGCACACGAGGAACAGGCCCGGTACAGTGGCAAGGTCACGGTGGCTGCAAGGGACGACGACGGCAACGTGATCGTCGTCATTGACGGTACGCCTTACGCCGTGGCAGCTGCACAACTGGCTGAGTCCAGTTGTAGTCCGAGCGGCGTGCCGCAAGCCGTCACCTCGCCGACAGCCCCTGCGGACGGTGAGACGGGAGCTGGCGCCCCACCGCCCGCTGCTCTACCTGCGTCCAACGCGAGCTGCAACATTCCTGACTGAGTTGACGGAGACTTGCCGGATGCACCGAGATGCGGCGAGTCAGCGTTCGCGGGGACGGGAGTGGACGGATTGCATCAATAGCGGAGTTCGATTCCGCTGCTCCACGTCACCTCCGTCTCCACGCGGCTCACTTGGGCGATACTGCCGGAGCGCTGATCTACGTGTAAGTCGGTGCGGAAGCGGACAGTGCGGTCGGACCCGAGCGCCAGTGAGAGGCGAGCCTGACGTCGTGCCTCCCTCAGGGGTACGTCACTGCTCGCTCTTTGGTCGCCGATGAGCGAACGGATCGGAAACAAGCGGTCGAGCCTCAGTGCCAGGCTAAATTCGTGGAAGGTCGAGCTCCACCCGAGTTCAGGATGAACGGCAACACCCAGAGCGTGATTATAGCGGCGCTGCCTAGCGATGGGGGTGAGCGCGCTCAGGTCGTGGTCTTGGGCGTACTCGCGTAGCGCAAACGCGCCGACCTCCGCGAGGGTTGGCGCCACAGCTAGACTGACGAAGAACTCGTGAGACGTTACCGTGCTCCAAAACCGCGCATACAAAGTCGGGGCTTCCAACACGAACCATGGATCACGTGACTCATCCTCTTCGCCGTACTGATGCTCCGAGTAGATGACACCCGCTCCCAAACCGACCGCCCCGTCCGCGGACATCGGGGACTGGTGACTGGGTTGCCCGTAGTGGGCGCCAAAAGCAATGGCGCGTGCGTGCAGGTGTACGTCATGCAGGTACCCTATCTCACCGCGTAAGCGAGCTTCTAGGCGAGCAATGTTGCCGTCGCTGAACACCGTCCAGCCTCCGCTCTGTCTGCCTATGCTCGTGAGATGGGTGACGTCTATTCTCGCCGCTCCCTCGATCCAGTTGCGCCCAGCCATTCCCGAGCCACCACCGGCAGCCAACGCGGTGCCGGCGCTCAATCGGATACGATGCAGGCCCGTCAGCGCGAAGCCGTCGCGGTTACAACTCGTTGCACGCGCAAGCTCCGCGCCATCCATCCAGTCATGCACGGAGCGGCTTGGTCCAAAGACTGAGCCCAGCATCCTAAAGAGGTCACTATCGCAGCCGCGATCGAAAAGTGCTCCCACCTGTGACATAGACTCGCCAAAAGCGAACCCGCCCAACGGGGTAATGAAGAGATCGTTGATGCTCACGCGTTCGCGGAACTCCGCTAACACTTCCCATGCGCTAGACGTCAAGAATGCAATGGCCAGGGAACTTGGAACTGACAGGCGATTGCCACGCGCGGCGATGTAATACAGCGCTCCGGCGCCAGAATGGGAGAGGGTGTTCGTCTTGAAGTAGTTGGTGTCGAAGGAGTAACCGTCGCCGGTCAACTTGGCCTCGAGCGTCTCCCACTCGTAGTCGTAGGACCAGTCCAGCGCATTGGTATCTCTGTCGAGGAAGTAGTAGCCGATTCCAGCGGCCAGTATGCCTATCTCTTCTAGTCCCATGCGCCAAACATTCGGCTGTACGACGCTCGAGTACTGGTAGGTCGGCGCGACGGTTGCTGCTCCTGCTTGAGCCCGGGCGTGCCTGGCTAGCGTCGACACGACTAGAACGGCTAGCAACGATCGCCCGCAGGCGTACATGAGGCGTCGAGCAGCCATACGGGCTAAAACGCCAACGATACTGCGCCAACCGCGCCGCGCTCGACAGGCGAGATGGTGGGGACGAGTTTCGATAGCAGGCCCGGCTGCTCTCGAGCTTGCGGTTCGACCTCCATGTGCTGCGTTGCCCACCAGGTCACGCCCAACCCAGTCAAACCACCCACGCCCGAAGAGAGCAAACCGCCGCGCAATGCGGCCTCATCTTCGGCGAACAGTAGATACCCCCCCAGTGCCACCAGGCCGCCCGCTAGACCACCAAGGTTAATGAGCCGCACTCTGGCGACGCTCGGTCGAACATAGGAGGTGGATACCAGCCCTCCAATCAATCCGACGTTGTAGCCGATGGCTCCAGCGGCAAATGCGGTTACCCCCCGCTTCGATTCATCCGACTGCAGGGCGGCCGCAAACAGTGCCGCTCCGATCCCTCCCCAAAGCCCCGCGGAACTGGTGAGCGACGTTTGTCCTGGGGTGGGTTCAGTCAGGGCGCCTACGAGCCCGCCCGTGATGCCACCCACGGTTGCTCCGGACCACAGTATCGTGGAAATTGTGGACGCCTTCCAGGGCTGAGAACCCGCCTCCGTGGCCGCGGCGTGCTGATATCCCACCAGCCACACGCCTTCCAAGAAACCAACCGATAGTCCGGCAGATATGGCCTGGGGGACTCCCAAGCGGAACGGCCGGTAGTCGTCTATCAACGCAACTCCTCCCACCGAAGCTGTGGTGATCGCAACAAATGGCAACACAGCGGCGGCGAAGCTTTTCGGTTGAAGTTGGAGGGCTACCCAGGCGCTCGTTCCGAAGCCATAAGTGAACGCCGTCGTGTACAAAACTGACATTTCATCGGTCGTGCGGAGATGGGGCATCGGCGCTCGTCGTCGGCGTGCTTGCATACGAGCTTGTGATAGCTGCGCGAACTCCGAGGCGACGCGCCGATCTTCCGCTGTCGGGGCGATGATGATGAGATGTTCGAAGGCGCGGGCGGCGGATTCGTCGCGTTCGGCAATCAGTAGCTCCCGCGCCCGAGCGAACTGCTTATCGTACTCGCGCTTCGCTTCGATGCGTGAGCCTTCTGAGGGGCGTTGCGTTTCCGCGCCCACTGGAGACTCTTCGGCAGCTACCGCGTCCGGACCGGGTGGTGAGACGCTGGTGGCAATTGGTTGTGCTCTCCCCGTGGTGGGCAGGAGGCAAGTGCAGATGAGGGCGAGAAAGTGGCGGGGACGCATCTGGAGGATCTTATCTAGGGAGCTGAGTCGAGCGGAGAGGAGCTGGACGCAAGGTGAGACCGAGCCCGGTTATCATCTCCCGGTATTGTTCGCTGAGACTTTCAATGTTGCCGCGTCGGTCCCTAAACGACGAAAATAGGCGTAGCTCGTTGTTACTTCCTGGGATGCGGGTTCCGAGGTATCCCGTCCACGTCGTATGCCAGTCGGATATTCGTCCTACAGAGCTTCCGCCAGGAGTCGGTGACGGCGCGTAAGCCTCGCTCAGGAACGACCCTCCCACGTTGAAACGCCCGTAGCCTACCTCGAGGTCAGCCTGGGAGAACCCGCCGAGGCCGAAATAGTAGCCATGCTTCCGAGTCACTCCTGGAACCTGTGCCAACACTTCCGGTGTGCGTTTCAACGCCAAGGCATCCACGCCTCCAAACGCGGGACCTGCCGCGATCCAGCTGTTGACGAACCACGGGCCACGCGAGACGTGGTGGCCTGTAGCAAGATGGAGAGGCCGCGTGGACGCCAAACGGCTCGCAGCGGCGGAGTGGCCACGAGCGTAGCGGTGCATGGTATAAGTGAATCCCATGCCTAGCCCCAGATACCCGGACTCCCTGTCGGTCTCATGGCGCGCTGAGGAGTAGTATACGCCTGTTAATACTGATCCCAAGTCGACACTGATGTGGCTGGGGGCACCGCGCGACACATGGACGTCGACCCCTAAATGCGAGACTTCGCCAGTCCAGAACGTACCAGTGCGCTCGCCACGTGCACGAAAGGGCGCGAAGCCCTCGACGCGAACATTGGCTCCCAATTGTATTTCCGGATGCCATGCAGCTGTTTCTGCGGACAGGCCTTCCCGCACCTGGGCCAGGTTTACGTGTACCCCCAAACGGGACCAAGTATCTGGCGGATAACCTGCGGTGGTCCTGGTCGGTGCGGTGCCGTCAACCGCATGGTGAAGGGTGGTAAACGGGCCGAGCAGCAAGCCTAGCCCGCGATGATACCACGAAGGGCTGCTTCGGTCGAAGAAGTTGGCGAGCTGGAACGTAGTCTCACCAATAGCGATTCCCGCGAGGGGAGTGACAATCGTATCGTTCATGCTCACCTCCTCCCGTACCTCGCCGAATAACTCCCATAGCGCAGAGCCGACGAAAGCGAAGGCGGATGAGGTGCCAATCCCCATGCCGTTGGAGCGTGCGGATTGATAGTAGCCAGCCCCTCCCAACGGATGCCCGACGAAGTTGGTCCCGAAATGATTGGTGTCTGAATAGAAGGATTGTCCCGTAATTTTTCGGCGAAAGACGTCCCAGTCGTAATTCACGTCGAAACTTCCGGGGATGTCGGCCGTGGTGAGATAATAGAACCAACCCAACAGAAAAACCGCTTCGAGCTCGAGGAGAGCGCGCAGAGTGTGGACTTCCTCAGAAGGCAAGGCTGCAATCTCTGCAGATGGCAGGAGGGTGCTGGTGCTTTGAGCTACAGCGGCCGTGGACATGGTGGTGCCGACCAGCACTAAACCCGCTGCTCTCTGACGAAGCATGATGAACCGTCGATGCGGCGCGCGGAAAGGTGGGTGGGTCGACAAAGTGAGCATCCAATGATCCGCGCCCGAACGTCGCTAGGAGATCGCCATTACTCGTCGCTCTGTCAACAGCAGCCGCACGGGCGACCACTGAATACGCATACTTTGCGCAACTGGAAACCATCGGCACACGCTCCCGTTCTGGCGGTGACTGAGAGGGTTCTTCGTGGAAGTGATGGTGTTAGGGTAATGAAGTGAAGCGGCGTGGCCGCCGCACTCTCACGGAGCACTGGCGACCCGAGCGCTAGCGGCCAGGGCGGTTCTCTGCCTCGAAACCTATGGTTCGGCTACTATCGCCAAGGAGCACTACAGCGCCGTGACCCCAAGGGCGACGAGCGGACGACGGAATGATGAAATTAAAGTGGATTTGGAGCTTGGGCCTCTGCGGATGGCTGACAGCGTGCACTCATGCGGCGGAACCCGCTCCGGCAGCTTCTTCGAGTTACGAGGCTCCGAGCGACGACGGTCCGCGACCCAAAGCGCCGGTTGAAGCCGGCAAGTTCGATGGCGAGACGGACGCTGGTGTCCGCACGGCCAGCCAGGGAGATGATTCGGCAGCGGCGCCCGTCTCATCTGGACCAGCAACTGACCCCGGGTTGGCGCCCACGAACCCGCCCGATGGGGCGGGTCCCAGCTCGAACCCTGTGTCCATAGCGTCGCTCGAAGCCGAAGGCCTCGAGACTCAGGGCCCCCACGCTAGCTCCGTCGACATGCCCTTCGAAGGTGTGGGGCTATACGCGAACGGCGACGGTCTCAGCTTTCCCTTCACGTTTCCTCATCTCCCTGGTGTTTACCGGGTAGACGTCGTCGGAGCATCGAGCAGCGCAAGTACGGCGCAAGTCGAGCTTTTCGTGGGCTCGAACTCACGTGCAAGCTTTGGCTTTACCGGCACCGAGGTGAGCGTTTCGAGTGCTCAGCTCATTTTTCGCGAGGGCTCACCCGCAATGGAAACCATCTCCCTGCGGACCCTGGGTGACGACGGATCGTGGGATGCATACATCGACAGCATCGAGATCTGGTACCTGGGGGCGCCACTTCCGCCCCCACCGCCGCCCGAACCCGATGCCGTTGCTGTTGCCGAGTCTGGCAAGTACCGCAACTTGTTCGTAGAGTTGGGTAAGAGCGAAGCAGAGGTGGACGCGCGGGTCAATCAGGTCGTCGAGCAGTTGTTCTACGGCGACGAGGACGAGCGGCTGTACTACGAAACTGGGGAGGATGAAGCCTATTTCTATACGGCAGATACCGATGACGTGCGCAGTGAAGGCATGTCATACGCGATGATGATCAGTGTGCAGCTCGACAAGCAGACCGAGTTTAATCGACTGTGGAAGTTTTCGAAGACACACATGCAGCATGCCGAAGGTGACCGACTGGGCTATTTCGCATGGCGCGTGCGCACGGACGGGACACACATGGACGGCAACCCAGCTCCCGACGGCGAAGAGTACTTTGCGATGGCGCTGCTGATGGCGGCCAAACGGTGGGGCAACGGTGCTGGTCTCTACGATTATGAAGCGGAGGCGAACCTCATCCTCAACCACATGGTCAATCATCGAACCCTTGCCGGACTGCCCGAGTGGTCAGGTATCGCCAACATGATCGATCCGGTGGAGAAGCAGATCGTTTTCTCGATCGAAGGCAACTCGGCCAGTTTCACCGATCCCTCGTATCATCTGCCGCATTTTTACGAGCTGTTCGCCCGCTGGGCGGGTCAAGATAACCAGCTTTGGCTGGAAGTGGCCGACCGCAGCCGTCAATTATTTCGAGACGCGTGTCACCCAACGACGGGCTTGGCGCCCGACTATTGCGAGTTCGACGGAACACCCACCGGGGGAACTCACGCTCAGTTTCGCTTCGACGCTTGGCGTGTTGCCATGAACATCGCGCTCGACTCGTATTGGTGGAACAGAGACCCGTGGCAGCGTGAGACATGGGTGAAGAATTACCTGAATTTTTTTGCGGGGCAGGGCGTGTCTACTCATCGCAATCAGTTCAACATCGATGGGAGCGGAGCTGAAGGCGATCACTCCCCGGGACTCGTTGCGATGAATGCCGTGGCCGCCCTCATTTCAGACGATGCAGTGGCTTGGGAGTTCGTCGAGGAGTTTTGGAAGGCAAATCCGACGACAGGCAACTACCGCTACTACGACGGCTGCCTCTACTTGTTCGGCCTGCTCAACGTGACAGGCCGGTATCGCATGCTGGGCGTGCACTGAGCAACCGACGACGTTAGCGGCTCGACGGCAGGGGCTATGGCTGGTAAGTTGCCGGGGCCGGCAGGCACGTGCCGGTGAAAGCCATGCTCACCACGTCGTGCCAAAGAGGAGTCGTCGCTTGATCCAGCTGCGTGCGTTGTGGTGGAAGATCTCCCAAAGCTTGTGGTTCCTGCCGACGATCATGGTGCTCGTTGCCGTCATCTTGGCGGTGGGCTTGGTCGACGCGGAGGTATACGTGCAGATAAAGCTGGGCGATTACTGGCCGCGCGTCTTTGGCGTGGGGCCGGACGGCGCGCGCGGAATGCTAACGGCCATCGCAAGCTCGATGATCACGGTCGCGGGCGTCGTGTTCTCGGTCACAATTGTGGCGCTTTCGCTCGCCGCCAGCCAGTATTCACCACGAGTCTTACGTACCTTCAGCAGCGATCGCCCCACACAGCTCGTGCTCGGCGTATTCGTCGCTATTTTCGTATACTGCCTCGTCGTACTGCGCACGATCCGTGGCGGTGATGACAACAGCTACGTCCCCTCGCTAGCTGTACTGGGAGGACTCATTCTGGCCCTGATTGGCACAGGATTCCTCATCTTCTTCATCCATCACATGGCTGCGTCCATCCAGCCATCAGCCATTCTGTCGCGCATCAGTGACGCAACGCTTACCGCCATACAGGTTCTGTTCCCTGAGGACCTAGGTGCGCCGGCGGAAGATGAGGAAACGTTGGCTCCAGCTTCCGATGCGGTATGGACCACCGTGTCAGCGCCGGTGACGGGTTACTTGATCAGTGTCAGCGACTCGGGATTGCTCGAGTTTGCAAAAGTCAGTGGTCGTGTGGTGCGTATGGAGGCGGGGATC
This sequence comes from uncultured Polyangiaceae bacterium, assembly GCA_964577325.1. Lineage (GTDB taxonomy): Bacteria > Myxococcota_A > Polyangia > Polyangiales > Polyangiaceae > SZUA-265. Next base: position 9,636 of record CAZNZA010000053.1, read on the forward strand.
GGGGAATTCGTCATCGAAGGCCGGCCCTTGGCGTCCCTCAGCGGGAGCCGTACCGTCAGTCGGGAAGACGCGGAGCAGCTAGCAAAAAACTACTCGTTCGACCGACAGCGAACGCTGGAACAGGATGCAACCTTCGGTTTACAGCAGATCGTCGACATCGCGGTGAAAGCGTTGTCACCTGGAGTAAACGACGCAAGCACGGCGGTCTTGTGCATCGACCGCATTACGCAGATTTTGGCTTGTCTGGCCGTACGTCGCATCGAAACACCGTTCCGTGCGTCCGAGGGAGAGCTGCGCGTCGTCGCCCGCGGGCCCAGCTTTTCGGATCTCGTTCACGTTGCATATGGCGCGTTACGTAGTGAGGCGCGAGGCAATGCCATGGTGTTGATGCGCTTGGTGTGGAGCTTGGAAGAACTCGCGGCGGTGACCACGGACACAAGCCGTCGCCGCGTACTCGCTGACCAAGCGGAGCGCACGCTGAGACACATTCAGCAGCAAGAGCCGCCCTCAGCGGAACTGAACGAAGTCCAGGAGCGGGCGCGGGCACTGGCGAAATCATTGCCCAAATTTGGCATCTAGCTCGCGCTGCACTCGAAGGACGATCCTAGGTCGCTAATAGCAGTAGCGAAGCGACCCGAGCCTGGGGGCAGGCTCAGGTCGCTTCCGGTTCACAAGGGGCGAGTGCGCAGTTCGATGACGCGCGGCTGGTTACCGCTAGCCGCAGGAACTGCGATGGACGTGGCGTTGGGTGACACGGCTTGAACTTGGCCGTCAACCAGTGCCGTCTCGAGTTCATATCCGGGCCGAAGGGCGAACGTCAGCGTAAAGGCGCTCGTGTTGTCGTGCACGACGAGTGGCTCGCTGGCGCGTGGGGCCTTCACGCCCTGAGGCGAGGACACGGACGCTATACCCCCACTCGTGACGACGCTCGCACGACCAGCCGTAGCCGGGTCCGCGCAGTGACCCTGTAGGCGCCATGCCGATTCTCCGGGAGAGATGAACAGGCGATTGCTTTCGAGTGAGAACGCAGGATCGACGTCGGCAAACGTCTCGACGCCGCTCCGAATCTGCCTGCTCTCGAACGCTCCTGGTACTTGATTCAAGTCACCGCCGACGAAGGAATAGCGTGATCCATTGAACACGACATCCCCGGTGAAGTCGCTCGACAGCGTGTTGCCCTCGAGCTGCCACTGGGGCAGCCCACTACAAGTCGATCGGTACTCGCCGCACACGGCGACGGGGGACCAAAAGGTGGAAGCCGTTTCCGGCGTGTCCACGAGGTTGCTGAGCAGAGAACCTTGGGAAAAGTTGGTTTGCAGCAGGTTGCGCGGAACGTTGCTCGAGTAGACGACGTCGTCGAAGCGAACGAGATCGCCCACATCGTTGAGTACCTTGTCCGCCCGCCATGCCTCGACCTGAGCGTCGGTGCACAGTAGATTGGGGATCGGTTCGGCGTTGATCAATATGATGAAATCAGCTTCACCCTCGAGAGCGGCCGCGGTGACATCGACGCTCAAGGTCAGTTCTCCTGTACCGGTCGAGGTGACCGATTGGCGAACCGACTCTCCCACGCGGAACGCTTCTACCGACCGCAACATGTAACCAGGGCGCGCTTTGGCCACCCACAACGCTCGGCCTCCCGCTTCAGGCACGTCGACCGTTACGTCCGCCGGGCGCTCCGGCGTCCAACCCACGTCACGTCCCGGCAGCACGCTGACGAAGCTGTTGTTGCGCCGCACCAGGCGCTCCATTCCCGTGTACTCGAGGGCCTCGGCGGCGTAGGTCGCGGCTTGGGTTCCTTCGGCCATGAAGGCGTGGAAGCGAGCTGTGCCGGCCGCGGCGTTGCCGGACGCCGGGTAGCTGACGATTTCGACGTGGGCGTCACCTTCGACGCCAGTGATCGAAAACTCTTGCCGACCGGACAAGCCGGTGAGACTGCGCGTGTTCGAGGGAGTGCCGGTGCGCTCCTGAATGTGTACGTCGTATTGCCACGCGGCATCGCCCGTGGTGACGAGACGAGTCGTAGAGCCGACCTCAATCTCCGCCGCATCGAGTTGCACCTGCACGTGCTCATCGATGTCGGTAAAGATGCGGCTCATCGGACGCGGCCCCAACTCGAAGCTCATCGTCGACCCGGGGCTCGAGATGTTCTTGATGTTCAGCCCGCTCGGTGTGCCATCCCACCAGCGGGAGCTTGCGGCCGTCGAGCTATCGAAGCGGTCGACATGCCCTGCGCGGAAGTAGTGATCCGCGTAGTTGATAGTAGCCTGTGGTTGCAGCAACTCTGTCGTACCGGGAGCCTCCACTAAAACCACTTGGTTGTGGATGTTCGGCGTCGACTGTTCGTGGTTGTTCACCACGTAGTCCATCGAGTTCTTCGGGTTCTCCGTATGCCATATCACTAAACCTTCGGCGGGGCTTTCGATGCTGCAATCCTGCGCCGTACAGTTCAGCGAGCGCGGGGAACCGAGGTGACGAGATTCCACATAGAAGCATTCGTGGGTGGGGGAGTCTTGGCGACAGTAGCGCGCCACATCCGCACCGTTGGCCCTGAGTTCGACGCGGGCTCCCGCCGGCATGTCGTTCAGGTCGATGATGTTCGCCCAGCCCAAACGGTCCCGCATCGGGGCACTCATGTTTTGGGGACGCTCCCAGGTGCCCAAGTCCGTGCCGAGACTGGAGCTGCCGAGCAATGCATGAGAGCCGATGCCGGCAGAGTGCGGGTCTGAAGTGAATATTCCCAACTCCTCTCCTCCGTCATACAAGTCGGGAAAATCGAACAGCGTATGCGCCGACTCGTGGGCGAGCGTGCCCAAGGGTGTGGACGCGGAACCGTGCGTGCCCATGATGAAGAAGCGCGCGGCTCGCGTCTCGACGTCCGCGTCGCCGATGACCGTGCCGGGGGTGGCAACCGAGCGCGGCCATAGCCCCCTCATGTGGCCGTGAGAGGGAGCGCCAGCGTAGATGATGCCCAGGTAGGCGAAGGTTTCGATCTTCGGGATGCTGAAGTCTCGCCCCATATTGGGTTGACGAAAGTTTTCCCGCAAGTACGCGTCGGGCCAGAAGGAGAACGTGCGCGTGGTCAAATCTTGGAACGAATAGGCGGCGCTGCGCGGTGAAACCGAAGTGCCCGTGACGAAGTCGTAGCCGATCGTCGTATTGTTGCAGCCGGTTAAGCGGCACGACGCCGCCTCGAGCAAGCTCGTGGCGGGACCGGGTGCCGTGATGATGCTTAGGGTCTTTGTCTTGGTACTCAAGCTCCGCGGCACGTTGAATGAGTCGGCCGTGTCACGGTCGTAGTCGTTGATCGACCCGGGCAAGCGCACGTGAACGACGTCGCTCGTCAGATCGAGGCGAGGGGCATTCGAACCGTCGCGGCTCGACATTTCCGCAAAATAGTCTCGTAGAGAGCCAGTCTCGCTCACGCCGCTTTCGCCATTGGGATAGCCGCGTTCGTTGAGCCGGCGCCAGATGCGCTGCGCCTGTTCGTCCGAGATTTGCTCGTCGTCGAAGCTCACGAGCAGCACGAGTCCCTGGACCGCCCCAGAGGGAACCTCTGCGGGCGCTGCGGCTTCGTACACGGGTTCATCCAGCCAGCCCACGACCGCATCGCACGCCAGAGCGAGGACGATGGCGGTCAAGCTGAGGGCTGAGCGGCGATTACGCAGCAAGCGCTTCGCGCGGAAGGATCGGGAAGGAGTGTCGACGTGGTTGTTGGTGACTGAATGTTGCATTCGCGTTCTCCGAGGTGTGCGAGGACCGAGGGATATTCCCCCCGGAATGGGTCCACCTTGGAAGCAAGCCCTCCAGTGCAGCAATGACAGCTTCTGACGGATCTGTGTCTCACCGGTGAAACACCAGTGTCCCGCGCATGTGAAGGGCGCCTCCCGGTCGTCTAGCCTCCAGCCTGGCTCACCAAGGATCGACGCGCCGCGCGGCTGACGAGCGTTTCTGCTCGCGCGTCGTCTCGGCCGCTCCAGCGGTGCCCTTACCAGGCGCCAGAACCCGCTTTCAGAGCTCCCTTAGACCGCCCCCGTGTGTCTTCCCTTGACCTGGCTGGCCAGCGCGGCTAAGGCACGGCGAATTATGCTGTTTCGTCCGTCATCCCCGTCTCGAAACGTCGTTCGCGCAAGCTTGATAGCGCTTGCTCTGGCGCTTTTGGCACCCCTGTCCTTGGCTGAGATGAGAATCGCGGTGGTCGACTCGCAGCGCGCGGTCACGGAGACCGAAGACGGCCTGCGCATGCAAGCGACGCTCAAGAAACTGTTCGACGACCGTCAGCGCGAGCTCGACCAGAAGCAAAACGACCTGCAGCGGGAGCGCCAAGAGTTGGAGAAGCAGCGCGGGGTGATGAAGCCCGAGACGCTGGCAGCTCGCGCTGAAAAGTGGCAGGTCGAGGCACAGACGGTTCAGCAGATGTTCATGGAGTACAACCGTGAGCTGCAGCGCAAGCAGAACGAGCTCATGGCCCCCATTCTGAAGCAGGCCATGCAAGTGGTAGAGCGCATCGCCAAGGCTGACGGGTACGCCATGGTCATCGACAAGCAGGCGGTTGCGTTCGTGCAAGGGGAGCACGATCTGACCGACCGCGTGATCAAGGCCTACAACGACGGCGGTAACGTCGCGGCCAAGCCTGCAGCCGCCGCGGCACCGACCGCACCAAAGAAGTAATTTGCGGCGCGTACCTGCGCGCTCAAGTGAGCGCGCGTACGAGGTCGAGCAGCGGCTCGGGATCAGCGAGGTCCAGGAGAAGCAAGTGGGGCTCGGCGCTTTCGAGTTCAGCCCACGCCGTCCATCCCGTGCCGACGGCCACTGTCTTGGCGCCGATATGCTTGCCGCAGGACACGTCATGTTGGGTATCACCCACGACCACGATGCGGCAGGCATCGACACCATGCAGAGCGAGCCGAGCAGCGGCTTGGACCGCCAATTCGTAACGATGATAGCCATCCTCGCCGAAGCCACCCGGATTCTCCACCAAACGGTCCAGAGAGATGGTGGCCAACTTGCGCCGCGCGGCTTCCCGAAAATTGCCGGTCAACACGCCTACGTGCACCCCGGGTATCGCCTCCAGCTCGGCCACGAGTCGGAGCACGCCCGGAAGGAGCTCCACGCTGACCGCTGCAAGCGACTGTTCGAGGTGAAGCAGATACATCTGCAACAAAACTTCATGCTGCACGCGTAGATCCACCCCCAACGCTGCTTCGAGCTGAGCTACGACGGCCTGATCGGTGGCGCCCCGGAAGTCGAGCGCGTTAACCGCCAAGACCACGTCCGCGAGCGGGCGAGCCAGCAAGTCAGACAGGGCCAACGCAAGCGCCCGGGCGCCGGCGCCGGAGGAACGCAACAAGGTGCCGTCGATGTCGAGCAAGACCGCACGGGGCGCAGGCATGGTTGAGTATATAGCCGCGCCGAGACCGGATCCGAACAACCTTTTCTCCAGAGCGGTGGGTGGGGCCTCACGCGTTGCACGTTTTTGGTCGCACGTAGGTGGGCGTTTTCTTTCCGAGCGAGTTGCGCTACGCCCTTTACATGCGCCATCCGCAGACTTCCGGTTCCTTCATCTTCACCATCACTGTGTTCACCATCACTGTAGCTAGTGGCGCCATCGCTTTGAGCGCGGCTGGCTGTGGCAATCAGGGGAGCAAGAACCAGAATGAGACGGTGCCGGTGAGCCCATCTGGTACCGGTGTGACGCCAACAGCGACGCCGACGCCCACCGATACGACGAGCGACACCCCTACGGCAGAGCCGGCAGATCCCTGCGCCAATGCGGTGGTCTGCGATGACTTCGAACAACACAACGCGGGTGGCGAACCGAGCGCGCCCTGGGACGTGAGCACGAATAGCGGCAGCGTCGCCGTCAGTACGGAGCGCGCCTTCAGCGGCAACCAATCCATCCATTGCCAAGCTGAAGCGGGCAGCTACGCGCAAGCGTTCATCACGCTCGCGGGGGCGCCCACGTTTCCGTCCTTGGGAGCAGAGCTGTACGGACGTGTCATGATCTGGGCCGCCGCTACGCCCGAGGGGAGCGTGCACTGGAGTTTCGTTGCCGCAGATGGACCCACGACCGACGGTGACCGCGCCTACTACAGAATCGGGGGGCAGCACGACGGGGCGCTGATGAACAACTACTGGACCGACGATGCTCAGAAAGATTGTTGGGATCACTCCCGCACCACGCTACCTATCCAAACTTGGGTATGCTTGGAGTGGCGGTTCGCGACAGCGACCAACGAGATACAGGTCTGGCTCGACGGCAAAGAGCTGACGGATCTGCATATGACCGGTGCGGGTGAAGGCTGCGTCGGCGATCCCGAGGATGTGAGCTGGCCTGCGCCGACCGCGTTCGAGAAGCTCGGCCTCGGGTGGGCGCACTATCAGAACACGTCGCAGAAGGACGTGTGGCTCGACGACGTCGCCTTTGGCAATCAGCGCGTGGGCTGCCCGCAGTAACGAGCGCGGACCCAACTAGCTGTTTTAGGGCAACGATCCCCCATCAATCTCCCAGCAACTCTTCGAAGGCGCGATCGACATCCTCGTCGTTGTTGCGGGAATTGGGCAGCGTCGACTGGCGCAGCTGGCGCTTGAGCTTGGCAATCCGGTCTCGCACGTCACGGAAGTTGGGATTGCGACTCACCACCTCTTCGAAGTACTCGAGCGCCACGTCGGGCTGCCCGCTCAGCTCGTTGACGTTGCCGATTTCGTAGTACAGGGTGATATCCTGATCCGGCAAACGGTTGGGCGATTGCAGGCCTCGCTGATAGTACTCGAGCGCCTTGGCGTACATCTCCTGCTCGCAATAGATGAGGGCGATGGTCGAAAAACAGATGCTCTCGCGCGCGGGATCGCGCGCGGCTAACTGCAGTTCTTCGATGGCATCGTCGAGCAGATGCATCTCCTTGTACGCCAAGCCCAAGTCGTAGTGGGTGGCGCTGTCGTTCTCCGACACTTGCGCTTTGACCCCTTCCTTGAACTGCTCGAAAAGCAGGTCGACATCGAGGTTGCTGGGGACCGGCAAGGCTGCGGGGGGATTCTGCGAGTCGCGAACGGCTGCTTCCAACTCAGACAACTGCACCTGAAGTGCGATGCCGTTGGAGGCGTTCGGTGCCAGCAACGAGCCGGGACTGGTCGGAAACGAACTCCGCCTCAGGTCCGGCGCCAGCGAGTCGAACGACGGGCGATCAGGTGAGCTGCCGGGTGGACGTGACGCGACGGTCAAGTCGTCGCGGATCTCTTCCAGCGCCTCGAGCAACAGCGGATGACCTGGCAAGCGCGACAGCTCTTCGCGCAAAAGGTTTTCGGCGTGTTCGAATTGACCGCGTGCCGCCAACGTCTCGGCTTGTTCGAGCACCTGATCCAAGGTTTGGCCCGCGCTCGGCGCTGAGCGCAACGGCGGCAAACTGGGCATGGGCGGCAGCATGCTCGCGCGCGCGCCGGAAGGGCTGCTGGGCTCGTTGCGCGTCGGCTCGGGACGACTGCGAAACGGGGCGCTCGGCTGGCGCGTGTCCGGCCGACTCGCGCTTGATTGGCTGCGCTGGGGTTTGCTTGGGGGAGCGGGACGACTTGGCGCGCTGGCTACTTCGCTGACCGGTTGTGCTGGCGGTGGCGGTTGGGGGGCGGGCGATTGCAGCTCACGCAACAGATCCGTGGCGCGGCCGTGGCCGGGTTCGAGCTCGAGCACGTTCAACAGCACGGTCTGAGCGTGGTCCGGACGATCGTGAGCGCGATAGACTTCCGCCATCAACAGCATCTCTTCGATGGCACCGTTGTGATCACCCGCTTCGGCCAGCAGATCTCGCAGATGTTCGCGCAGGGGGATCGAATGCGGTGTTACCGCTAGCGCTTGGCGCAGTACGTCAGAAGCGCGCTCGGCCAATCCGAGCTCGCGGTAGGTGGCGGCGTCTTTGAGGGCTTTTTCGATGAGCGCCAATTCTTCGTGCTCATCTAGCGGCGGTGCCCGATCCGTGGCACCGGCAGTGGCTTCGGAAGTCTCTTGATCCGGAGCCTCCGAAGGCAGCAGGGAGTGGAGCGACACCGGGATGTCCGATGAAGGGTGGTCACTCGCGATGGTGGCGGGCGCAAGGCTCGAGCGCGGGATGGGCGGACGCGAGGGTTCGGCGGCGGGCCGTGAGACAGGGCGTTGCTCCTGAGCAAGTACTCGTGGCACGCGCGAGGTCGGGCGTGCGGGTGCGCCGGGTCGGGTGCGACTCAATCGCGGGGGAGCGCGCCCCGCGTTCGTGGGGCGAACCGATGGGTCAGGAGGAATGCTGCTGACGGCGGCCGCCGCAGCTGACGACGCTGGCCGCTTCGGAGGGGCACGTCGGTCGGGTTCGTCGGGCGGGGGCGGCAACTGACTCAGCGCGTGCACCTGGTCGTCGGAGGGGGCGCGTGCTCGTAGTTCTGCGACGGTGGTGCGAAACAGCTCCTTGTCACCCTGTTCGTGAGCTTGCCGCGCCAGCTCCTTCTGAACTTCGATGGCTTTGTCTTCTTGATGGATGAGCAGGAAGGCTCTTGCCAACAAGCCGAGGGTGGTGAGGTCGGTCGAGTCGGCCTGAAAACAGATCTGTAAACGGGACAGCGCCTGCATCGCTTCCGGCACGTCGCCCTTCTCCAGGTAGAGTTCGGCGGCAATACGCGCGTACTTTGGCTCCTGCTTGAAGTGCAGCATGCGTTCGATGACGCGCAGAGCATCATCGCGTCGGCCGGCGTTGAGCAACACTTCGGCCGCCGCCCAAAACGCATCGAGCGCCTGATCCACGTTGCCGGTTCGGCACAAGGCTTCGGCCAAACGAAGGTGTGGCATCGGCGTGTGGGCAGCCACTTGCGTCATGCGGCGGTACACGTCTATGGCCTCGAGTTCAGCGCCGGCCGCTCGCAGCCGATTGGCTTCGTCATCCAGCAGCGCCAATGCCTCCTGGGGCCGCCCCAGATCGCGCAGCAGAGCCAGCAAGTGCTCGAGAACGTGCGCGTAGTGAGGCAACAGATCGGCACGGTGCTGGGTCAGCAGTTGGCGCACCTGGTAATAGACCGCCACTGCTTTGTCGGCGTAGCCTTGTTCGGCGTACAGCCGAGCCACGCTATCGTAGGTGGCGATGGCTGCGGCGAAGTCGCTGGTCCGTACCTGAAGATCGCCCGAGACCAAAAGGGCGCGGGTGTCCGTCGGATCGCTGGCAACGAGACGCCCATACTCGACGAGAGCGAGATCGAATTGCCCTCGTTCCGCCAACCGCTGCGCGGCCTCTCTCAACTTTTCGCGGTCCAACGAACCCTGCGCCTCTCTATAGAACGCTTCG
>CAZNZA010000053.1:19031-31722 GCA_964577325.1 uncultured Polyangiaceae bacterium
CTCTCTCAACTTTTCGCGGTCCAACGAACCCTGCGCCTCTCTATAGAACGCTTCGATTGCCGTGCGCCTACTCGCGCTATTTAGGGGCCAACACCCACTTGGGTCAAGAACGGCACTAAAAGCCATTGCCAAACCAGGGACCGTTGCCCCAAGGTGATCCGAACATGAGCAAGTACACCGCACCGTTCAGCCCGGGTGGACCGGCTGCCATCGACGCTGAGATCTGCCGCAAGTTGCTCGAAATAGCGCTTTCCAAGGGTGGTGAATACGCCGACCTGTTCTTCGAGTATCGCGCTTCGGCCGGATTGGTCTTCGAAGAGGGGATCACACGCAGCGCCTCGAAAGGGGTCAGTGTGGGGTTAGGGGTGCGTGTGCTGCGGGGTGAGGCGACTGGTTACGCCCATGTCGAGGACCTGCGCTGGGAGTCGATGGTGCGCGCCGCTGAGACTGCGGCGCGTATTGCGGCAAGTGAAAGCAAGGTGTTGTCTGTGCCGCTGCAGCCCGTGGGCACGCCTCAGCGTTACGAACTCGATGCGTTGACGATAGAACAGCCCGGGGTAGACAAGCGCGCCCTTTTGCAGCGGGCCAGCGAGGCTGCTTTGAAAGTCGACTCACGCATCGTCAAGACGGAGGCGAGTTTCGTCGAGGGCGTGCGGGAAATCTTGATAGCCACGAGCAGCGGCAAACTCGTGCGCGACGTGCAGCCCATGATGCGTTTCGGCATTCGCGTGCTGGCGGAAGACGGCAAACGCCGGGAGGCAGGGCGCAGCGGAGGGGGCGGCCGGATGTCTCTGGCTTACTTCGCTACCCGGTCACCGGAACTGCACGCCGAAGTTGCAGCCCAACAAGCATTGACGTTGCTCGACGCCCGTCAGGCACCCGCTGGTCAGATGGAGGTCGTGTTGGCCCCCGGCGATAGCGGCATCCTTTTGCACGAGGCGGTCGGGCATGGCTTAGAAGCAGACTTCAACCGCAAAGGCACGAGCAACTACACGGGTCAGATCGGCAAGCGAGTGGCCAGCGACCTGTGCACGGTGGTCGACGATCCGACCATTGCTCAGGGACGCGGCTCCATCAACACCGACGACGAGGGCAACGATCCCGTCACCTCCACCTTGATCGAGAACGGGGTGCTGCGCGGCTACTTGCACGATCGCATCAGCGCCAAGCACTTCAACGTCGAGAGCGGCAGCGGCCGGCGGGAAGACTTCACCAGTGTACCCATGCCCCGCATGTCCAACACGATCCTCACTGCCGGACCCCACGATCCAGAAGAGATCGTGCGCAGCGTCAAGCGCGGCGTGTTCGCGAAAACCTTCGGTGGCGGCCAAGTGGACATCTCCAACGGTGACTTCGTTTTCTCCCTGACGGAGAGCTACCTGATCGAGGACGGAAAAATCACTGCTCCTTTGAAAGGCGTCAACCTCATCGGAAATGGTCCAGAAACACTGCGTGAGGTAAGCATGTTGGGCCATGATGTCGAGCTCAGCGACGGCATCTGGACCTGCGGCAAAGACGGCCAAAGCGTGCCTGTCGGCGTGGGTTGTCCAACAATAAAAATAGCCCGGATAACCGTTGGTGGCACAGATCTCAGCAGATAAACCCCGAGTTCGTTCATTCGTCGCGGTGGTCGGTCACGGTCCCTTGTTGGAACGTGAGGATGGCGCCGCGATTACCCTTCGTCAGCTAGGAGCCGATGTCCGCACCTTGGACCTGTGGGATGACCCCCAGAATCTGTTTCGGGCCGACGACGTCGATTACGAGGCTCGCCCCCGGGCCTTGTTGTTTGAAGCACTGGATCGTCCCGACTTGGCGATTGCCGCGTTGCGGGCGATCCGCAAGGAGCAGGTGTTCGACAACGTCGGCGCCATCATCAGCGTGACGGTCGGACAGATCGCTCGCGTCGACCCGTCGAGTGGTTTCGACGACTTCGTTTTGCATCCGTACGTCCCCGAAGAGGTGTACTCGCGGATCCGCATGGTGGAGTGGCGGCGCAGTGAGTTCGCTACCGACGAGCGGCACAAGGTGGGTCCGATCGTGATTGACAAAGCCGCCCACGAGGTGGCGATCAATGGACGACCCGTCGTGCTCACGGCCAAAGAGTTCGCGCTTCTGGCGTACTTGTGCGAGCGGCGCGGCAAGGTCCTGTCGCGGGATCACCTGTTGGCCCGCGTGTGGGGCAACCGCTACGATGGCGGTCCACGCACGGTGGACATCCACGTGCGCCGTCTGAGGGCCAAACTGGGGGACGCGCTGCCCCTGGAAACCCTGCGCGGGAGCGGCTATAAGCTGCGCACTCCCGACTCGGAACCCACCGAGATGGACGAAGCGGAATAGATTTCTGATCATCATTTCAACAGGTTGTCCGGCAGGCATCGGGCCGGAGGTGTCGGTTGCGGCGGCGGCGCGCTGGCGGGGAGTGCCGCGCGTGTTGGTCGGCGATGAAGAGACGCTCCTGCGGGCGGCGGATCTGGTCGGCGTGGCGCGCTCGAAGCTGCGTCGTCTGGGCGACGCCAAACCGCGCGGTGGCGGGATCTACATCCTGCCCTCCGGCCCCAAGCTGTCCCAAGCCGACCGCAACCCCGGAAGCCTGACGGCCGAGGCCGGGCGCGCCCAATTGGCGTACATCGAAGATGCGTACGCCATGTGCCGCCGCCTCAACGCGCCGCTCGTCACCGCTCCGGCGAGCAAAGCGGCGATCGTGGCGTCGGGGCTACGCCGAGCGCGCAAGTTTCGTGGGCACACGGAATGGCTTCAACAGCTAGACGGCGCCAAAGCCGTCACGATGTGCTTCGTCGGCAAGAAACTCGCTTCGGCTCTGGTCACGACCCACCTGCCGCTCAAAGACGTCGCCAAAGCCATCACCGCGGCAGGCGTCAGCCAAAGCACGCGCCATCTGGCGTCGCTGTTGCGGCGTTTGGGCACTGACAAACCTCACTTGGCCATCGCCTCTCTCAATCCGCACGCGGGCGAAAGCCTGCTGTTGGGAGACGAGGAGAAGAAGGCCATCGTGCCGGGGATCCTAGACGCCAAGAAACGTCTCTCCGGTAAAGCCCGCTTGACGGGCCCAATAGGTGCGGAGACAGCGTTCCGCCTCGCCGCTGAGCACGAGTTCGACGGCGTGGTTGCCATGTATCACGACCAGGCGACGATCCCCATGAAGCTGCTCGACTTCGGACAAGCCGTGAATGTTACCATGGGGTTAACAGTCGTGCGCGCTAGTGTCGATCACGGCACGGCCTACGACATTGCTTGGACCGGTAAGGCCGATAGCTTGGCCATGTATCGAGCCATCGAAGTGGGCGCCGCTCTGGACAAAGCCTCGCGCTCGGCGAGTTTGCCGCCCACTGCCAGTTGAGGGTGCGCACCTGTCGCCGCCAGCCGCGAGCGGCCGTGGAGGCTAGCTCGTATTTCAGCGAGGCATTGTGGTGGCCAATTGTTCTCACCTTTTGTCCCACATGTCCTACTGAGCCGGCAAGGGAGCGACCTAGTGGCATGAAGGGCAGGCCCCGGTCGTCAACGCTACTGGACAGCAGCGGACCCATTCCATAAGCTGGTCGGATCGCGTAAGCACGTCCGCCGGCATTTTCGTGAGCCACGGCTGCACGATGAGCCGCTTTTCTGGCCCCCGCTGCCGCGACGGACCTCCCCTTACATCACTTGCCAACTTGATAGGAGCGCCAGCAAATGGTTGCACGTAAACACATCCCCGCTTTTTTGATTCTGGCTTTGGCCGCCCCCCTGACCATCACCCATTGTGGTCCGGGTTCGGACGACGGCGACGACACGAACGACAGTGACGACACCGATGACTCGGATGACACCGACACGACCAACGGCGACACGACCGACGACACCAGCGACGGCACTAGCGATGAGCCCGTGGAGCCGGTCGACAGTTCCTGTAGCGGCCCCGGGGATTCTTACGCACCGATCACGATTGCCGACAACTGCACCACCTCGGCTCCTCCCAACTGCTTGATCAACGAGTTCGGGGAGAACTTCGAGTGTACGAGCGGGAGCAGCGAGTGCTGGGGCGACGATACGTCGCTGACCGGTGGTTCGTTCACCTATACCGACGCAGCCAACGACGGCACTATCTCGTTCACCAAAGAGGAGGGCCTCTTGCACTTCACGGGCACGAGCGAAACGTACGTCGGCTTCGGCATGTGGTTTGGTCCCTGCGTCGATGCTTCGATGTGGGACGGCCTGGAAATCCAGATTACGGGCGACCTCGGAGAGGGCGGAGAACTCGTGGTCCAGCTCCAGACGGACGAGAACTATCCGATGGAGGACGATAAGGGCGCGTGCGCATTCGCCAGCGAAGACACCAAATGGAGCGATTGCGCCAATCCTCAGCTCGCGCTCGACGGCATTACGGTCGATGGTTTGACTCCCGTCAAGTTGACGTGGGCGGAGTTCACCGGTGGCCTGCCCGAAGACGCCGTTGACCCGCGACAGCTGCGTGGCGTGCAGTTGCAGTTCAACTGCGACGAAGAGGCGGAAGCTCCCTGCGAATTCGACATCCAGTTGCACGACCTGCGCTGGTTCACCGCTGGCGAATAAGTCTTCCACAGCGCGTGCACTCGAAGGCAGCACCCGTTAGGGTGCTGCCTTTTTCGTTTGCCAGGCGCCGCTCGCCGTGCGGCTCGCCCCTGACGCCCTTTGCGCTTGCACCCGGCTAAGCACCGACGGGTTTGGGAGCCTGCGCTAGGGCTGCGCCCTACGCTCCGGCAGGTCGCTACCGGCCTGCGGCCGCTTACGCGGCCTCACGCCCCCGCGGGCGCGTCCTTGTTGTGCTGCGAGGCAACCAGAAACGTTTCCGAAGCGCGCAGCTCTGTGCTAGCCCCGGGGCGTCTTTTTCCGTGTGGGTATCTATGAGCGAAGCCACGACCAACACCAAACTCACGTTCGCTGAAAAGGCGGGTTACGCCACGGGCGACGTCCCCGCGAACTTCGTGTTCCAGATCATCATCGCCTTTCAAGCGGGCTTTTACACCGACGTGATGGGCATAAGCGCTGCAGCGCTTGGCACCATCATGCTGCTCGTGCGCTTCAGTGACGCCATCACCGACCCGCTGATGGGGATCATTGCGGATCGCACGAAGCACCGCTGGGGCAAGTTCCGCCCGTGGATCTTGTGGTCGACGATCCCGTTTGCGCTCATCTTCTGGGCGGCGTTCACGGTGCCCGGTTCGCTCACCGCCAACGAACGGCTCATCTACGCCGCGGTGACGTACACGTTGTTGATGGCGGTTTACACCATGAACAACGTGCCGTACTCGGCGCTGATGGGGGTGATGACTGGCAACCCGAGTGAACGCACGAGTCTCTCGTCGTTTCGCTTCGTGGGGGGGATCAGTGCGGCCCTCATCGTTCAAGGATTCACGTTACCTTTGGTCGGTAAGTTCGGCCAAGGTGACGACGCTTTGGGTTGGTCCATTACGGTCGCCATCTTTGCCACCCTGTCCGTCGGCTTGTTCTTGATCACGTTCTTGTCCACCAAAGAGCGAATCCAGCCGCCACCAGGGCAGAAGTCGAACCTGAAGCAGGACTTCGCCGACGTGCGCAACAACGTCGCTTGGTTCGCGATGTTCGGCATGATCTTGTTCGTGTTCATCACGCTGTCGCTGCGCGGCACGTCCTTCTACTACTACTTCACCTACTTCGTCGATCCTGCTGCGACGGAAGCTTTCCTCGACAATCTTGGGCTGGTCGCCACGCCTGCGGCTTTGGCTTCCGGCGGCTTTGGCTTTTGGCTGCTGGATACGGTGGGTTTGATCCTGGTGCCCGGTGCTGATCCCTCGAAGATTGGGTTCGGTCTGTACAACATGGCCGGGCAGTTCGTGAACATCCTCGGTATCTTGCTTGCCAAACCTCTCGCAGAGCGCTTCGGCAAGAAGCTCGTGTTCACCGTAGGTTTGGGCGCCTCGGCTATCGTTCAGCTGTTGTTCTTCACCCTCGAACCCGACCAAGTCGGAACGCTGTTCCTACTCAACATCCTTTCGAGCGTGTGTTACGGCCCCACCATTCCGTTGTTGTGGGCCATGATGGCCGACGTCGCTGACTACTCGGAGTGGAAGACGGGCCGTCGCTCGACGGGCTTCGTGTTCTCGGGCCTCGTGTTCGCGCTCAAAGCCGGCTTGGGCTTTGGCGGGGCTATCGCGGGGTGGTTGCTCGCCAGCTACGGCTATACGGCGGCCACGGCGCGCGCGCCAGAGGTGCTCGAAGGTATGCGCAGCATGGTGAGCATCTATTCGGCGATCCCATTCGCGCTTGGTGTGCTGTGCATGGTTTTCTACCCGCTGTCCAAGTCCTTCACGTTGAAGATCAGCGCGGAGCTGGAAGAGCGGCGGCAAAAGACGGCTACAGGTTGATTGGAGGATCGAATGCGACACCGAAACCCCCTGCGTCAAGTTACGGCGCTCTTTCAGGCGGCTTGCTTGTTATCGGCCTGTGCCACGTCCACGAGTGGTCCCACCAACACGGCGGAGCAAGCCTTGAGTGGCGACCAAACGACGGGTACGGGAGCCCAGACAAGCTCCCAGCAAGCGGCTGGTAATTTGCCGCCATTACAGCCACCGACTGCTGGCGCTGCCACCACGGGCACCTACCGCAACCTGTTTGCTCTCATGGGCAAGCCGGAAGCGGAGGTACGGCAGAAAATCGATCAGGCTTATCAACAGCTGTTTCACGGCGACCCCGGCGAGCAAAGCGTCGTGTTTCGAGCGGGCAAGAACGAGCACGGCGCGATGTCTTACCTGATGGACATCAACAACAACGACATTCGCTCCGAGGGCATGTCGTACGGCATGATGGTTGCCGTTCAGCTCGACAAGAAGCAAGACTTCGACGCGCTCTGGAACTGGTCGCGCACGTACATGTATCACGCCGACGAGAAACACCCCGCGCACGGCTACTTCGCTTGGCAGATGCGTCCCGACGGTACGGCCATCGACGAGATGCCCGCCCCCGACGGCGAGGAGTACTTCGCTACGGCGTTGTTCTTCGCCGAGCACCGCTGGGGTGCAGGGGAGGGGATATACGCCTACAAGCAAGAAGCGCTGCGCTTGCTCGACGACATGAAGAACCGGCAGCCGATCACCGGTACCGTCAACAAGGAGCGGCAGACGACCGGCGTTGCGCTGTTCAATCCGGAGCACAAGATGGTGCGCTTCACACCAGATTCCGGCAATTTCGTGAAGAACGGCGACCACACGGATCCTTCGTACCACTTGCCGTCGTTCTACGAGCTGTGGGCGCTGTGGGGGCCGGAGGCGGATCGTGCTTTTTGGCGCGACGCAACCCAGGCGAGCCGGGACTACTTCGTGGCGGCAACCCACCCCAAGACAGGTTTGGCACCGGACTACGGCAACTTCGATGGCACTCCGAAGGCAGCTTCCTGGGACCCGAACACCGCCGACTTCCGGTGGGACGCGTGGCGCACGGCCATGAACTGGTCGATGGACGCGACGTGGTGGGCCAAAGACCCGCGGCAAACGGAGCTGAGTAACCGACTGCTGACGTTCTTCGCGAGCCTGGGTAAGGTGTACCCGAGCACGTACAAGCTCGATGGCACTCCCACCAGCCAAAGTTCCGGTTCAGGTCTGGTCGCCATGAACGCCACCGCTGCGATGGCTGCGAGCGACCCCCTAGCCTGGCAATTCGTCGAAGCGTTGTACAATCAGCCCGTCCCCACGGGCAAGTACCGCTACTATGACGGCATGCTTCATCTGATGGCGATGCTGCACGTCGCCGGTGAGTTCCGTATCCATGGTCCTGTTTCAGCGAATCCTTGATCCATCCGTAACCGCCGCGTCGACGACGCCCCGCACATGCCTGATAGCGAGTGCTTTCGTGGCGTTGTCGTGGGGCGTGGCGTGCGGCGGACCACCGGCTTCCGACACTGACTCGCCGGGAACACAACCGTCTCCCGTCGTTACGGAAGAAGAACCCGACGCGGTGCCGGAAGGCTGCGCGGCGCCTCTCGATAAGGAGCTTGCGCCTTTGGCGGAAGCTTTCGCGGATCACTTTCGCATCGGCGCCGCCTTGGATGCTCAGACCGTCAGCGGAGAAAACCCGGCGGCCGAGGCGCTCGTACGGGAGCAGTACAACCATATCTCACCGGAGAATCTCCTGAAGTGGACGGAGGTGCACCCTTCGCCCGGCACTTATCGTTTCACTTTGCCGGACGCCTTCGTGGGGTTTGGCGAAGCCAATGACATGCAGCTCTACGGGCACGTGTTGGTCTGGCACCAGCAAACGCCCGAGTGGGTGTTTCAGGATGACGCCGGCGATCCCATCACGGCAGACGCGTTGTGGGAGCGGCTCGAGGACCACATCACTCAGGTGGCCGGACGCTACGGTGGCCGCATCAAATACTGGGATGTGGTCAACGAGGCCTTGCGCGATGACGGGGCGCTGCGCGACAGCCCCTGGCGCACGATCCTTGGCGACGACTACGTGGCGGAAACCTTCGCTTTGGCGGACAAGCTGCTCCCAGACTCGCTTTTGGTTTACAACGACTACAGCTTGGTCGTGCCGGCGAAACGGGCTTCTGCCATCGAACTCATCCTCGACATGCGAGAGCGCGGGATCCGGGTCGACGCCGTCGGTATGCAGGGGCACTACAACTTGCGGTATCCTCAACCCTCGGACGTGGACGCAGCGTTGACCGAGTTCGCCGCGGCGGGCATCGACGTGCTTTTCACCGAGCTCGACCTGAGTGTGTTGCCCTCCGAGTGGGAAATCCAGGGCGCCGATCTCGACGACACGGAGGAGTATGCGGAACGACTCGACCCTTACCGCACGTGTCTACCCCAGGAGATGAACGACACGATCGCTGCGCATTGGCGCGGATTGTTCGAGGTGTTCATCAAGCACGCCGACAACATCGAAGCGATTACCTTCTGGGGCGTTTCCGACGCGCAGTCGTGGCTCAACAACTGGCCCATCGAGGGGCGCACCAACTACCCCTTGCTGTTCAACCGCGATCTGTCGGCCAAAACGGCCCTCGAAGCGGTCATCGATACGGCAAAGCCGTGAGCCAAGCCACCGGAGCGTGACCATGTTGAGTGCGCGCGACCTCGGCAAGACGTACGCCGTAGCCCACAAGGAGGCGGGATTGCTGGGCACGTTGCGCCACTTCGTCAATCGTCAGACGCGCGCCATCGATGCCGTCAAAGGCGTCACATTCGACGTTGCGGAAGGCGAAGTGGTGGGGTTCGTGGGAGCCAACGGAGCCGGCAAGACGACAACCCTCAAGATGTTATCGGGCCTGATCCGCCCGACCACGGGAACGGTCACCGTTGCCGGCTACGACCCCTTCCGTCGACATCCGGATCTGCTCCGCCAAGTGACCCTTGTCATGGGCCAAAAGCAACAGCTGGTGTGGGATCTCCCGGCTCTCGACAGCTTGCGCATCAATGCAGCGGTTTACGACTTGAGCCCCGAGGAAGCGAGGCGCCGCATCGCGGAGCTCGGTGAGATGCTCGATGTGGGCCGCCTGTTGACTCAACCCGTGCGTAAGTTATCGCTGGGTGAACGCATGAAGTGTGAGCTCTTGGCGTCGCTGCTACACCGCCCGCGGGTGTTGTTCTTGGATGAACCGACCTTGGGCTTGGATATCAACGCCCAGGAGGCGATCCGCTCTTTTTTGCGCGAGTACAACCAGCGCTACGGCGCGAGCGTGCTTTTGACCAGCCATTACATGGCCGACATCACTGCCTTGTGTCAGCGCGTGATGGTCATTCATGGAGGGCAGTTGGTGTATGACGGTCAGTTGTCTGAACTGAGCGAGCGCTTGAGCCCCGTGCGTGAGGTGGAGGTACACTTACCGTTAGCCCTGAGCCGGGAAAGGCTCGCGCCATTTGGCGAAGTGGTCACGCTCGACGGTGCCAAAGTCACGTTTGCGGTCGAACAATCGCAGTTGCGCGATACGGTGGCCGCATTGTTCCGGGAGCTCGAGCCCCTCGATCTGACCGTGCGCCAGCCTCCGATCGAGAGCGTGATTGGTCCGTTACTGAGCGGGCAGACGTCGTTGCACGTCGCAGACGGCCAGGCGCCGGACGCGGAGTCGCCGTGAGACATTGGCTGCGCACGTTTCGCGCTCAGCTGATGACCGCCTTTGCGCTCACCACGACCTACCGCGCAGAGATGGTGCTGTGGGCCCTGTCGGGCACGCTGCCGATCATCTTGATGGGGGTGTGGGGCGAAGCCGCGCGTTCCGGTGACTTCGCCTACAGCCAAGTGGAAGTGGTGCGCTACTTCGTGGCCGTACTCGTGGTACGGCAGATGACATTTGTATGGGTGATTTGGGAGTTCGAAGAAAGTGTCGTGAAAGGCCACCTGTCTCACGCCCTGTTGCGTCCCATCCACCCCGTGTGGAATCACGTGGCGCACCACATCGCGGAACGCGTCGTGCGCTTCCCCATGGTGTTGGTGTTGGTGGGCCTGTGTTTTTGGCTTCACCCAGGCTCGTACTTCATTCCCTCCCTGACCACGCTCTTGGTCGGTGCCTTGCTGATTGCTGCTGTGTTCGTGTGCCGCTTCGTGCTGCAGTTTGCGCTGTCGATGAACTGCTTTTTCAATGAGCGAGCGAGCAGTCTCGAAGCCTTGTCGTTCATCGCGTACGCATTTTTTTCAGGCATGCTGGCACCGTTGGACCTCTATCCCGAGCTCGTGCAACGGGTAGCCTATCTGACGCCGTTTCCGTACTTCGTGTTCGTACCCGCGCGGCTGCTGAGCGGAGAAGCCGTTAACGTCGTGCAGGCGTTCGCGGTGCTTGGTGGCTGGTCACTCGTGCTTTGGGCGCTGCAACGCTGGCTATGGCGGCGCGGGGTCGCCCGTTACTCGGCCATGGGGGCTTGATGCAGCGCGAACCGGACCTATCGAGGGAGAAGCGCTTGACGGTAGCGCACTCGGCCCCGAGAGCAACCTTGGCCTCGAGGGCTCGCCGCGTGCTCGTGTTGTTGCGGCTTTTCGCGAGCACTTCGGTGGCCGCTGAGATGGAGTATCGCGCCAACTTCGTGTTTGCTGTCATCAGCAGCGTGCTCAACCTCGGCGCCAGCGTGTTCACCCTGCGCTTGTTCTTTCAGAACGGCAACGACCTGGGTGGTTGGAGCTGGCCGGAGGCTCTGGTGGTGATGGGCATGTTCACGCTCCTGCAAGGGTTCTCGGCCGCCTTGCTGCAACCCAACCTCACCCGCGTCGTGGAGCACGTGCGCGAGGGGACGCTCGACTTCGTGTTGCTCAAGCCGGTCGATGCGCAGCTGTGGCTGAGTGCGCGGCGCGTGTCACCCTGGGGCTTACCCGATGTGCTGTTAGGCACGGCGCTAGTGGGATACGGGGCCCATCAAGCGAGCGCCAATTCCTACGCCTTGGGCGCGCTTGTGGTGAGTGCCTTATGCAGTTTGGCCATTCTGTATTCGTTGTGGTTTCTGATGGCGACGACGACGGTGTGGTTCATCCAGATTTACAACGTCACGGAGGTGTTGCGGGCGTTGCTGGATGCCGGACGCTTTCCCATCGATGCGTTCCCGGCCGGTGCTTACCGCTTCGTCTTCACCTTCGTCGTGCCGGTGGCGTTCATGACCAGTGTGCCCGCGCGGGCGCTGCTGGGACGAGTCGGATTCGAATGGCTGTTGGGCGCGCTGGCTTTGGCCTTCAGCCTGCTTGTGGCCACCCGCTACTTCTTTCGCTTTGCTCTTCGCTACTACACCAGCGCTTCGAGTTAATGTGACGCCGAGCATCGACGGTCGGCCTGGGTCACGCAGCGTGCCCAAGCCTGAGCGCACATCACGGCGTCCTTGTGGGCTCTGGGTTTGGTCTCTTGTTGCGCGAGCATGACGTTCCAGATCAACGCACCCGCCAGAGCGTTGAGTCCCGCCGCCAGCCAGTAGGCATCGCGGAGTGCCGGAGTAGTTTCCGAGATCCCAAGCGTACGCAAGTAGCTCGTCAACATGCGGTCGTGGCGGCGCGCGACCATCGGCTCCCAGTGAGATAAGCTTTGCAGCCACGGCGAGAGATCCTCGAGCGGTGAGCCGTGGCGCAGGCGCGCCCAATCGAGCAGCACTGGCTGGCTGACGCCGCCGCGTGTGCGCAGGATGACGTTGCTCGGGTGCACGTCACCGTGAATGACACACCCAGGCAATGCCGTCGCGTGCAGCAGTTCGTGCCGCGCGCGACGCAACTGGCCCGTCAAACGACGGACGGCCGGCAGCGCTCGACGCACCGAAGCCAGCTCTCCCTCCCGAGGTAGCTCTTCGACCACGCGCAGCGTCTTCGTAGCCGTGGCTTCCACTTCGCGCTCGTAGTCCCAGTCGGGAGCGTCCGGCACCGATTGCAGGCGTTGGTGCAACAGCGCCAAATGTGCTGTCGCGTCACGGGTGGCGTCAAAGTCGCGCCACGGCCAGCGTACCGCGGAGCTCACCCACTCGAGGTACAACAGCGTTTCCTCGGCGCGTTCTTCGACGCGCAACACCTTGGGCGCATACTCACCGACGGCATGGGCGACTTTCCGATAGACCTCCGCTTCGCGCCGCGCAGCACCGACCAAATGCTTGACGACGAAGCGCGTCAGCCGAGCGGTGCCCTTCGCGTCGCGGTAACGCGCCGTAACCCGCTCGACGCGCTCCGACACGAGCCCACCCCGCAGCGTCTCCGTCTCCAGTGCCAGCTCCTGCACCCGGTC
>CAZNZA010000054.1:0-18909 GCA_964577325.1 uncultured Polyangiaceae bacterium
CTGGCTCAGAGCCAGCTTTGCGCCGCACTTCGGTCACGATGGCGGCGAGATAGCAAAGCAGCGCTAGCACCCCCAGCCCCTGACCAATTGACATCGCGCCTACCACAATTAACGGTTTTGGGTAAACGACCGATACGGCCATCATGAGTAGGGCCGGTATGCCCACCAGTACTGCGAAGAGCACGAGCTTCGATGAGGGGAGGTTAGTGGGAAGAGGCATGGCCACCTCCTTGGGTTGCTGCGTGCAGTGGTTCGTCCATCAGCCTTTGAAGCGCTGTGTCCGCTTGGGACTTGCTGAACGGGTGAGCGTAGCCGTGGCATCCAACGCTGGCGCAGCTGACGAGGTTCTGCTCGAGCTCTGGTTTGAGAGCCAGGTGCTCCGGTATTTCGCGCCACAACTTGCCCGCTCCTGAATGGCATTGCATGCAATTCAAGTTCTCATAAGGTTTGAACAGGTGGAGGCGGGGTAATGCTTCGTCCATGGTGAGGCTGCGAAACCCGCCCAAGTAGTAGCTGTATACGTGCTTCATGCCGTTGATCTTGGTGACGGGGTAACCCAACATCCCATAATCCGCGTGGCAGACGTAGCAGTTGCGATCGCCAAAGAACGGATTGCGCGAGTGACGCGCCGCCAGTGAGTCGCTGGAAAGATCATTGGCGTCGGCGACGTGCAGATCCATGACGTGACAGGAACCACAGAACTCGCGTTCTGTAGTTCCGGCAAGCCCTGCTTGAGTACTCGAACCAGCAGCGAACAGTGGTAGCAGTCCCAGCCCCAAAGCTAGTCTTAGTTTCGTCTCCGGCGTCAGCGGGGGACGGCGAATCGCGTAATGGATGAGGATGGGTAGCGCCGCGATGACGCTCACGAGGCATATCCACCCGGTTATCGATGACGGAAGCTGCACGTTGGGCGATGGTACCTGCATCGGCGAGCATGTGCGAGCGCAACATAACTCCCGCCAGCAATCACTCCGTTAGTGAAGCCGAAACAAAAACCGTGTAGCCTAGGCCGGCACCAATGACCGGCTCGCTTCTCCGTTCGTTGCCCCGCGTGGTTCTTACTGCGGCATTGGTTTTGGCGGCAGTTTTTGCGTGCTCCGAAGAAATCACGCCGCCACCAGAGCAGCCACCGGCGCCCGTTCAAGTGCAAGCAGCGTGGCAGGATGTGCGTGCGCTACCGGGACACGAGGTGCACGTTGTTCAGCGTCAGCTCGCGTGTGACGCTTGTCACACACTAACCGACACCGCCTTCGATAAGCCATCACCTGAACGCTGCCGCACCTGTCATGAAAAGCACAGTGACATTCAGCACGCGCCGTTGCAGGCACAACAACGTTTCGGTGAGACGGTGGGAGCAGACTGTACCGTTTGTCACGCGTTCACTCGAGCACGACCGGAGTCTGCGGTGGGCTCTGCGTGGGACTGCCAGCGCTGCCACAACTCGGGAGTCGCCGCAATTCAAGGTGATCAGAGTGGCCCTCCCGGGCCCCCGAGCGACGGGGCTGCGACTGCTATCGTCGGCCACTCGACGGCCAACTGCCAGTCCTGCCACGCACCTCACGAGCAGCCGCCGATAAAGGCTCCCGATTGTTCGAGTTGCCACGCCGACATCACGCTCAGCCACGGCGCTACTCCTCACGGCTTCAGCATGGCGTGCGGTCAATGTCATTCCGCCGTGCACGCCCCCGCAGGCGCTTCCAAGGCGTGCCAGTCGTGCCACGAAGAGGAAAAGCCGGTCGTTGCCTCAGCCAAGGCAGTCTTCCCGGGAGGTCATGACACGTGTACCACCTGTCATGTTCCCCACGACTTCGGCGAGGGCGTGAAGACGTGCAGCAATTGCCACTCCAATCCTCCCGCGCTGGCGGCGGACCGCGTCAAAGCCCACAACGATTGCCGCAATTGCCATACTCCGCATGACGTACGTGCGAATCCGAACCAGGCATGCAAGAGCTGCCATAGCTCACTGAAGAATGATCACCCGGCGCAGCCAAGCCAACACGAATGCACGACCTGTCACCAGGGTCACCCTACTGGTGGTAAGCACGGGTTGCCAAGCATGGGCGCAACGCCGGCGCACGGCACGGTCGTCAACCGTCATCATAGCTTGGCCATTCCGTGTTCGAGCTGTCACGAGGCCACCAACGATCAAGCTTTTCACGGTACGCAGACGGCGTGCATCCAGTGCCACAAGCCCCACCAGTTCAAGGTGTCGCTCAAGCAACGGCACCTGTGCCAATCATGCCACGCCGAGCAATTGACGCTATGCGCCCAGAGCAAAGGTCACAAGGACTGCAAGACCTGTCACACAGGTCTTCCCCACGACGTGAGTTCTGCTCCCGTCGGCTGCGATGCCTGCCACGGCAAACAGGCCCAAGCTGTAACGGAAGGGCATCAAGCGTGTGCCCAATGCCACGAACCGCATTCCGGCACTCTCACTCGCGCGTGCAGCGACTGTCACCAGGTCCAACATGAGACCGCACCCGCTGGTCATCGCAATTGCCGTTCGTGTCACGATGCTCATTCGGGCGACCCGCGAAGTAACGTCTCGTGCGCCACCTGTCACACATCACAAGCTGCAGGTGTACACGGCAACCTCGACACGGGGTGCGGGACTTGTCACCGTCCGCACGGACCACAGGGACTGGTAGTACCACCAGATTGTGGGAGCTGCCATGCGCCTACCCAACTGCCGGCCTTACATCGAGTGACGCAGCATCAGAACTGCGGGCAGTGCCACAAGGCGCACGACGTGAGCCCCTTCGCACAAAGGGAGACGTGCCTGTCGTGTCACACCAACATGACCAACCACTACCCGACGACCAATCGCTGTAGCAGTTGCCACTTGTTCAAGGGATTGTAAGCGCTCCGACGGTCTTCGCTCACTCCAGCTGATCGCCGCGATTGAGAAAGAAGGTGACGATTCCATCTACGTGCCGCTCAGGGTGGGTAAAGGTGCCATCGAGCATGTTGCGATGACACTGCCCGCAATCAGCGACGTTTTCCTGCGGGTGCGGAGCCGGAGGCGGCATTCCGTGACAGCTGGTGCACTCAATCTGCGTGCCGTCAGTCACGTTCCAGACCGGGATGATATTCAGTCCTCCTGAGCCTCCGGCGATGAAGCTATCGCCGTGACAGAAGGTTTGGGCGCAAGTGCCCGACTCGTAACGAGGTTGAGCGGAGAATGCCGTGGCTACGCCACTAAACTGGACTTCCGCCGGGTCCTCCACCTCGTCATCGATGTGGCCGCGGCTGTTCACATGCTCCGGTACGACATGGCACTCGCTGCACTCCATCGCACGAGCCAAACCGCGCCCGACGAGGTGCGCTTGATGGGCGCCGACGCTAAGCAACGAAGGGTCAGTATTGCCGCGAGTATCGCGTGGAGGAGCGGAATTGTCGGCGCTACCATGGCAGGAAGCGCAGTCGTTGGACACCGAAACATCAATCATGCCGTCAACGTGATGAGCAAGCTCACCCGATTCGGCACCAGCAACTGGAGCGTGGCACAAGTTACAGTTTTGGACTTGTGGATGTGGAGCAGGGGGCGGCATACCGTGGCAGTCGCTACAGCCCAGCGGACCAGCCTGCGACCATCGTGGAGACACGCGGTTGATGTCGCCCGGGCCGTGGCACCAGGTTTGCGCACAGCTTTGCGCCTCGGCTTCCCATTGCGGGCTTCCATTTGCCTGTTGCGCCACGCCGGAAAGGACGACGTCGACGCTGCCATTCAGGTGTCCGGGTTCGGATAACGTCGATGGCACTGGGTGACATTCGCTGCACTCCAAGCTCCTGCCTAGCGTCGAGAGTAAGTGGGCTTGGTGTGCGCCTACTTTCGGGTCGTCTGCCCGCGTGCTGCCGTTCAAAGCCTGGGGCGGCGCAGCGTTGAGCCCGGAGCCATGGCAGGTAGTGCAGGTCGTTTCCAAAACCTCCACCCGCTGATTGACGTGCAGGTGAGGAGCAACCCAACTTCCGTCTGCTGCTATTACTTCCCCATGACACGTGCTGCACGCGTCACTCTGAGGATGCGGCCAGGCGGGAGGTAAGCCATGGCAGCTTCCGCATGCGCGCTCCGAGGAGCGCGGATGGGTCCACGTTCCGGAAGTGGAGCCGTGGCAATAGGTGTTCTGGCACGTGCGCGCCGAGCGATCGTAGCGCGGATCGCGCGCTCCAGGCAGTTGCGTCAATGCATCGAAGTTCACCTCGGCCGGAGGAGAACTGTCGATGTGACCTGGTTGCCGCACTTCCGTGGGCACCACGTGGCATTGATCGCAAGTGACGGCTGCATAGCCGGCGCGCGGCATCAGGTGTAGAGCGTGAGCCCCGACGCCGGGATACTCAAGGGCGCGGTTGCCCTTCACGTCGTTGGGCGGGGCGAGTCTCAACAGTGCTGGTTCGTCGCGCGTCGGATCCCCATGACAACCGGAACAGCTCTCGTCACTGGGTCCCGCGGAATGCGTTGCCGACTCTCGCAACTCCAAGCATCCGACGGCCCCAACTAGTACGACGAAAACGCTCGAGGCGCGTGTGCGCCGCGACAGACTCTGCAGTCCGCGTTGACGCGCTTCACCCCTCATGACAGTACCTGCACATGGCGGCCGCTGGGGTGCGTGAACTTTGCCAACCGCTGGGGTGAGGATTGCCCCCATGCCCGCCGACGCGGTGGCAATCAATGCAATTGGTGGCGGGTCCTTGGTCGTGACAGCTGGCACAGCTCAGGATGTCACGTCGCGCGGCGGTGCCATGAAAGTTCATCGACGCGGGATTGCCACCAACCCAACCAGGGGGGTGAGGATTGCGGCTGTCGAAGCGGTTGGCGCTCACGCCACGTTGGGTATGGCACGCGTCACAGCTCGGGGGGGTGTGGCAGGTGAGACAATCGGCGGCATTCACTCGAGCCTCCAAGGCATGGCGGGTGATGAAGTCTGCCGGGTGCACCATCTCGCTCATGACGTCGTCGATGCGTCGCAAGTCGCGCATCATGCCGAATGTTTGGGCGTGGCAGTCGTCGCACGTTTGTTGCTCGTGACAGGTCTGGCAGCGTTCACCCTGAGTACTGCCCTCGAAGGCGTGGTGCCGCAGCCAAGCATGGTCATGGGTCATGAACGTCTGCGGCCTGAGCTGCTGCACGTCTGATCCATCGTGACACGGCGTGCATTGATTCCGATCCCATTGCGCCTGATGCTCGTGGCAGGTGAAGCATCGTTCCATGGGCGGGAACAAGGTGGATTCGGCTTCAACGACACCGCTGTGACACTCAGTACACTGCCCCTTGATGTCGGGCATGGCCAAATGCCGTTGATGATCGAAACGAATGCCATGGGCAATCGGCGTCGGCGCCGCGGCGGGGCGACGAGCCGTCTCCCACAGCATGCTGCTGTTCGATTCGTGACATTGCTGGCAAGCGTCTTGAATCGGTTTACCGGGTTCGCCGCCGGGTTCGGCTTGATGACAGCTCAGACAACTCAAACAAGCCGGTTGACCCGGTGCCCCGCACTCGATACCCACCAGGTGAACGCGATGAGGAAAGCGCGAAGAGGTGGTCTTCTGACACGCCCAAATGCCAACTGCGATCAACGTGGCCCACAGCCACCAGGAGTGCCGCCAGCTCATCGCATTCCTCGGTAGCGATAGGAAACCCGCAGCGTCGTTTGCGCATCTGCGCTCGCGTAAGGGGAGCTGCCCAATGTTCCGGACCAACTCAAGGACCAGGCGCTTGCCATCTGCCAGCCCACACTTGCCGAGTAAAACGACGACGAATCGTAGCCGAGCAAAGGCTCGTCGTAGTAATACTGGTATGCCTGAACACTGGCGTCCCAATCGGCGCCGAAGCGCCGCCGCAAGGAGTTGCGCAAGGCGTGATAGCCACCCTCCGGAATGTCGACCCGCGAGTACACGACCTGGAGCTCCGTGCCGGAGCTTTCGTCGGCGAGCACACGCAAGCGCAGCTGGCCCCGCCCACCAACTTCGGCAGCTCTCATCAGCTGCACGAATCCGCTGCCCGCCATGGATATGCGCTCTGTGGCGCGATACGCGACCTCCACGCCTAGCTCGTCGAATGAGTCTTGAGCGAAGACGCTGAACACCGACTGCGACGAAAGCAACAAGGCTGGCTCGGCGTGAAAGTACTCTGCGCTCACGTTGATGTCGTCGTTGGCCTGAGTGTCGACGACCACTCGCGCATCGGATAGCCCCCCCGAGTCGAGGTCGAGCAGGGACTTACCCAGAATCTTCACGCGCCGATGAGGACTCGCGTTCACGTCGACGCCAAGCGAGCGTCGCGCGAGCTCTCCCTGCTCTTGCTCACCGTGGTAACTCAGCATCGTGCGAAAGCGCTGCGAATGACCGAGTGTGACGCGTGCTCCTGCGAGCGTGTGACGGGTGCGTGCGCGCGGCTCGAGCACGCTTGGATCTCGCAGTAACTCGGGAGAT
This sequence comes from uncultured Polyangiaceae bacterium, assembly GCA_964577325.1. Lineage (GTDB taxonomy): Bacteria > Myxococcota_A > Polyangia > Polyangiales > Polyangiaceae > SZUA-265. Next base: position 6,430 of record CAZNZA010000054.1, read on the forward strand.
ACTGCTCCCAAGTAAATGTACGACGGATGCTCGTTCCAGCGCGGTAAGACGGAGAATCCCGCGTAGGCACCCGCCGAGACCCACCACGGGCCGTCGATGACCGCGGGGTTCAATTCCACGTGGGCACCGTCGAGGCGGCTGTAACGAGCCGCGCCTGCTGCTATCGCCTGGCGTCCCAACGCGATGGTCGTCCAGCCGAGCTGTTGACTGACCTTTGCTACCGTTACGTCGCCGTCCCAACGTGAATCCGCCGCGGGAGCCCCGAACTCATACGCGCCAAAACCTGCCATCTCGATGGACAAACCGGGTGAAGCTAACGGCCCCTGTAGGTTATGAGCGCTCACGCCCCAGTACGTGTACACCGGTAAGGCTTGCTCCGTGATGACCAGCTCCCCTCGACCTCCAGGCCACCAAGCACGTTCGAAGAGGCGCAAGTACTGGTCGACGTATGCCTGCATGTGAGCAGGTGGTTGCGCACGCGCCGTTTCTTCGGCAAGAACTGCAGCCGTGCGCAGGTCTTGCGCGAGCATCGTTGGGGTGTGCGTGAGAAGAGTGCACGCCACTCCAGCGCTCCCCATCCGCCCGCTCATCCCAACCACGACCCGCACGCTACCCAAACCCCTGTCGGAACGAAAGGGGTTCGCGCGCGAATTGTGAGTTCACCGGAGGAAACCGTGCTGATGCGCCCGCGTCTTCTGCGCATACCTATACCGACATCGCAGCCCAGCATTGGTTCCACTCTATGCGGAATGGCCACCACCACGTGAACCTCTGATTGCAAGATGCATGTGTTCTGTTGTCAACTCCGGCTATCTCAACCAGGGGGACATAGCTCATGCGGTCAGTCGTCTTAGAAACCACTCGTCAGCTCCAGAATGTCGTGCATCGAGCACACCTGGGCAGAGTCGGCCCGTCCATGCTCGGAGTGGTGATCGCTCTTTCGTTGTTCACGGATTGCACACGCCGGTATGCCGCAGATGGCGAACAGGGTCCACCGGGGCCTCGCGGGGACGCGGGCCCTCAAGGTGAGAAGGGCGAGCCGGGAAAGACCGGAGCACGCGGTGAGAAGGGTGAGCCCGGCGCTCCGGGAAGTCCGGCTCCAGGGCGAGATGGTGGACCAGGTCTTCCTGGCGAAGGGGGCGCCGCCGGCCCTCCGGGACCCCCAGGACAAGATCTGAGCTACGCCGGCACGGGGCTCGACGTGGTCATCGACAGCGCGACCATCGAGGACAATGTGGCGAGCGTCGAGTTTACGCTTACGGATAGCGAAGGGCGACTGCTCGATCGCCAAGGGCTGCTGACCGCGGGCGCTGTAACTCTGAACTTCATCGTTGCATGGCTTGGGGAAGACGACGACGGACAATCCACCAAGTATACGGCTTACACCTTACGTGAGCAAAAGGGTGAGATGCAGTCCTCGTCGGAAAACAACGGCGTGTTCACGCCGTTGGCTGCGCGCGGCAGCTATCGCTACACGTTCAGCACCGAGGTCGATACTGATGGACGCGATGACTACACTCACACCATCGGCATCTACGCCTCGCGAGCCGTCGGCTCTGAGAGCTACATCGACAACGAAATCTATCACTTCGTGCCCGGTGGAGGTGCAGTCTCCACCACGCTCGACGTCGTGTCGAACGCGAGTTGCAACAACTGCCATACCCAGGTGGAAGCCCATGGCGGCGGAAGGCAGGGTATCGAGATGTGCAATCTATGTCACACCGAGGCCAACTCCATCGACCCCGATACGGGCAATTCGATCGACATGCACGTGATGACCCATAAGATCCACATGGGCGCTAACCTGCCGAGCGTCCTCAGTGGGGAGCCCTACCAGATTGTTGGTTACCGCGACAGCGTGCACGACTACAGCAATGTTCAGTATCCCGGAGAAATTACCTTCTGCGAGGGCTGCCACACGGGCTCCCAGGGGGACCGCTGGGAAACACGCTTGACCGTGCGCACCTGTTCGTCTTGTCACGATCGCACCTACTTCGGCGAAGGCGACGTGCCGGAAGGCTGGACCGCTCACACCGCGGGACCGCGAGAAGAGTCGGAGTGCATCGTCTGCCATGCGGAGAACTCGATTTCTCCGGTATGGGAGCGCCACATGGTCGCGTTCAATAATCCTACGGCGCCGGAGCTCGTGTTGACGATTGACGGCATCAGTAATACTGCTCCTGGGCAGACCCCGGTGGTTACGTTTGGGGTTGAGGTAAACGGATCCCCCTACGACGTCATCGGCGCGCCCCTCGACCGGCTGCGTCTCGTGATCGCCGGCCCCAACAGTGACTACGCCCAGTACTGGAGTGAGGACATCAATCCTAGTTTGCTGTGCAGCGACGACGATACACCGCCTTGTCTCGAAGAGGACGACGGCACGTACGTGTTTTACGCGGCTACTCCTATCCCCGATTCCGCTTCAGGGTCGTATACGGCCTCGATCGAAGCACGCATCGTAGAGGACGGCGTGCGTTACCCTGCAGCAAATCCGACGCTAGCTTTCGCCGTCACTCACAGTGAGGCTCAGGCACGGCGCCAAATCGTCAGCCAAGAGGCATGCAATTCCTGCCACCAAGACCTCAGCTTCCACGGCGGTAACCGTAAGTCGGTCGAGTACTGTGTGATGTGTCACAATCCTTCGTTGGTATCAGGTGAACCTCTGGTCGGTGAGACTGCAGAAGGACATTCAGTCAACTTCAAAGACTTGATTCATTCGGTGCACGCTAACGCCCACTATCCCGACAGTTTGGCCAACTGCGCCCAATGTCACGTCAGCGGCACCGAACAGTTGCCGGTACGAGGCATCGCACCCACGCTTTCGGGAACCGTGCGTTGCCAAACGCCCGTGGGTGACGCAGGGTTGCCCGCCGGAAGTGAGTGCCCGAGCGATGACCTCACGCTCGACCCCATGGTTGCAACAGCGCCCGAAACTGCCGCTTGCGTCAGTTGCCACGCCGCGCCCGCTACTCGCGCGCATGCGGAAGTCAACACCACCCTCAGCGGGATAGAATCCTGCGCGACCTGTCACGGATCCGGGAAGTCGGTCGCTGTGGACGTCGTACACGGCGCTCGCTAGGCCCCGATGCCGGGTGCTAACAAGCCTAACCTTCAACCTGCTCGACCGGAAAGGCGGCCCACTTGTTCAGACAAGCGATCCCAGTCCTTCACGTGTCGAGCATCGCAGCCGCGGAATCGTTCTATTGCGCCGGCCTGGGATTCCGGCGAGAGTTCGCCTATCGCCCCGACGAGAACAAGCCGGATCCTTGTTATCTGGGCTTGAGTCGTGACGACGTCGTTATTCACGTCTCTTCGTTTCCAGGTGATGGCACGGCGGGCGGCGTCGTCAATCTAGTGGTCGATGACGTAGGGGCATTACACGCGGAACTGAATGCTCGGGGCGTTCCGATCGATCTTCCTCCCACGGACCAGGCGTGGGGAGTGCGCGAGATGCACGTGATCGATCCTGACGGAAACTCGGTCCGGTTCGTGCACGCGGGCAGCTGACGTCAGTGTCTTCACGGAGATGCCCACTGTTAGCCGAGTAGGCGCCCTCGAGGTCATGGTTGTAGCGCCCCGTGGTGCGGGGAAGTAGGGAACGGTCGGTGCAATTTTGGCTAATCCGGCATATTGTGTTGACCTGCAGCGGTTGTTACTGTCCCGCTACTATGCGGGAATGGGGAAAGGTTCGGCTTTGGCCGTTGGTTGCGTTGGCATTGGCGTTGATCGGTGGCTGCAGTGAGCGTTCCCCGGGAGAAACAGCACTGCAGCTTGAGCTGGCCGAGCAGGGGAGCGCGTTAACGCAGGGCAGCATTTTCGTTCAGGTCGCGGATGCACATGATGATGCCGAACAGACGCGCTTTGGTCGAGTGCGACTAAACGGGGGTCCTTTGGACTTGGGTGGGCGCGCTGGCGGACGGCAGCTCGTCGGTCTGCGTTTCCCAGGGCTCGAGATCCCGCCGCAGGCGCGGATCAAGCGGGCATTCTTGAGGTTGACGCCCGCTTCAGACTCGAACTCGTTCGGGCAACTCATCTTGCGTGCCGAAGCTACGGGAAACGCCGCGCCGTTCGACGAGGTGCTCTGGGACGTGTCCCGGCGCCAACGGTCGGGCGTTGGCGTCTTCTGGCGGCCCGAGGTGTGGCGAGCGAATGAAGGGATCGATAGTGCCGATCTGTCGCCGCTCGTCCAAGCGGTAGTCGACCGCGACGACTGGCAGGCAGGCAATGCCCTGGCAGTGATCGTGTCCGGCCGCGGGCGACATTCCGTGCACTCGTATCACACGGCGCCGGACCGGGCCCCGGTGCTGCACGTCGAATACGACGTGGGGCCGGTGTCGTGCACCCCCACGTGCGGCGACACGCAATGTACGGCTGGTGAGACGTGCGACAGTTGTCCCGACGACTGTGGATCGTGTACGGCCACCTGCGGTGACGGACAGTGCACGAGTGGAGAAGACTGCCAGCGATGTCCTGCAGATTGCCAATCATGCCCCGAGTTGTGCGGTAACGGCGCGTGCGCGGGGGAGGAAACTTGCAGCAGTTGCCCCGGTGACTGCGGAACGTGCGAGTCTTGTGGAGATGGCGAATGCACCAACACCGAGTCTTGCGAGACCTGCAGCGAAGATTGCGGTCCGTGTGGAAGTGGCCTGGAAATCGTCGAGGTGCGGGTAGGGGCATCGAGCGACGACGCAGAGGAGTTTGAAGTTGGCGAACTCGATCTGGTCTCAACCGACCTGGAGCTGGTCGACGACGGGTCCCGGCGACCTGGTCAGACGGTGGGCGTACGTTTCACCAACGTCCAAGTGCCTCAATCAGCTTACGTCACTTCAGCTTACCTCGTATTCACGGTCGACGAAGCGGACACGGGTCAGACCTCGCTCATCGTACGCGGAGAGGCAACGGACGACTCCGCTACCTTTAGCGACGCCATCTCCTCGCGACCAGTCACTGAAGCGTCGGTAGCGTGGTCTCCTGCGCCGTGGACGAGCGTCGGTGCCGAACAGCAAACCCCCGAACTAGCCGCCATCGTCTCAGAAATTGTGAACCGTCCGGGCTGGGCTGCTGGCAATGCACTGTCGTTCATCATCACGGGACTGGGCGAACGCACGGCAGCGTCCTTCGACGGCGATGCGGACGCCGCACCGCTACTGCGCATCGAATACGCCGCGATCGCGCCCGATTGTGGGGACGGATTCTGTGAGGCCGCGGAGAACTGCGAGAGGTGCGCGGCTGACTGCGGCGAGTGCCCGTCCACCTGCGGGGACGGGACCTGCGATGCAGATGAGAGTTGCGGCGCTTGCATGAGCGATTGCGGTGTCTGCCCGGCTGTCTGCGGCGACACCGCGTGCGACGGCGCAGAGACGTGCCTGACGTGTGAAAATGATTGCGGCCACTGTCCGAGCTTCGCGGGTAGCATGGACGTTCGCGTCGTTGCGGCCGACGACGATGCGGAGGAGGCTGCCAACGGATCCGTTTACCTGGACTCGACTGATCTCGAGCTGGTCGATGACGGTTCGCGCTTTCCCGGCCAAACCGTAGGCGTCCGCTTCGACAGTGTCCCTTTGCCGCCCGGTGCGGTCATCACTCGGGCGCACGTCGAATTCACGGTGGACGAGGTCGATAGCGGCGACGCGTCTTTGATCATTCATGCTGAGGCCAGCGACCACGCGTTACCTCTGACGTCCGACGATGCCAATTTGACCGCGCGCGCCGTGGGCAACCTCTCCATCGGGTGGACACCGGGCCCCTGGGAGACGGTCGGAGAAGTGAGGCCGACGCCCGACTTGTCCGCTGTCGTTCAGGAGGTCGTCAATCGCTCCGGGTGGCGACATGGCAATGCACTCACGTTGATCGTGACGGGTCAGGGGGAGCGTACCGCAGCGGCTTTTGACGGTAGCTCGGAGCAGGCACCCCGATTGGTCGTCGACTATCTGTCGGAACCGCCGCAATGCGGCGACGGCTGGTGTCACACCACCGAGAGCTGTGCGGGTTGCGACACCGACTGCGGCGCTTGCCCGGCCGAGTGTGGTGACGGTGTGTGCGACACATCCGAAAGCTGTGCGAGCTGTCAGAGCGATTGTGGGGCTTGCATCTGTGGCGACGGTGCCTGCGACGCCAATGAATCGTGCGCCAGTTGTCAGGCGGACTGCGGGGAGTGCCCGGCACGGCTCCGCTTTGCCGCGATCGGAGATTTTGGCGAAGACGGACCCGGCGAAGCCGCCGTTGCGGAGTTGGTCAAGAGCTGGGACCCAGACTTCGTCATCACCGTCGGCGACAACAACTATACGGTTGGTTCCGCAGCAACCATCGATCAGAACATCGGGAAGCACTACCAATCGTTCATCGGCAACTACCAGGGGAGCTACGGCGAGGGGAGCGACGTCAACCGCTTCTGGCCAACGCTCGGCAACCACGACTGGATGACGACCACCGACGATCTGCCCACGCCGCACTTGGACTACTTCACGCTGCCCGGCAACGAGCGCTACTACGACGTAGACCTCGGGCTCGTTCATCTGTTTGCTTTAGACTCCGATGAGCGGGAGCCAGATGGCGCCACCTTCGATTCGATCCAGGGTATGTGGTATCAGGAGCGGATTGCCGCTTCGACCGCGTGCTGGAACATCGTCTTCTTCCATCACGCCCCGTACTCATCGGCGCGACATGGCAACACGGGTTGGATGCAGTGGCCGTTCGAGCAGACCGGCGCCGACGTCGTCGTCGCCGGTCACGATCACACGTACGAGCGTCTGCAGGTGGGCGGGATCCCGTACTTCGTCAACGGCCTCGGAGGGCGCACTCGCTACGGATTCAACGAGGTGCAAGATGAATCGGTGGTGCGGTTTGCGAGCGAACACGGCGCCATGTTGATCGAAGCCGAGGCCAATCTCATCACCTACCGCTTCTTCACCATCGACGGCACCTTGGTAGACGAGCACAGCGTGTCCAAGGCGTGCCAGTAGGAACGACGGGGACCAACGCGTGCCGCCCGCTGGGGCCAGGGGCGGCACAAGCTATCATGAAGCGCCGACGTCAGCGTTTGCCGTAGTTCAGCTCTTTGCCTCTGCGTTGGGCGTAGATGTACGCCTCCATCGCGCGCAGGCGGGGATCGTCCGTGGCGATGGGCTTACCGCGCACCGGATGCTCGATGCACCAATTGATCATGTCGCGTAATAACGCCACCCGGCCAAGCTGTACTTGAAACTTAGGATAGGTTTCGGGATGGGTGTTCGCGGCGTGCGGGTGGCACATGTCACAGGAGACGCCAATCGTGCTGCCTAGCGCCTGCGCATCGTGGAAGACCGCCGACCCGGCTAACGCGACACGCTCCGTCTCCGCGCGCCACAAGGCCACGTCCTGAGGAGTGATCTGTCCGTACGTCTGCCCGTGCACGCGGCCGACGAGGTCAGAGTTGTCCGCAGAGGGCTGCAGGGTGTGCCGTTCACGCTCCTCCACCTCCCAGTTGGAGTTGGGATTTTTGCGCATCCATTCGTCCATCAACGCGCCGGCGATCGTCGTCGGCGAGGTGCCGAGCGGAAAACTGGCCTTGGTTTGTCCGTCGCAGAGCAACACCTCGACCTCTTCTTGCGAACTTACCGGCGGCGACTCCACTGGCGCCTCGCTTGGCGACTCCGCCGGCGCCTGCGATTGACCGCCGCAGCTGGCAAAGCCGAAGCCCAACGCGGTCGCAGTCAACAGTAGCATCGAAGGACGTATAGGCAACCGTGTCATTTAGTAGCTCCTCAGATTGGAAGTAGCCGGGGCGTCTTGCTTGCCGTTGGATACCATGTACTTTTTCGATACGGTGACCGGATTGCGGTTCCACAGGTTGTAGAGCTTATCGATGAGTCCATCTGGGTGAACATTCATCGAGCCGTCACCCAATCCGTCGTGCGGATTGAACGGGTCGGGACGTCCCATTTGCACGGTCATCTCCGGCAGTCCTTCGGGGGCGTACGGCCAAGGCCAAGCAGTAGAGAGCATGCCGTGAAAGTGGATGTTGCCGATGCGCTGAGTGAGGATCTGATGGGTATGCCCATGGATCACTACTACTGACTTGAAACGTCTCAGCAGCGCCTGCACCTCGTCGGCGTCGTCCGTCCAAAAATTCCAGGGCTTGTACAGTTTGTACAGCGGTGAGTGCGAGAAGACGATGACCGGAGTGTTTGGTGAGATGCTCGCCAGATCTTTGGCCAGCCACTGGCGCTGTTCCTCTCCGACCATGAACGGACTTTGCACCCCATTGTCCAATCCAGCGACAGTCAGCATGCGCTGTTGCGGAGTCATTCCGCGCTCCGTCCAGAAGTCGCGCTCGATGATGCTGTTCACCACCACGAAGTGAACCCCTTTGTGGTCGAACGAGTAAGTGGGGGCTCCAAACAGTTCGCGCCACTTCTCACCCATGTCGAGGAACCAATCGTGCTCACCCACCATCATGCGCAACGGCGCTTTGACGTTCTTCAGTATCTGTGCGCCGAGCTCGAGCTCCGGGGCCGCGCCCAACTGCGCCAGGTCGCCCCCGTACAAGACGAAGTCTGGCTGCGGGTCCATGGCATTGATGTCGTCGACTGCGCGCAGGAGCTGATTGACGAAACGATCGTTCAGCTCGCGTTCATACAAATGCGAGTCTGAAATATAGGCAAAGGTGAAGCCCTGTTTCTGGCCTTGGGCGTGCGCCACGCGCACGGGCTGGAACGAGTGTGGTGGCATCAACGACTGGCTCGCGGCGGCGCCGAAAGCCGCGGCCGAAACTTTCATGAACGAACGTCGATCGAGCGACTTGAGCGCCGCAAATAGCTCCGCGCGCTCCGCGTGATGGCGTGTCTCGATACTGGTGATCCCCAGCGGCTTCTTCGGTTGACTCATGGCTGACGTCCTTTCAGCATTTGCTCGAACTGGAGTACCTTTCGGTTGGCAACCGCTTCATCGCGGAATAGGCGCCGTTGGCTTGCGATCTGACGCTGACGCTCGAATTCTGCCGAATTCTGTTTGGCGAAGCGCACATCGCTGAGACTAAACAAGAAGGCAACCACCTGATCGATCTCTTGCTCGGTGAGAGCGAGCGGTTCGATACCACCGTCGAGGAACGGGTTGGGTTCACCACCCTTGTTGTAGTGGTCCATGACGTCCCACAGTGTCGACATCGACCCATCGTGCATGTACGGTGCCGTGACGCCCACGTTGCGCACCGCTGGCGTCTTGAACGTACCAATATCGGCGCGCTCACGGGTAACGACGAAGCGCCCAAGTTCCGATAGATCGGTCTCCAACGCCAAGCGGTCGAGCAGCTCCGCTGATGCCCCGCCAGCCGTCGCTTCCAACGCCTTGCGAGCGAGCTCTTCGAAGTTTTGATGGCGGGCAGACACGCCGACGTTGTGGAAGCGGTTATCAGTACCGATCGGGTTCGACGCGCTCATCTGGTGGCAAGAATTGCAGCGCGCCTTGCCGCTGAACAAGGCGAACCCGGCGCGGGCATCGGCGCTGATGGCGTCGGCGTCGCCGCGGAGAAAACGGTCGAAGGGCGAGTCCAGGAACACGAACGTACGCTCGAATGCCGCTATCGCCCGCGCCATGTCGTCGAAGTTGATGGGGCGTCCGTAGGCCGCCTGAAACGCCGCCTGGTACTTCGCGTCATTGGCTATCGCCGCCACCGCGGCTTCTTCGTTGACCATCCCCATCTCGATCGGGTTGAGAATGGGCAACTTGGCTTGCTCTTCGAGGGTCGCCGCGCGCCCATCCCAAAACTGGCTCGAGAAGAACGCGACGTTGAGCGTCGTCGGCGCGTTACGCCGCCCCAGTTGTTCTCCAATGCCTTCGGAGGTGGGACGGTGATCGCTGAAGCCACGGCTGATGTCGTGACAGGTCGCGCATGAAACGGTTCCATCGCGCGATAGACGGCGCTCGAAGTACAGCGCTTTGCCGAGCGCTACCTGAGCCTGGGTACCGGGGTTGTCATCGGGAACGATGGTTCGCCAAAATTCTGGATTGACCCCTGCGGGCACGATCACCGTCGGTGCCTCACCAATCAAGCTCACCAGCAGTCGGGCCTGCTGGTCCATCGGCAGCGCACCGTGCAACTGATTACCTTTGGTAGGTACCTGCGCGTGCGGCTGTGGTGGAGCTGGATCTGCCGCGGGGGGGATAGGCGGGTGCTGACCCTCATGCGTTGGCAGCGGTTGCGCAGATTCTTCGGCTGGCGTCTGTTGAACGCTTGGCTGCGGGCCTTCACCGGGTTGTTTGGGGTTGCCGCCGGGAAAACTTTTCTGTTGCGGTGGGGGCGGCTGCTCCGGTTGAGGTGCCGTCGGCGCAGGACCGCGATTGGGTTGGGGCTGACGGCCCTCTGGCGGTGTCTGCGCCTGAACCGTGCCGAACGAGGCGGCTGCCAGCAAGGCCACCACGAGTGTCACGGTGGAGGATCTCATCAAACCGAAAGGGGATGACTGAGCGCGCGCGGGCAGGCCTGCACGAGCGTTCCTGGTTAGCACTTTTAGGATCCCTCGTGCGTAGCTTGCCCGTTGCGCCTCACCCGCGCCTGCGTCGATGTCCCGTGCCGGTCGGCACGCCGTGTCGCAACCCCCGTTGCCCTCGCCGTTCATGTGTGACCTCCGCATTGCCGTCACCTCCCGATCATCGGCATAGTACGAAGTGCCGGGTGCGATCAAGCTTCCTCCTGCCCATCGACGGATGGCCACTCATCGAGCGGCGCGTGGTCGATCGGTCCTCTGACGCGGCAATGCAATTCATGCGCCCGCAGCCGTTGCCTTCAGGGGGCTCTAGGGCATCGAGTATTCGACGACGAGTTTCAAGCTGTCGCAGCTAAACTGGGCCTTGGCGCCGTCGGGAGGCTCACCCCCATAGGCCAAGCGAAAGACCATGAAGAAGGTGAGGTCCAATTTGAAATCCTGAACGAACCTTTGCGTGATGTCTTGCCGAAGAACGGAGGTGTCACTGGACGACAACGTGCCGAGGTTTGCCAGGACGATAGCTTTGTACAAATCCACGTACAGGAGGTGCGTTTCCGACGTGAAGACCTGGCTGAGCTGTACGGTGCCGTTGGTATAGAAGTCGCCCGTGGACGCGGCTTGGGTGGCATTGAAGGACGCCGAGATAATTTCTACGTCGTCGGGTTCCGGAAGGGCAGAAGCATTGACCGAGGCGAAGACGTAGTATTGCCCGCTGTTTCCGGGGCTCGACCACCAACCAACGGAACCGAGCGAGTTTCCACTGCAGGCTCTGGGAAGATCACCGTTAACCGGTGGTCCGTAGCTGTTGGTAGTGGCGACCGTGGCTGGGAACGCCTGGGTGATGTGGCGTCTGGTCGTGAATTTGGAAGTAAACTCACTCCGTAGGCTGGCTCCAGCCTCGTTCTTGGCCCCCGTGCCGACGCGGAGCACGTAGGTGTGAGGCTGGACGCTGGGACTGGTGCCTGAACTGCTACTGAATCCGCCGACAGGTACGATCCGCACTTCGGTAGATGTTGGGTTCCAAGTGAAACTCAGTGCCCCCACGTCGAACCCCGTCACATTGGTTGCAGCCTGGACTGAGTCGCGGTCCATCGGCTCATCGAAGGTCAGCACGATCTCGGCATCGGGAAGCACCCCCGCTTGCCCATCCAGGGGCTGGACTGTGATGATGGAGGGTGCATCCAACGTCACGCAGTCGTGGTCACGACACGCTGAGTCCGAAGCGCAGTCACTGTCGTCGCAGCACTGGCCAGACGGCAGACAAGCGCCTTCACACTCCAACCTGCCCCCGGGGCACTCGCACCGGTTGTCGTCCGTGCACTGCATGTCGGATGAACGGCAGTCACTGTCTTCACAGCATGCGTCGTTGGCGATGCAACGGTCACCACAGCGTTTCTGGGAACCATCGCATTGTGGGGCGCAGCGCCCGTCTTCGCATCGTGTTCCGTTCGCACAGGGAACGCCATTCTTATCGTCTCCGGCACAGTTGTCGACTGCGCCACAGAACTGATCGTCTTGCATGGGATCGATGCAACGCGAGTCGCAGATGACGCCGCCATTGGGACACTGGCAGCGGCCTCCGCTACACTGGGCGTTCGTTGGACACACTTGGCCATCATTGTTGCCTTGGCAATCACCGGATGCGCCGCAGAATTGGCTGTCGCTCAACGGATCGACGCATGCAGCCTCCTGCCCGCAGCGCAGTTGTCCTTCCTGACAAGCGCCCAACGTGCATGCTGCATTGCAGTCGGGGCCCCCATCGCATTGTTCTTCGCCTTGCAGTACTCCGTCGCCGCAACGCTCACCAAAGCGACAGTCGGTCCGACATACGCCGTAAGTGTCATCGCGATTGGCCGGACCATCGTCGCATTCCTCGTACTCGGCGTCCGTAACTCCGTCCCCGCACTCAGCGGCTTCGCAATCGGTCGTGCAAGGGGGCGAGCTGCTGCCATCGCTGCTGTCGCTGCCATCGCTGCTGTCGCTGCCATCGCTGCTGTCGCTGCCATCGCTGCTGTCG
>CAZNZA010000054.1:19009-23221 GCA_964577325.1 uncultured Polyangiaceae bacterium
TCGCTGCTGTCGCTGCTGTCGCTGCTGTCGCTGCTGTCGCTGCCATCGCTGCCGTCTCCGCGTGTGGTTTGGTTGCACGCTTCGTCGCAGCCTTCGGCTCCATCGCAGGCTTCATCAGCATCCTGAACCCCATCCCCGCAGGCGGGCAGGGTGCAATCGTTACGGCAATGGTCGGGCTGGGTGTTGCTGTTGCCTCGTGCATCGTCGCACGCTTCGCCAGGGTCGAGCACGCCATCTCCGCACGTTGCTCTTTGGCAGCTGATACGGCAAGCACCGGGCTCGGAGTCGCTATTGGCGGTCCCGTCGTCGCATTCTTCACCATCGTCAACATGCCCGTTGCCACAGAGCGACGTGCGGCAATCTGTGGAGCAGCTACCGTCTGCCAGCTCTGCGCCATTGCGATCTCCCCAATCACACGCTTCGCCGACGTCACGCACGCCATCGCCGCATGTGGGCAGAAAGCAATTCGTACGACAGACATCAGGTGTCGTATCGCTGTTTGCTCCGGCCTCGTCGCAGCGGCCAGCGCCGGGTTCATCGATCACTCCGTCCCCGCAGTAGGCTGCTCGGCAATCGGTGCGACACGCACCGGCGAGAAGATCGCTGTTTGCTGGACCTTCGTCACATTCCTCGAAACCGGATACGATGCCGTCGCCACAGACTGGCGACGCGACACCGGTGGCTGACGCCGATTCGGCGTCGGTCGTGAAGCCTTGGTCGACCGCCACGGTGGCGGCCCCGCTAGTCGGACTTGTCGATGCCGCGCCGGACCTGACGGGCCTATCGGGATGATGTGTGACGTCGGTGGTACTCGGGTCGGTCGAGACGAAGGTGCCGTGAATCGATGCGTCGCCAGTTTCGGCCTGCGGCGCGGGACGTTGGAAGGCAGGACGCTCCGATGAGCAGTCGGTAACCAACGAGAGGCAGATAGGTAAGGCGGCAAGAAAAAATGGCGAAGGTCGTGCAGTCATGACCCTCTGCTAGTAACAGAGGGCACAACCCCGAGATTGCACGCCATTGCACAGCCACACGGCAAAGCGAGCGGACGAATGCGCCCGCTACGCGCGTGCTGACCCACTCAAATGCGTTCACGCGCCGCTTCACCGACAGCCGCGTTGTTCGGCGGGGCCTGGCTGGTCGCGGGAAAGATTGCGCGCCGTGTTGATGAGGCCGATGTGGGAGAACGCTTGGGGGTAGTTTCCGACCAGGCGGCGTGCGCGGGGGTCGTAGCCCTCGGACAGCAAACCAAGATCATTTCGCACGGCAAGAACGCCTTCGAACAAACGGCGTGCGTCCTCCGTTCGGCCGAGCAACGCCAGGTTGTCCGCGAGCCAGAACGTGCACAACAAAAAAGTACCTTCCCCAGGGGGAAGGCCGTCGACGGCCTCGACCGTCTTGTAGCGCGAGACGAAGCCATCCCGAGTCAACTCCCGCTCGATGGCTTCGATGGTGTTGCGAACGCGAGGATCGGTGGCGGGCAAGAAGCCCACGAGCGGCATCATCAACAGGCTCGCATCGAGCAAGTCCGACCCGTAGTACTGAACGAACGCTTGGCGCTCCACGTTGTAGCCTTCGTTGCATACCTGTTGATGAATGGTTTCGCGTAGCGCTTTCCAGCGCTCCAAGGGTCCTTCGAGGCCAAATTGTTCGATGCCGCGAATGCCCCGATCGACGGCGACCCACGCCATGACTTTGGAGTGCGTGAAATGACGGCGCGGCCCGCGGACCTCCCAGATCCCTTCGTCCGGCTCTTGCCACACCGTCTCGAGGTATTCGACGAGCGCGCGCTCGAGGCGCCAACCTCGTTCACCAGGAGCAATGCCAGCGACCCAGCACTCGTGCATGGCATCGAGCACTTCACCGAAAACGTCGAGCTGAAACTGGTCGTACGCACCATTGCCGATGCGCACGGGACGTGAACCTTCGTATCCGGGTAGATGATGTAGTTCCTGTTCGACCAGCCGACGCTCGCCTGCCAAGCCGTACATGATATGCAGTTGCGAGGGTTTGGCAGCGGCCGCTCGCAGCAGCCACTCGCGCCAGGCGCGAGCTTCATCCAGATACCCCGCGTTGATTAGCGCGAACAAGGTGAACGTGGCGTCACGCAGCCAACAGTATCGGTAGTCCCAGTTGCGAACTCCGCCGATGTGTTCGGGGAGCGACGTCGTTGCCGCTGCTACGATGCCACCCGTGGGTGCGTAGGTGAGGGCTTTCAGGGTGATGAGCGAACGCTCTACCGCCTCCCTCCATTCGCCGTGATAGGTGCTGCGGCCGCTCCACTCACGCCACCAGGATTCGGTTTCCTCGAGGGCGGTTTCGGGAGGAGGTATGGGTTGCTCGGCTTCGTGAGACGGACGCCAGTGCAGCACGAACGGGACGCGCTGCGTCGCAGCGACATCGAACTCGGCGACAGTGGTGAAGTCTTTACCCATAACGGGCACCGGCGTTCGCAGCCGCAGTGTATCAGGCCCCGCCACCGCAACGATGCCATCTTCGGTGTGCTCCACCCAAGGCACCACCGACCCGTAGTCGAGCCTCAGGACAAGCTCCATGCGCATGCGAACCCGACCCTCCAGCCCCTGCACGATGCGCACGAGGTCGGCTTCAGTGTTGCGCAGCGGCATGAAGTCGATGATGCGTACCTTGCCGTCGGCTGTTTCGAAGTCTGTTTCCAGAACCAGCGTGCCGGGCCGATAACGGCGTTCGATACGCGTGATATGTCCGCACGGGGTTATCAGCCAGCGTCCGTGTTCGGGTGTCCCCAACAGGGCTGCGAAACAGCTCGGAGAGTCGAAGCGAGGAAAACTAAGCCAATCAATGGAGCCATTTCGCCCCACTAACGCGGCAGTTTGGCAGTCGCCGATGAGTGCATAGTCTTCGATGAGTTGCGCCATGGCGGCGAGGGTAGCACATCACTTCTCGGGATTTTGACGAGGATTATCCCCGTGGAACCCGGATCGTGGCGACCGTTCACTCGGGTCGGTTCAGATCAAGCGCTTTGCAGTGGCGTCGAGGAGCGGCCCTTGACGTCGAGATTGATAAACGGCCCCCTTGCAGTCGAGTTACGAGGCGGCCGCCTGAACCGGCTCGTAGTCCACATACCCATTCGCGCCCGGGGTGTAGAACGTCGAGGGGTCGGGGGTCGCGAGATCGAGGCGTGCCGCGAAGCGATGGGGGAGATCAGGGTTGGCGATGAACGGGCGACCAAAGGAAATGAGCTCAGCGCGACCGTCGCCAATCGCCTCCTCGGCGCGAGTGCGGTCGAAGCCGCCGTTGAGAATGATGGGAGCGTGAGATGCGGTACGAATGGCGCTCTCGACGGCACGATAATCCTGGTGCGAGTTCTGTACCAGGTGCACGTACAGTACGCCGGTGAGATGCTTGGCCAAATAGGCGTACTGCGCCTGCACTTCCTCGTAGACCGGGAGATCGTTGAAAGTGTTGAAGGGCGAGAGACGGATCGCGACACGCTCGCGTCCCACCGCGGAAGCCGCCGCTTCGAGCGCTTCAATGCTGAAACGCGCGCGTGCTTCCACCGAGCCACCGTAAGCGTCGCTACGGCGATTGGTATGCGGGTTCAAGAATTGTTCGATCAGGTAGCCGTTGGCACCGTGCAATTCTACGCCGTCGAAACCCGCCTCGCGTGCAAGCGTAGCCGCTTTTCCGAACTCATCGATCGCCGCGCGTACGTCGGACGAGCTCATGGCCTCCGGCTCCGGAAACGGCTGCGGCCCGAGCGCATCCGTGTACATCTCACCGTTGGCTGCCACGGCACTGGGGGCAAGGAGGCGCGCTCCCTGTGGCAGATTGAGCGGGTGCCCGATACGACCCACGTGCATCAACTGGGCGATGATGTGACCGCCGTTCTGGTGTACGGCTTCGGTAACCGGTAGCCATGAGGCGACTTGTTCGGCATTGAACAAGCCTGGGATGCGCGCGTAGCCGAGCGCGTTGGGGGAGGGGGCGATGCCCTCGGTCACGATCAAGCCGGCGCTCGAGCGTTGGCTATAGTAGGTAGCAAGTAGTTCGCTGGCGCGATTGCCGATGGCGCGGCTGCGCGTCATCGGCGCCATGACGATACGGTTCTCGAGCGAAAGCGGACCCAGTTGAAACGGTGAAAGCAATTTCATGACGACACTCCTCGGACCCGGCACCGGCCAGGTCGCACAGCAGACTTTAGTCCCCCCTTCAGTCCTGGACAATCCAGCATAT
>CAZNZA010000054.1:23321-31632 GCA_964577325.1 uncultured Polyangiaceae bacterium
CCAGGTCGCACAGCAGACTTTAGTCCCCCCTTCAGTCCTGGACAATCCAGCATATCCGGACGTACTGTCCGGACCTGCGAACAATGTCTCTCGGCAAGCCGGACGGTATGCCCTCCTCGACAATCGCGCGCGTCGCGGCGTACCGTCCAGGAATGCGAACGATGCGAAACGCCGACCCTAACGATGTGGTGGCGTTCGTCGAGGTGGTTGCACAGCGAGGGTTCCGGCAAGCCGCGCTGTCCCTGGGTGTATCGAAGTCGACGGTGAGCGAGCGCGTCGCGGCTTTGGAAGAGACCTTGGGAGCACGTTTGTTGACGCGCACCACGCGGTCCGTGACGCTTACTGACGTTGGCGCGCGTTATCTGCAAGAGGTGCAGCCCGCTATTGCCGCGCTGCGGGCAGCAGACGCGGTGGTCACCTCCACTCAGCGGGAACCTCAGGGAACCATCCGTTTGACGGCTGCAGTCGAGCTGGGTCAACGCTTCCTCAAGGAAGTGCTGCTGGAGTACGGACGACGTTATCCCGCCGTCGTCGTCGATGTCGACCTGACGGACCGCCGTGTGAACCTCGTCGAGGAAGCTTTCGACATAGCCATCCGCTTTGGCCCACTCGAGGATTCGGGGCTCGTCGCGCGGCGCTTGAAGATGTCCCAGAGCATGGGCATTTTTGCTAGCCCCGACTACCTCGAGCAGGCAGGGAAACCCAAGACACCGCGGGAGCTCCAGAAGCACCGTTGCTTGGTCATGCGCAGCGCACAGACGCCGGCAAGTTGGACGTTTCGCGCCGGGCAAGTCGTCCGCGTCAAGCCGCGTCTTGCGGTAAATAGCTTCCAATTGCTGACTGAGCTTACGGCCGCAGGTCTGGGTATTGCTCGCCTCCCCAACTTGTATGCGGCGCCGCTCGTCGCAGATAGACGCATCAGCGAGGTGCTTGCCCGCTACAAGCCGCCGGCGATGCCGCTATCCATCGTGCTTTCCAACAACCGACTCGTCTCCCCGGCGGTTCGCGCCATGGCTGATCTGCTCCTGGAAGCCCTCTGAACGTCCGTCACACCGAGTACGATGCAGTTTCACGGTGGTCCGAGCTCGATCATCTTAGCCGTTTGCGGGAACTCTCAGCAGAGCGTGGGAGTGCTGAGCCATATCCGCGAACGTTCATGGATCGACAACTTGTCCAGCGAACAACACCATGCCGCTAGCGCGATGTCGGATCAGGTAGAGAAACGGTCGATCGGCTCTGACGATGAGCTGCGGATCCGCTGCACCAGATTCGTCGAAAGCGAGGCCTGTCGCTGCTGCGGCCACTGTGCCCCACTCATCGACGGCGATGTCCGCGCCGTGCACGGCGCCCCCTAGGAACGCACCGGGCGTTATCTTGGGGTAGGAACCGGGTGCGGCCCCAAATTCCGTCAGCCAGGGGAGGAGATTCAGGTTCGTGTTCGTCGTCCACGCCGGCATGAGGAGTTCGAAGGGACCGGTGCCGAACGAATCGTCAATGCCGTCGATGAAACTTTGGTCGAGCTTGCCGCGGATCTCTTCGAATCTTCCCTCATCCGGAACGATGAGCAACATCGACAATTCCCGCCCCACGTAAGGGATCTCGGCGCCTACGAAACCATCTCCCACACCACGGCGGTCGGACAACTCCAGCTCGCGCAACAGTTCGATGTCTTTAGTCGATCCATCCAGGAGCGTGAAGGAGTCCATCACGCTGCCATACTTTCCGAATACGGTCTGCCAACGCGCCTTGAAGTAGATGGCGTCCGTCAAGACGAGCACGGTGCTTGGTTGGAGGAAGCCTTCGGGTAGCAGTTCGGGGATGAGAGTTTCCGTCTGCTCGCTCACCCACTCGTTGATGATGTCACGGCTGCCGCTGGCATCATTGGCAAAGTCTAGGGCTCGAACGCTGGCGCCATGTTCACTCGCCAGCAAATCAATCCAACCCTGGTCGGGGTTGACATCGAGGCGCGGCCAAATCCGATCGGCGATACGAATGGTCACCTCTTCTTCGGCATTTGCCGCCGCGGCGATAGCAATATCTGCGGCGTTCCACGCCTCGTGCGCTGATATCCCAGCGGGGAGGCCAAAAGCGGCATCGATGGCAGCGCCGGTCTCGTCGTTGGCAGCGCCGCGTGCCATCAACAGTGCATGGCCGATGCTCACCGGACTGAAGACGAAGTTCTTGTTCACGGACTGCGCAAGCCACAGTTGAAAGCCGGCGTTGTTGAAGCCGGCTGCGAGTTCGTCGACCGGCGCACTATTGTTTTCAGGTGAACGTCCGACGCCCGCACTGGCTTCGAAACGAATCGTTTCCGAATGCTCACCGCCGTCCGTTTCCGGCGTATCTGCTCCGGAGCTGTCGTTTGCAGTAGCGGCTTCGGCGTCTGTTCCGCCCGTCTTGACGGGATCACCTGCTCGGCAGCCGACCAGGCTACAAGACAACAAAACTAACGTCACCACACAACACCCGGGCCGACTCAGCTTCGAGTTCATCAGGTGAGCCTGCCACGAGGGCACGGCGCACACCAGCGCGCGCTGGTGAATACTCCTTCAGCCAGACGGACAGCGACGCGTGGACATCTTCACTCAACGCGGCAATACTCGCACCCATGTTACGCTCTGCGCCTCCCACCAGATATCGCGCCTCGACGCGGTGCTATTACTTTCTTGTCGTGGTTGGCGGGTTGTTTCCCGGTTGCGCAGACCAAGGTGACCCCCATTCACCTCGCGAGCGGGACGCCGAAGCTATCGTGACACTGGACGAAGACGCAGCGGCGCGGGCTGATTCATCTTTACCACCAATCTCCCCCACTTCGACGCTGGACGCTTCGACAGATGACGGCTCGGTTCCGAGTTCGCCTCCTTCGTCGATGGACTCTTCTTTCGACGCTAGACCTGAGGCCGGCACTTGCTTGACCCAACTGCCCGAGGGACTCGATGCGGGATATTCGCCGTGGCAGAACCACTACACATGTCGAAACGGCTTCGCCTACACGTATACCAGTGACGAGGAGTTCCAGGGCTGCTGGCTCTACTCGCCCGACATCGAGTGCCCGCTGTGGAGCGAAGACGAATGCGAGACCGCCCTCGAGCAATTTCATGAGCCTCACCCGTGTTCCCTCGACGACGACTGTGTACTTTGGGGCGGACTCTCGAACGAAGGCGCCTGTGAGGTGTCCGCGGGTCCTCCAGCGGTCAGCGTCTCTCTGCTGCTACGTCCAGACGAGCGCGACGCATTTCAGGACGCCTACGACGCTTTGGTTCGGCACGGTTGTGTACAAGAGTGGGGCCTCGACAGCACGCCTCATGTGGCCACCTGTGATGCCGGTCAGTGCAAAGTTTGGCAAGGCTCATGCCTCGACTAGCTCCGATCTCGATTTTCTCATCGCGCGTTCACGAGAGTCTGCAGCACCTTCCGATTGTAGAGGCGTAGGCCGGCTCGAGCCAGCGTGGGTATCTCAGGCTGGCGGTGCGCCGACGCTCCCCCCCGCCGCCCCCGCAACTTCAAGCACTCGGCGGCTGGTAAATCTGAATCAGGTTGCCGCACGTGTCGGCGAAGACGGCGAGTTTGATCGGGCCTTGCTGATGAGGCTCGCTGGTGAACGTCACCCCGTGCTCCACGAGCCGACGATGCTCGGCGTCGACATCAACGACCTCGAAAGCCGTCGCGGGTATGCCCTGCTCGAGCAGCCCCGCTTGATAAGCCTTGGCGACGGGATTTGCATTGGGTTCGAGAACGAGCTCGACGTCGTCGTGCCCATCCGGCGACACGAAGGTCAACCACCGAAACCCTCCGCCGACGTCGAGATCGTGCCGTTTTGCGAAACCGAGAACGTCACCGTAGAACGCAGCCGCTTTCTCCTGATCATCGACGTGAATGCTTACGAGCTTGATCTTCATCATGAGCGTCAGGTGCCACACCGGGCCGGAGATTGCTTCTCCGAAATTGCACTTCCCAGGCCTGGGCCATGAGCTCAAAGCAACCTGGGCTCAACGCACGCCTCAATCCGCCGGGGACCTGCACCAGGCGTCGGGTCTGCGCACGGTAGGTGGAAGGCGCCAAGCCCACGCGACGGTGGAAGAGCGCGCTGAAGCTTCCGAGGCTCGAGCAGCCAACGTCAAAGCAGACGCTGGTGACGGTGTCGCCCCGCGCCAGCAGCTGCTTCGCCCGCTCGACGCGAGCACGGATACGTCGCTGGTGCGGCGTCTCGCCGAACAAGCGTGTGAACTCGCGGATGAACATACCCGTAGACAGTCCCGCTTCTTCGGCAAGTGTCGCCACAGAGATCGCTGCTTCTCCGACGAACGCCTCCTCGCAAAGCCGATCACGCGCCCGACACAGAAGCAACCGTCGAGGTTGGGAGAGGGGCATGACGGTGACTTAGCGCAGATCTGCGGTCACCGCCTCGACGCTCTTACCGGCCGACGTGCCCGCCGCCCTCTCCAGAACCGATCTTCCAGGATTGCAATTCCTACCTAACAAGTCAGAATTGCTAATTGTGTATTATAAAAGGGAAATATCGGGGCAGATCCGAGCTCTATCACACCAATTTCCTGTGACTGTCGTGACGGGAGCGCGCCAAACTGGCAAGACGACGCTCCTTCGCGAGCTATTTCCGGAGCACCACTATGTCTCCCTGGACTTGCCGAGCGCCGCAGAGTTGGCGGAGCGAGAGCCCGAACTGTTTTTGACCCAGCACCCCGCACCGCTACTCGTCGACGAGGTGCAGTATGCACCGGGTCTGTTCCGTCACCTGAAGATCGCTGTCGACAGCGACCGGCACTCGATGGGCCGCTTCGTCCTCACGGGTTCACAAAAATTCACCCTGATGAAGGCGGTGTCGGACAGCCTGGCCGGGCGCTGTGCGCTTGTCGAGCTCGAAACCTTGTCGTTCGAGGAAATATCACAGCACGTTCAGTATCCGATTCAAGTGAACGAGCTGACTAGAGCCATCGTGCGCGGCGGGTTTCCGGATCTGTGGCGTGATCCAGGCATCGATTCGAGCGCGTTCTATCGCGCCTACCTGAGCACGTACCTGGAGCGCGACGTACGCCAGATCCTCAACGTGATCAGTCTGCGCGACTTTGAGCGCTTCCTGCGGGCGTGTGCGGCGCGTTCGGCGCAGTTGCTGGACAAAGCGGGATTAGCGCGCGACGTGGGCGTCAGTAGCAAGGCCATCAACGATTGGCTCAGCGTGCTGCAAGCGTCCAATCAAATTCAGCTTCTCGAGCCATACTTCGAGAACGTTGGCAAACGATTGATCAAGAGTCCCAAGCTGTATTTGTCTGACACTGGGCTTCTCTGTTATCTGCTTGGCTTAGATGAACGTTCCCTGCCGCAGAGCCCCTACCTCGGGGCTGTCTGGGAGTCGGCCGTCTATGCACAATTGCGCAAGCAACGCGACAGCCTCGGGGATCGTTCCACGCTGTGGTTCTATAGGGACGCTCAGCAGCGAGAAGTCGATTTTCTGCTCTCCGTCGGAACTGAGCGTCATTTGATCGAGGCAAAGTGGACGGAGAATCCATCCGTGCGGGACAGTCAAAGTCTGCAGGCGGTAGCAACCATTCTGAAGACCGCGGGCAAGGGACCTGTCGTTCACTGCTCGATAGTCTGCCGCACACCGCACCTCTCGGTGCTCGCGGATGGGACACGAGTTACCGGACTGAAAGAGATGGCTGGCTAAACGCAGCCTCAGTGCATCGTGTTCGTCGGCTCCTTGCCTTGACCCATACCATCGATTGTCGAACACTGTCGGAGATGAATCGGCTTATTCTTCTTTCTGGCGCTGCGTTGTTGCACCTATTTCACTCCAATTCCGCAGAAGCTTGCGGCACGTACGTGCCGGAGGTGTTCCCGCTGCTTCCTCAGAATGGTGCCGAAGCGGTACCGCTCAATGCCGTTCTCATCGCTGCGGCCAACTACGACGAGCCGCGCTTTGCTTTGCGAGTCGTCGAGAGAAACGCGGGCGCTCTAGTCAGTGGCGAACCCGACGCTGGTGCTCTCGAGACGTTGTCGGATGCAGGCGCAGAAGTGGCAGTTAGCACCGAGTGCGAAAGAGGGTCGAGCTTGTTCTTTTGCCGAGCTCGGATCGATGGAGGGTTGCAGCCGAACACCGACTACGAATGGAAGGTTCGCACCGACAGCGTCGTCGAGCGTGTCGTCGACAGTGGTTGGCGACGCTTTCGAACGGGGAGCACGGAAGCTGCTCGTCTTGCGCCGCCTGACATCCCTGTGCGCGTGGTGATGAACGACTACGCTCCGGACGATCTCTGTGGAGGTCCCGACCGCATCGCGCTCGAACTCGATCCGCAACACGTAGACCAGGCCTATGCCGTAGACCTTTTCGGGCTGAAGTACCATTCGTGGAGTCATGCCCGAGTGGTCCAGCCTGGTACGCAGCCAGTGACAACCCAGTTCAACGACCCAGTAGATTGCGTCGATGTTGCGGCATTCGATGTGATCGGCGAGCGCTACGAGCTGCGCCGCGTCTGCTTTGACGACGAGTTACCGCTAACGAGGATTGAGGATGCCGGTGCCTTTGATTTCACCGACGACACAGACGGCGCAGACTCCGCAATTGAAGATACCACCAATGCCGAAGACAGAGAAAGTGATGCGCGAGCACCTGTGGCTTCCGACGCTGGGAGCTCATCCGACCACAGAGATGCCGGCGCGGAAGCCCCCCCTAGCGAAACCCCCAGTGCACAACCTCCCAGAAAGTCTGGAGGCTGCACGATGGCTTCCTTACCCGGCAATGTTACTGGGCTTTGGGGAGCACTCGCGGTCCTCGCCGGGCTGCTGAGGCGCCGAGTGCGTCCGCGCGCATAGCACTGCTAAGCAAGCAAAGAGTCCCCCGAAACGTCAGCGCTGCGTGGTATACACGCAGGAATGGCAATCGCAGCGCCAGAACGATGGAGTCTATCGATCCTAGATGCTGAGCTTGGCGTGCGGGTTGCGGGCAATCGCGAGAAGCCAGCGCTGCTCTTGATTCACGGTTTTCCTGCCTCATCGCAGTCGTTCCGGAATGTCATGGGAACGCTCGCTGAACACTGCTTCGTCGTAGCCCCTGATCTTCCCGGATTTGGCGATTCAGAACCCATGCTGGCTCCGTCTTTCGCGCGCTTTGCAGACGTGATCGAAGAACTGCTGGGGCGGCTCGGCGTCGAGTCGTTCCACCTCTATCTCCACGACTTCGGCGCGGCGGTGGGTTTGCATCTCGCCACGCGGGCGCCGAGCAAGGTACGTAGCCTGATCGTTCAGAATGCGAACGCTCACGAAAGCGGAATCGGACCGCAATGGGCGGCGACCCGGGCTTTCTGGGAGGAGCCTACGGCGGAACGTGAACTCGCGGCGACCGCGCACTTGACCTTGGAGGGCACGCGCGAGCAGTACGTCGGAGGGCTGTCCGAAGATATCGCCCAGCGCATCGACTCCCACCTTTGGGAGGAAGATTGGCGGATAATGTCGCTGCCTGGTCGGCTCGAGACGCAACGGGCGTTGGTGCTCGACTATCGCAACCACGTACGGCGCTTCGAAACAATCGCGCATTACCTCGAGTGCCATCACCCTCCGGCACTGATGCTGTGGGGCAGGCATGACGTCTTCTTCGACCTCGAAGAGACGCTCTGTTGGATGAAGGTGCTGCCTCGCATGGAGGCGCACATCCTCGACGGACCCCACTTCTTGCTCGAGACTCACGCCGCTGCGTGTGCGGCGCTGATGGCCGACTTCGTCAGGCGCGTCGATGAGGCGCACGGCTCAGGTTGATGGGGCAGCGGTTGGCTTTATGTCGAGTGCCGTCACTGGTGTGTTCGAGGCGGCGACGGGGGAAGGTTCGATGGCTCGAAAGCTCAGAGCCGACGAGGACCGTCTCCACTTCGTGTTTCGGATCGAGGGTGAACGAGGCGACAGCGTGTGCTATCCCGCGTCTGAGTGACCCGCATTCTTCCCTCAGTGTCATTGCGCCGGTGGGTCGCTTCCATCGATATCATCGAAGGGGGCGGTGACGCGCTCGTTCTGCCCTCGACGGGCGCGGTGCTCGGGTTTCAGTATCGTGGACGCGTCCGCGCCGGGAGCACGCTGTTGGCCGCTGCGGGAGTTACGGGTATTCAGTCTGAGGCGCGGACGTACGCGTACGAGCCTGGGACTGCTTCGCTGTTGATCCGTTTCACACCAGATGGCGTGGGAGGCCTAGGGATACCGGCGGCGAAGCTTGCCGACCAAAGCGTTCCTCTTGACGCGTTGCTTGCGCCATCAGAGATTGCCGACGTGCGTGAGCAACTGCTGGCAGCGGGTGATTCGGCCGCGCGCA
>CAZNZA010000055.1:0-3179 GCA_964577325.1 uncultured Polyangiaceae bacterium
AGCGCGGTATCTATTTTCTGAGTGGACGGCGGAAGCTCACGGCGCGCCGGCGTCCGAAGCGGCGTCTCGGCCGGCGTCCAAGGTGTCTCCGTCCTCGCCCTGGCCAGCATCACTGCCCGCAGACGTGCCGGCGTCTGGTCCCGAAGCGGCTGCCGGTTGGGTCAACTCGTACTGGTACAAGAGTTCGCCACCGACAGCGATGAACTCGACCGTCAAACGCTCAGGGCTGACCGCGACGCGGCCGTGGCCTGAGTCAGTCCAGTACGTCTCGTAACCGGTTTCCGCAGATTCGAACTTCCAAGGAGCACCTGCGCTGCCGGGCAGCGTGTAGTGGATGCCGTCGACGACCATGTCGGTAAAGACGTGGTCATGGCCGTAGAAGAACACCTGAACGCCGTGTTGAAGCATGAGATCATGCACGATAGCTTGTTCACCCACGCGCGCCGCTTGGCCGCCGCCGCGTCCGTAAACCGAGTCGTATTCCGTGCCGGCCGCGCCTCCGACCGTGTGGTGGATGAGCAGGAACTTCCATGTGGAGGTAGCGTTGGCCAACGTCGTCTGCAGCCAAGCGAGCTGTTGCTCCCCTAACGTCCAGTCATCGATCTTGGCACCGGTATCGTGCAGGAGGTGCTCGGTAGGCGTGTAGGTCATCACGTTCAATGCCACGAACAATGCGTCCCCCCAAGTAAACGCATAATAGTCTTCCGCATCGTTGCCTCCCTCGGGGTAGGTGTCCGGCCTAGGGCCGGGCGCATACGTCATCCGCGCCGCGCGGGAATAGGCGATTTGTTCCGGCGTGAAGTTGCCGTTTTCTCCATCCCAGTTTCCCACCACGTTGAAGTGCGGCGTGTTGGTCAGGGACGCGTCGAGCAGCCGCCGGTAGTTGAGGTAGCCAGCTCGCGTCCACGCGCCACTCGGAGGTGGCAGGTTGAACCCAAACAGATGGAAGTCGAGGATGTCTCCCAGATTCACCATGAAGTCGGCGTCCGCCACCTGCATGTCGCGCCCCACCTGTAGCAGCGTCGTTTCGGCGAAGTCACTGTACGTGCTCAGATCCAGCGGCACCCACGGTTGGTCGAAGGCTACCGGGTCGCGTCGTGGCTCGATGTGGCTGTCGGTAACTAAGGTGAACGTGAACGATTCCCCCGGGGGACGCTGGGTAACGACGCTGCCGCTCGCCATTACCTCGCCCTCCGATTCGGTGAAGATCTCGTATTCGTATTCCGTGGCAGGCTCTCGCTCTGCAATCATCCACTGCGCAACGTCGGCTGCTGGGTGTTCGGGGAGCAACGGACTTTCAAACGTCGTGTTTCCGGCTTCTCGCACGCGAAGCCGGAACGGCGCGGCGTCCCCGTCGGCGGCCACGACATTGATCCCAAAACCGCTTCTCGTGGGCGCAAACAAGTACGGAGGTCCAACGAGAGCCCCATAGGGATTCGGGGGCGGGGGCTCGGTCGTACCGTCACCCGTTGATGGCGCCACGGAGCCGCTGGGAGTGGGAGCTTGGGTAACCCCTGGATCGGTGGAGGCACCGCCCGATCCGTCCGACGTGGGCTGGGGTTCAGTGGGGGCACCGGGCGGCAGGCTCGCATCCTCTTGAGCTCCAGGCGACGTGGGTGTGTCCGTGTCCGGGCCCACGCCGGGGGTGGTGTCGCGCGGGCCGCAGGCGCCGATGATTAGGCTCAAGCCGAGGAAGCAAGAACGAGAGCGGGTGAAGGTCTTCGGAAGGTGCATGCTGCTCAGTGAGCAGGGTAGCAGTAGAGCGGCGTCTTCGAGCGCGTACCGTCTCATGAGCACCCGACAACGAGCATCCTTAGCGGAATAAACCAGACTGAGCGAAATCGGTGGGGTGGAGCTCGTTCCTCGTGCCTGAGAGGCACCGTGAGTGGTTGTTGGAAGTTAACGACGAAGCACCTTGACCTCCAAGTCCGGCTCTATCCGGTACGGGAGCTTCAAGAGCGTCGTCGGGGCCCGACGAGGTGTTGCACTATGGCCGTCTATCGGGCAGTCTCCGCCCGGAAATTACCCACCAAACGGGATAAAAAAGGCTTTATGGACAGCATTCTTTCACGGATGGGGCGCGTCTATCGTGTGCTCCGGCGCGCCCACGGCGTTTATGTGGCGCCGCTCTTCATCGCGGTGCTCTTCTTCGGACTACGACTGACCGTCGCGTTCTTCATGGCGCTCGACAGACTGTTCTTCCCGAGCCTGAAGCACACGAAGGCCAACCGCCCCATCGTACTCGTGGGCAACCCGCGCACGGGCACCACCTTCTTGCAGCGCTTTCTCTCCAAAGAGGGCTTCGGCTCCGGCATGGAGCTGTTCTTGATGCTGTACCCGTCGCTCGTACTGCAGAAGATGCTCAAGCCCTTCATGCCATTGCTCGAGAAGCTGAGTCCAGCCAAGTACCACTCGACGGAAGCCCACCATACGAGCCTCACGTCGGTCGAAACGGACGATGTCGGTGTGCTCTTTCGCTACCTCGATGGGTTCTTTCTGTACGGCTTCTTCCTCTCCTTCGATGAAGACGACCTGCTGCCGCTCGTTGATCCGAAGGTGAGGGACACGTCGGAGCGCGACTTCGCTTGGCTCGATGAGCTGTGGACGCGTAGCTTGGTGCTGCACGGCGACCAGCGCAACATCGCCAAGCTGTTCTCTCTGGCACCGCGCCTACCGCGCTTCATCGAGCGTTTTCCCGAAGCCCACATCCTGTACATGGCGCGCGACCCGCTCGAGGTCATCCCGAGCTCGATGTCGTTGGTCATCGGTGTGCTCGACCGCGCCTTTGGATTTTGGTCGAAACCGGAAGCCGTCCGCCAGCAGTGGCTCGACCGCATGTACACGGCGTGGATCATGCTCTTTCGTCGCTTTCACGACGACTGGACGAGCGGCGCCATCGACCACGACCGGGTATTCATCGTCCGTTACGATCGCATGATGGAGGACTTCGAGGGACTGATGGAAGACATGTGTCGCTTTCTCGAGCACGAGATGACGCCTGAGCTCAGGGACACCGTGCACAAGTTGGGTGAGAAGCAGCGGTCGTACACCTCGGAGCACAAGTACAACCTGGCCAAGTTTGGGTTGTCGGAGGAGAAGATCCGTCAAGATTGCAAGTTCTTCTACGACACCTTCTTGCCGCCCCAGGACTTCCGCCGCGGCGCGGCCTAGCGCTTGAC
>CAZNZA010000055.1:3279-9192 GCA_964577325.1 uncultured Polyangiaceae bacterium
ACGACACCTTCTTGCCGCCCCAGGACTTCCGCCGCGGCGCGGCCTAGCGCTTGACTAATTCGGTATCTGATGAGCGCTTGACTGAGATGGATGCAAAAAAGCCCGCTCTGGTTGAGCGGGCTTTTTGCGTCGAGTGCACCTGATGGCGTTACTTGGCGTTGGGCAACGAACGCAGCAGAGGCTGGCGCATGTCAGCACCAGGAGCGAAGTATCCCGCAAACAGCACCTTGGAAGAGTCGCCGGTCTTGTCGGTTTGATCGACCGCCGTCTTGCCATCCACGGTAACGAGCACGGTGCGCAGGGAGTCCGGGCGGATGCGGTACAGCACCTTGTCACCCTCTTTGAAGCCGCGGTCCTTCACCGGGGCGAACCATTGCGGCAGGGCCGCCATGACTTGCCCTTTGCGGGCGGCGGTGATGTATCCCGCTTTGACGGCCTTGTCCAAGCTGGCTCCCACTTGATCGAACCATTGACTCAGTGAGACGTCGCGCTCGAACTTCATTTGCACGACCGCGTTGTCCGTGGCCATTGCGGCCTTGGCGAGCTGCTCTTCGACGCTGCCGTCGATCTTCTTGCCCTGGGCAATTTTCACGAACTCGGCTTGGGCTTTAGCGTCGACTCTGACGTCGACGGTGACCACGTCGACGTTGAGGATCGTCTTTTCGAGCAGCATGTGCATCTTCGAGTAGGGCCCGCTGGCAAGATCGCCGGAGGCGAGTGACGGCACGGGAGCCGAAGCGTGAGCCAGTGGTACGAACGAGCCGCCACTGATGACGGCGCCTCCGACCGCAACTGCCGAGCCGAGGGCGAGCGCGACCAGCGCCGCGAAGGGTTTTGATGTGGTTTTCCTCATGTTGTCTCCATCGTCGTAAACCCTCGTCTCACGGGCGCTCGAGGTAGGCTTGGGTGAAGAATTCATCTTTGGTGTTGGGGTTGAGGCTTACCTTTTCGGTAACGAACACCGACTTACGGCCGTTCTTCTTGTTGACCATTTCCAAGTGCATGGCTCGGTAGCGCTTCTTGTCCTTGTCGAGCAAGCGCACGTCCTTGGCCGTCAACTCCTTGAAGGCCTCGCCGTCCAAGTTGTAAAAAACGCCCTTGCGGATCGTCGAGCTTGCCTTGCTCACCCAGAAGATCTTCTTCGAGTAGCCTTCCGCTTCAGCCACATCCTTGGATTTGGGGGCGACTTCCACCTTCCACGAGGCGTCGCCATCGACCGCTTCTTCGCCAAGCACTTTGTAATTGTACTCGCCGACTGCCGGGGTGTTGAAGTCGCCGTAGGTGAACTCGCTGCCCATGAAGCTCTGTCCCCGTTGTGAGCTCACGATGCGGCGAGTCTTGCGCATGGCGGGCAGGTACAGCCATACGTCGTCGGTCTTGTCGGCGTAGTCGAACACCAACACGCCCGTGCCCTTGACGTCCGTGGGCGACAGGAAGCGGTAGATCCGCTTCTCCGTCTTGCCGCCGTCGAAGACCTTGGTCGCCATCGAGAGCGAGCGCTCGTTGCTCTGACCATTGGCATTGACGATCGTCATTTTGACGACCGCCTCTGAACCGCTCACTTTACGGTTCTCCGCCATCTTCTCCATGATCTCTTTGCCGTCCGGGGCGGCGCTTGCCGTCGGGGACACGCAAAGCATGCTCACGCTCATGGCGGCGGTGAGTCCGAGGGCGAGGGTGCGACGAGTAATGCTTGCTTTCATGAGGTTCTCCAAAGGTCGGTTTAATTGCTGAGAGCTGCTTGACCCCTTGGGGGACGAAGCCGCACCGTGAGAGACGGTCGAGTGGCGGTCCCGATGCTGGGATGAACGGTCACACCAGGCCAGACGGGGCGCTCGTGGTACGAAGGGTGGTTGAAGCTTCTTCCTGCGATTTCCAGTCGTTGTCCGCTGTCCCGGTTTACCGCTCCTAACCTCCAGCGGCTAGGGGGCAGTGTGGTCCCCACGCGGATTCGGCTCGATGAACCACGCGGTGAACCACTGTGCGACAGAGGGTGACGTACCGGCATAGTAAGCCTCGAGTCGAATGACGAGCAGTCGACATCCATGCATTCGTTCCCACAGGACATATCCAGTGTCGTCGATCGCCGTTGGTTACCCGGTTGGCTGCAACACCGACAGAATCACCGGCGAAGGATTGGAACAGCTATCGCACATGACGGCCATCACCCAGACGCCGGTCAACCCGTTGTTGAAGCCAGCGAAAGGGGTGCCCTCCGGGGTTTGGCCCGACGCATCGTGGGTGAGCACGGCAGTGGCGAGGTCGGCACCGGTCCGCTTTTCCATGGGCAAGATCGCCTCGTAGAGCAGCGTCGCGTCGCTCTCCAGCTTGAAGAAGTTCGCTTGCTGATTGAAGTCGCCAGGTACCTTGTTTTCGTGGAACGCCAACGCCAGGCGATCCAACTTGCCAAACGACACGTTATCCAACTGACTGTCCAACTTGACGCCGTACCAATCGACCACCCAAGGGCCTGCTGCGGGCACCGGCACGGGCAGGCCTAGTACCGGCGTGTACGTCAGCAACGTGGGCTGGAAAGTCGTCGGGTCGCAGCCGGGTTGACCCGCAACGACCGCCTCTCCCGTGCCCGTCGGGTTCAAGAACGTCATGGAAATAGCGTCTCGGTCGGCGTCTGCTCCCGCGGTGAAAAGCAGCATGTACGTGTACGGCGTCTCCGCGCTCGACGGCAGATAGAAGTCCGACACTTGGGCGCCCAGCGGAGCCGTAGCGCCGGAAAGCGTCATCTCCGACAACTGCGCCTGGGTTGTGGCTCGCCCGGACGTGGGCACGCCGGCGATCAAATCTATGGCGCTCGCCAACGAGAAGCTCTCGATGAGCTCCCTCACGCCCATTTGATCTCTCCCCTCCACGCGGATGACCCAGGCTGAGCCCACGTCCGTCGATGGTATTACGGGCTCACACAAGACGTTGGCGGTGACGGCGTCCCAGGTGAACGTCAGGTCGGAGACCGGTGTATCGACGCTGGGGATGTTGAAGGTCGCGTTGGCGGTGTAGTTGTTCTCTTGCACCAACGTGATGGTGGCACCATCTGGCGGACGTTCATTGCCGTGCGGCACGTCCGTGGACTCACAGCCGCCCAGCATGAACAGAGCACAAATAGCCTGGGATCCGAGGGTGGAGTTACCGAGCCTATGAGCCGCGCGCTTCGATATTTTCATACGCGCGGGCAGTAGAGCGGAACGAACCGCCCATGTCCAGACTGTCTAGGCGTAGCCGCGAGACAGGCACTACTGCTATCCACCCCATTCGTCGTCGCGACAGATAGCAAAGGGGAGAGGCAAAAAAATGCCCTTGCGGTGGTTGTATTTCCCTACCTTCACAAGCCCCACGAAAAGACATCGATTCGACGAGGAGCGTTGGTCACTTCACCACGCGTGAACTCGAAATACTCATGGCGCTCGCGCCGAACACGTAGGAGTGGCAAAGAAAGTTCCGTCGAAATCGGACGAATGAGTCGGGCTGACCGGAATAGGGCTACCGTCAGCTGGGCGTCAGCCTTACGCGGCATCTTTGCTCGGCCTGGCCGGAGACACGATCGGCAACCGTTGCCAGGCACGTGGTGCGTATTGTATGTCGCCACCTGTTGCACCGCAGCGAGTTGCTGCGGCTCGATACCCTCTTAGGTAAGACCGCTAGGTGAGTGACTATGGTTTCAGCGTTTGGACGTGTTGAGCAATGGTGGCAGCGCAGCTTCAACCGGCGCTGCAGTTTACTCGTAAGCTGCAGTGCGTTGAGTGCGTCGGCTCTCGTTGCCTGCGGTGACCCGAACGGGGGAGACGACGGTGGTGCGCATCCTTGGGCCAACCAAACGTACATCCTCACTTTGGCCGAGCACACCTGGACCAAGCCCGAGGCTGGAGATATTTTGGAGAACTTCGTGCCTCAGTTCTTGCTGAGTTTTGGCGAAGCCAACGGTGACACGCTGAGCGTGACGCTGGGCACTGCCATCGACAGCGTGCAGGATCCGTGCGGCCCGACCGTTCAAACGACGGCCAACGCCGCCGTTCCTGCCTTTGCTTTAGGTCCTACCAGCTTGCCGATTCAGGTCGACCACAAAGACACGGACAAGATGATCACGGTTAACGCCACGATCCGCAACTTGGTGCTGAGCAACGTCATTCCCGAGGGCGCGGCTGAGGCTATGGGCCAGATGACGGCGGAAGTGGACTTACGGGACCTCTACCCGCTGTTCACGGTGGGCTTTGGCCCGGCCATGAGCGCCGAGGAGGCGTGTGGCGTGTTCGAAGGCAAAGCCGTCTGCGAGCCTTGCTCGACCGATCAACAGCCCGTGTGCCTCCAACTCTTGGCCGAGTACTTGAGCGCAGAGCCCTTCGCCGGCACGGTGCAACCCATCGACCCTGCGGTGCTCACGTCAGCGGCGTGCCCGCTGCGACCATGACGCGCAGTCGGCGCGCGAGGTGAGTTCCTTTTTGGCTTGTGGTCTGCACTTTTCCACGCAGCTCAGAGGCACAGCTTTCCCCGTGCGGATTCTGCTGGCTGCAGCCAAAAGCAGAGTTCCGATCCGGGTCAACGCAGAACAGGTTCCGCCGAGCGCTGGGCCACCCTCCTTCAGCGCCATTGCAAGGGCGCTCTGATGAAGCAAGCTAACGGCGAGCAACAAGCTCGGAACAGGCGTTCGTCTCGTCCCTACAGGGCCTGCGAAGCGCTTCCTAGCACTGAGAGACGCGAGTGAGCTTTCCCCAACTGTACTTATCCAAGCCCGGCATCAGTCACCCGCCTCAGCGGGTGAGCAACGCCGAAATCATCCAACGCGTGCGCGCCGAGTACCGCGGCGCCGAAGCGGATTGGCCGACTTTGCGGTCCGCCATCGAGCACATCTTCGGCATGTGCAAGACGCGCTACCGCTACCTCGAGCACGACGATACGGCACGCGTAGCGCAGTACTCGGCGGCTGCCGCCCGGGAATGCCTGGAGGTCAACGGCGTCGAGCTCGACGAAGTCGACCTGATCATTTCCGGCGGCATTGCCCGTCAGTACTTCGAGCCCGCCACCGCCATGGAGGTAGCGGCCATGCTCGGGGTCAAGCGCACCCACGCCTTCGATGTCACCGCCGCTTGCGTCGGCCACATGGAAGCCATTCAAACGGCGGCCGGCTACCTGGCACTGCACGACAAGTACCGCACGGCGTTGGTCTGCACCTCAGAGCTCGTTGGCCACTTCTTGAGTTACGACATTCAGACCGTCAAAGACCTCTACATGAAGTCCGCGGGGCTGACCGTCGGTAATGGTGCGGCCTGTTTTCTGCTGCGCAAGAGTCCATGGCCCGGGGGGGGGTTGAAGCTGTACGGCATTGAAACGTTGACGGCTCCCAAGCACTGGAGTCTGTGCCAAGCGCCGATCGACGGCACGTTCGTTTCCTCGTCGGTTGAATTGATGCGCCTGGGCAAACTCATCCCCCCGTGGCTGCGCGAGACACTTGCCTCGGTGGGATGGACTCCCGATGACATTCAGTATTTCGTTTTCCATCAGCCGAGCGAAGTGATGGTGCGAAAGATTATCGAGGACTTGGGTACGGACCCAAAAAAGGGCGTGTATTCTCACTCCATTTACGGCAATACCGCGAGTGCGAGTGTCGGCATGGCTTTCCACCACTTGCTTCGCAACCAAGAGATCCAGTCCGGTGACAAGTTTGTCGTTGGTAGCGCAGCAGCTGGATTTTCCGTCGTTGCGGCGATGGGAGAGTGGACGCAGTCCTGATATGCCGGAGCCCTGACTCGTGGGAACGGATGGCGTGAATGCGGGAG
Organism: uncultured Polyangiaceae bacterium; assembly: GCA_964577325.1. Lineage (GTDB taxonomy): Bacteria > Myxococcota_A > Polyangia > Polyangiales > Polyangiaceae > SZUA-265. Next base: position 9,063 of record CAZNZA010000055.1, read on the forward strand.
ACAGCAGCAGAGCAACCAACACCCCAACCCTCTAGACCCCGACCCATACGGGTTATCGGCCCGCTGTCTGCGTTACTGGCGTGGCTACCTTGCGCAACGGCGTCGGCTCAAGAAGGCGTTTCCGTCGGCA
>CAZNZA010000055.1:9292-18912 GCA_964577325.1 uncultured Polyangiaceae bacterium
CTGGCGTGGCTACCTTGCGCAACGGCGTCGGCTCAAGAAGGCGTTTCCGTCGGCACCGAGAGCACGGCATCCGAGGCCGGCATCGCCGCCGGTGCTGGTATCGAAGCCTCGGCGGAAGTCGAGGACGAAGGCGTTGCAGCCAGCGCGGACGAAGGCGCTAGCGAGGTCGAGAGCAGCGCCGAAGTAACCGAGAGCGACGATACCGTCGTTGAATCCGGCGCTAGTCTGTTCGAAGAGAGTTTGTCAGGGGCGACCGATACGGATACGACGAGCGCTGGAGCCGTAGGTGGGTTGCAGCTGAACGGCTACGTGCGCGGTGGTGCCTTCGTCGGCAAGATCCCCGGGTTCTTCCAGGGAGAGGTGAACGCCGCCTACGGCGAGTTCGCGCTGCAAGCGCGCACGCCGCGCGACACGTACGGCGATGGCTTCGCCGAGGTGCGCTTCAGGTACGGTACGGAAGGCACCGAACGGCCTGAGTACTCGACCGAGCTGCGCGAAGCGTACGTCAACGGCTACTTCGGCCCGCTCGACTTGCGCATTGGGCAGCAGATCATCGTTTGGGGAAAGGCGGACGGCTTCAATCCCACGAACAACTTGACGCCGACCGACTTGAACGTGCGCTCGCCGCAGGAGGACGACCGCAGAGTCGGTAACTTCGCGGCACGTGTCCACCTGAACATGAACCCCATCCGCCTCGAGGGGGTATGGGTGCCGGTGTACCGACCGGTGGAGTTACCCGAGAACCTCAACTACCCGCCCTACGTCGTTTTGGGGGAGCCGGATTTTCCTGCACCCGAGTTCTTGCGCGGGACGTGGGCCGCGAGATTACACCTGTTGTTCGGCGCGGTTGACGCCTCATTTTCATACCTGTACGGCTACGCGCCGTTTCCGGGGATGGCGCTTTCAAACTTGCGCGCGAGCGACGCGGTGGCGGAGGGACTCGATCCGGAGATAAGGCTGGCGCGCACGGCGTACAACCAGCACGTCGTCGGCTTCGACTTCTCCACGACCTTGGGAGAGACGATTGGTCTGCGTGGGGAGGCGGCGTACCGCATGCCGCTTCATTACCAGGACCGAATGTACGCACCGCGTCCCGACGTGCAGTACGTGCTCGGGCTGGATCGCAACTTCGGTCCCATCAGCGTGATCGCTCAGTATTTGGGCCGCTACACCTTGGACTGGCAGAAGGACGGGCCCGCTGAGCCCGGGGATCCGGAGCGCTTGCGCACGACGAGTGCCTCTGCCGCGGAGGCGGAGGTGTTGACCGCGATTGAAGGCACGAATCAAATGCTGTTTCAGCAGCTCGCCGAGATCCAGCACTTGGCGTCGCTACGTTTGGCTTGGTCAGGGATGCACGAGATGCTCAACATCTCCGCCCTGGGCTTGGTCAACATCACGACCCAAGAGTGGGTGGCCATGCCAAAGCTGGGTTACCGTATCTCTGACGCGATGACCATGAGCCTCGGCGGTGAGATCTACGCTGGCCCAGAAGATACCTTGTTCGGATTCATCGACGCGGCGTTGAGCGCCGGCTACGTCGAGTTCCGGTACAGCTATTGAACGTTTACCTCGTCCAGAGAATACGTCCGCAAAGGGGATCGCATGAACCCATCTAGTCTCGCCAAGTTCGCGACCCGCTTTCGCTGGGTCCACATCGGGGTGTTCACCCTGATTACCCTCTACTTTGCTCTGTTCCAGCTGCCGAAGGCGCAAATGGACACGGAGATGAAGAACCAGTTGCCCGCGGACCTGCCGACGCGCATCAAGCTCGACACGATCGAGAAGATGTTCGGCGGTACGGACATGGCCATGATCATCCTTTCGACGGATGACATCTTGAAACCGCAGACGCTCGAGCGGCTGAAGCAACTCACGAGCAGCATGAAGAGCGTGCCGGAGGTGCAGCGCGTGATAAGCGTGTTCACCTCCAAAGATCTGAAGGGCCAGGACGGCGACATGATCGTGGAGGATGCGATTCCAAGCATCCCGCAAACGGACGAGCGGCGAGAGGCCTTGCGTGAACGGCTCAAACAGAACGCGCTCGTGTACGGAAACCTGGTGTCGGAGGACTTCAAGTACGCGGTGTTGATTGGCTTCGTGGACCCCAAGTCTTCGGACGAGGTGTTGGTCGGCAAGCTCGAGAAGCTCGTTCAAGACATTGATGGTCCTGAAGAAGCGTTCGTCGGCGGCATGCCGGTGACGCGGGTGAGCCTGACGAAAGACATGCGCGCCGACATGCGCAAGTTCCTGCCCGCCGGGTTGGCCCTCATGGTTGTCTTCCTGCTCGTGTGCTTCCGCCAGGCACGCGGCGTCATCATGCCCTTCGTCGTCACCGTGATGGCCATCATCGTGGCGATGGGCCTCGTGCCCATGTTGGGTTGGAAGATCTACACGGTCACGATTCTCCTGCCGGTGATCCTGCTCGCGGTTGCCAACGACTACGGCATCCACTTGATGGCCAGGTACCAGGAGGACAACGTCCCAGGCAACACACAGACCAAAGAGGAACTCGCCGAGCGCGGCGTGATCGAACTTGCCAAACCCGTGTTGGCCACTGGCCTCACCACCATGGTCGGCATGCTGTGCTTGCTTTCCCACATGGTCATTCCGGCAAAGCAGCTCGGCGTACTGGCGGCCGTCGGCGTAGGCTTCGCCATGTTGGCGAGCTTGATCTTCATCCCCGCCGTGTTGACGGTGCTGCCCAAACCCAAGCCGGTCGTGATCGCCAAGAAGGCGCTGAAAGAGGGGGGCAAGAGCAAGATAGCGCTGCTCGATCACATGCTCGTGTTCTTCGCGCGGCTCGTGGCACGGAGTCCCAAAGGGATCCTGATCGCTTCGGTGCTCGTGTCGCTGGGCGTTGGTCTGGGCACGCTCAAAGTCGTGGTCGACACCAACCCCATGAGCTTCTACCAGCAGTCGGAACCCATCTGGCGATCGACGCATTTGCTCAACGAGCACTTGGGCGGCTGGGCAGGAATATCGGCCATCGTCGAGGGCGACATCAAGGATCCGAAGGTCCTGCAAGAGATTGACGACTTCGAGCAGTACCTCAAGAAGCATCCCAAAGTGGGAACGACCAACTCGATTGCTGGCGTGATGCGCAAGATGCATGAGGTCGTCAATGATGGCGATCCCAAGTTCAACAAGATCCCGGAGACCCGGGATTTGGTGGCCCAATACCTGTTGTTGTACTCGATGAGCGGCGATCCCCAGGACTTCGAGAAGCTGGTGGATTTCGATTTCAAGAATGCGCAGGTCATGGCGAAGGTGACCGACAGTGGGACGAGTGCCGCAACGGAGGTCCTGGCGTACGCTCGGGCCTACTTGGCAGCGCACCCAGAAACCCCGGTCACGCTCGTGGGCGGCTTCCTCGATGTGATGGCTGACATGGTACATCACATCGTGTGGGGACAAATTACGAGTATTGCTTGGGCGACGGTATTGGTGTGGTTGGTGGTGGCGCTCCTCATGCGCTCGAGCGTTGCGGGCGCGCTGAGCGTGTTTCCGCTGGTGTTAGCTTTGGCCATGATTTTCGGTGTGATGGGCTTCGCCGGGATAGAGCTGAACTTGATTACCGCACTATTGTCGTCGATCATGATCGGTGTTGGCGTCGACTACAGCATCCACTTCATGTGGCGCTACAAGGACGAACGCAGTGCTGGGTATGATCCCGTGGCTGCCGTCGAACGAACGCTCACCACGACCGGCCGTGGCATCGTGTTCAATGCGCTGAGTGTCGTCATCGGGTTTGCCGTGCTCGTCATCTCGGCGTTCTTCCCGGTGCGCTTCTTCGGCCTGCTGGTGGCGATCTCGATCCTGGCTTCGCTGATCGGCGCCTTGGTCGTGCTCCCCGCCTTGTGCCTCGTGCTGCGGCCGAAGTACTTCGAGCCGAGCGAAGGGCGCGCTGCAGGCAAGCCCACGGCTCCCCCGGGCACGCCTGGTACTGAACCCGGCGCGGCGCCTTCGACCATCTGACGGTTCGCAGGCGCGCCTGCGAACCGGCCGCGGGCGGTGTGGGAACCCGCGGCGGTGCTACGAAACCCGCGGCGGTGCTAGGAACGCGTCACTCGCTCGGCGGTACTTGGCATTCGGTGGCGCGCGTGAGCCACCGCAGGGCGTTCTCCCAGAAGCGACCTACCTGGTACTGAGTGCTGTTGGCCCACTCGGTTTCGTACGTGATCCACTCATCGCCCCAAACCAACACGTGCCCGTCGCCAATGACGGCAGCCTTGCCCAGGTCGTAGCCATCCTGAGCAGCAATCGTGGTGCCTTGACCGGTGGCGGGATAGCCGTTGTCGCCCGCCACCTGCGTGATGCCCACACTCAGCGGGTGCGCAAACCACTCGCTGATGGCGGTCGCACTGCCGCCTCCCGGCACGATGGCCTCGGTGCCGTAGCTCAAAGAGAACGGCTCGAGGAGACGGTTGACGTTGATGACTTCGGTCGAATCGGAGTAACCGATGACGGTCATCATTCCGCCGCCGTCCCGGACCCAGCCCCACAGGGCGTCAGCCTCTGCGGCAGAGAAAGTCAATCCGGGATTGTTCTTGGAGCTCACGTCGCGCACCAGCAACACGTGGTAGGGCGCCAGGCGCGCTGGCGTCAACGGCTCTCCGTCGAGGCTGTCCACGTCGCCGTCGATGCGGTCGGTAAGCCATCCGCTGAGCACGTCTCCTTCGCCCCAAGCTCCGTGTAACCCCAACGTTGCAAGCCTGAGACAATCGCAAACGCCGTCGCCGCCCCGGTCGACGTCATCCGTCACGCCATTGTCGTCATCGTCGATGCCGTCACACGTCGTTTCCACGCCCAAGGGACCTGAACCAGGCGGACGCACCGTTGCGGTGGGCGGTGGGTTCGGTACGGGGTCGGGGCCATCCGTGGGAGCCGTCGTCGAGGGTGGCACACTCGGCCCTCCAGAGCTCGGGGAAGGCGCTGGGCTTACGGCAGGGACCGGCTCCACCTGTTCCGGTGGCGGATCTGGTGAGACGTTGGTTGGTGATGGTCCAGGGGCCACCGGCGGAGGGACGGGCGCCGGAGTGACGGACGTGGAGGGCTCGGAGCCCGGTGCGGCAGGGGGAGACATGGGCTCGTTACCGCCACCAGCGTCGGTCGTGGGGCTGCCGGGCTCCGGGGGTGCATTGGTGACGGGTGCAGCAGGGTCGGCGCCGGGTTCACCCCAATTGCCGCCCACGTCGCCACTACAGGCGAAGCAAGCGCCACAAACCGCCAGGCCACCCATCCAAGGCTGGACGCGCTCCCAACGGTGCTGCCTCGTTTGCTGCTTCGCCGTCATCTTTCGAGGCTGACGCGGGGTAAGTATGGCCGCCTGGAGGTGATCACAGCCCGGGCACCGGACCCGAGGCAGGCGAGCCGTATTCGGCCACGTCCAAGCCGAAGTAGTTGAGAATTGACGCGTGCAGGGCTCCAGTCGGTCGTCCTCCCGCGTCTACGGAGCGACCCGTTTTGAAGCCGCCTGCGCCACCGGCGAGCATGTACGGCACGCGTTTACGACTGTGACTGTCGCCGTCGCCGTTTTCCGAGCAGTACAGCGCCAGTGTTTCGTCGAACAGGGTTCCGCTGGCGGTTGGCGTGTTCTTGAGCGCACTCACGACGTTCGCGAAGCGCCGGGCCTTGAAGCGCGACGTTTGAACGACCCGAGCGTTGGCGATGCGCATGGCTTCTTCGCGGTTGAGTCCGTCCAAATCCTTCGCCCGATCGTTGTCGTCCAACTTGTGAGAGATGAAGTGATCACTCCAGTCGCTGACTCCATCGGGGAGGTTGTACTTGCCGTAGTTGACGTCCCAACTGTTGCTGTATTGGACCACGGCGACCCGGGTTAGATCGCACTGGAAAGCCATCAGGCTCAGGTCCAGCATCAACTTGGTGTTGGTGTGCATGTCGCGCGTGCTTGCGGGAGCCTCCGGGATAGCGCAACCGCTGCTGCCGGGCGTGACGGTGGTGCTTTGTATTTGTTGCTCGAGTTCCCGCACCGATTGGAGATAACGCTCCACCCGTTCGCGGTCGGCCGCACCGAGCCGTTGGTTCAGGCGCAGGGCGTCTTCTTGAGTAAAGTCGAGGATGCTCGCCTGCCGCGAGCGGATTTGTGTCGGCGCAGGATTGTTGCCGGACTGGGTTTCCGCGCTGAGCCCCGAGAAGACCGTATCGAACAAGCCAGCCGCATCCCGATACACGGCTTCGCTCTGGCCGTTCTCTCGAAAGGACAAGAAGCCTTGGGTGATGGCGGTATCGCGCGTGGCGCTCGACGTGAGACTGCGATACGGAGTGCCATCCTGAATACGCGCCGCCAGATATTGATCGAGCGTGGGCTGAGGAGGAACCTCGGGTGAGGCTCCACCGGCGTTGTGCGCGCACAGGGCCATGGATGGGTTGTGGATGTCGCGACAGATGGCTTCGTGATCCACGTTCGTCACCCACGTGATGTCGGAGTAGACCGCTTCGCACGCTGGCCATTCCTGCTCGGCCTCGAAGCCCGCTAGGTCCACGAGACAGGGCGTCAGATCGGCTTCGGTCAAAGCGTCGGTGGGTCTGGGCTCCCAGGAGGACGGCTCCGTTCCGCACGGACAGAAGAACGCCAGGAAGCGCTGAGGACTCAGCGACTGAGCGCTGAGAGTCTTGGTCCGCATGGCTTCCAAGAAGGGGAGAGCCAGGGCAACCCCAGCGCCTTTGAGCAACGCTCGGCGAGACACGGGGCGGACGATCATTCGACGCGGGTTCATGGGGTCTCTCCTTGTGCGCTGGGAGCGCGTCTCAACCGGAACTGGGGCGAGGCCACGAGTCCCTCCAAGATTGAGGCGAAGCGGTATTGATCGCCAACGAACTTTTCCGTGGCCTGGGAGACGGCACACCCATCCTGTTTGGCCGCTTCACGACCATCGGTATAAAGAAACAGCTTTTCCGTCACGCACTCGGCGAGCTCTGCCCGCTGTCGCAGCTGCGCGGCCAACTCCCCGAGCGTCGCAAACGGCTGCCCGCCGGGCAGGGCCGGAGTGATGCCGTACTGGTGCACGTCAACCTGCGGATCGAAGCGGCCGGCTTCGTCATAAGCGGAAAAGCCAACGCCGATCGGGTCGATCATCGCGTGACAGCCACCACAAGCCGCGTCGGTGTTCCGCTTGTCCAGCATCTGCTGATACGAGAGCCCCGATAGCTCGTCACTGATGGCATCCAAGAGTTGGGTCGGCACTTCCAGATCCACGCACAGGAAAGTGCGCTGGATCCACGTGCCCCGGTGGGCGATGCGGTCTGCGTCACTCTTGGCGCTCACGAGCGCTGCATGACTGAGCAATCCGCTGTTGGCTCGGTCGTGGTCGGGGGGAAACTCGACGTAGCCATCGGCTGCAGGCGTCGGTAAGCGATAGAACTCCGCCAAGTCGGCGCGAATGTAGCTGTGGTTGGCGGTTATTGAGTCGAGAAAATTAACGCTTTCCTCCCACGCGTACTCACGCAGGAACTTTTGCGTTTCTTCTTGCATGCTCACCATGAGCGCATCGTTCCACCACGACTGGGGTTCCTTGGGCGCACGCAGCTCCTCGAAATCGAGCCACTGCTGAAAGAACGCATCAAAGAACTCCCGCGACCGCTCGTCGGCAAGCAGCTCTTGGGCGGCACCCAGTAAACCTGCTTCGGTGTCGAGTTCCCCCGCAGCTCCCCGGTCGAGCAGCGCGGCGCTCGGCCCGCGGCCGATGAGTGTAAAAGATAAACGCGCCGCCAGCTCCTCCCCGGAAAGCGGGCTTAACTCACTTTGGCCATCGCCGCCTTCGAATCGGAAAAGGAAGCTTGCCGAGCTGAGCATGGCAGCCAGCACGCCCTTGAACTGCGCCTCGACACCCCCATCGTCCGAATCGGCGATCTCCGTAGCCAAACCAAGCAGCGCCTCGACTTCATCGCCCGCCAACGTGCGGCGGTAAGCGACGCGGCCAAAATTGGTGATGAAACTCTGTAGGCAATCTGACGCCGCCAGGTCGCACCCCACGATCTGTTGCAAGCGCTCGGCATCCTGAAGCAATTGGGTCGCCAGAGAATCGGCAATTGACTGATAACCCCGCAGGTGCTCGGTCGTGACGTTTTGCAGGGCCGCCAAGGTACGGAAGCCCTTGAAGTCGCTATCTTCAGGCACCGCCGAAACGTCTGGCGCGGTGGGCAGTTTGAAGAGCTCCTTGAGCGTGAGTTGGTACTCGAGGCGCGACAGGCGACGCAAAACGCTGGGGCTGACGTCGGCCGTTTCGCAAGCGTCAGCGTCCGGGCTAACGCTCGAGGGGTTGTCCGGTCCTCCCGCGCTGGGAACGCCGTCGCCAGGAGCGGAGGTGTCGTCAGTTCCGGGCGGGCCGTTGCTTCCGCCGGCGGAAGTATCGGGGGAGGGTCCGACGTCCGAGGGGAGACTGGAGCTGCCGCTCGGGTTTACCACGCCGCTCGGATCGTTTGCAGCTCCGTCAGGGTTGCTTGGCTGAACGCCGGTCGGGGTCGTGCCATCTGTGGTGGGGTTGCCGGGACCCGCCTCCCCCGAGCATGCAGCCGCCGCTAAACTCGCAAGGCCTAGGGCGGGAGCCAGCAATGAGCGGCGAGATTTTGGGCGTCGAGGCAATAACACGCAGTCCTCCTAACGGCTTTGGGTCATGACGTGACCGCAGCTGAGTGGAAGCAACGATACCACATGCCGAGCACCAAGCGTCGACAGGCCCCGAGACGGGCCTGAGTGACGCGTCGCGGCTTACCGGGCGTCCGCAAAAATCCGAGGCTGTGCGAAGCCCGGCCGTGACGTGGCTCACATTGTGCGGCTACGGTGCATGCATGAGTAAGTTGAAAGGTAAGAAGGCGTTGGTTACGGGGGCAAGTCGAGGTGTTGGGCACCAAATCGCGCTCGCCCTCGCTGAGCAAGGCTGTGACCTGATTTTGCACAGCCGCAAGCCGGAAGGGACGAGGGCCCTGGCCGAAACGTTACAGGCGCAGGGCGTTGCCGTGACGTCATTCGCGGCCGAACTGTCCGTTCCCGAGCAGGTAGAGCGCCTCATCCAGCAGGTGCTGGAGCAGGGTGGGGTCGACGTCCTATACAACAACGCAGCCGTCATGGCGGCTTGGCGGGAGGCTCACACCACGCCACTTGCTGACTACGTGGAGTCGTTTCAGGTGAACGTTTTCGCTCTCGTACGCTTGTGCGACCGGCTGCTTCCGGGAATGCTCGAGCGCGGTTGGGGGCGCATCGTCAACGTCACGTCTGGCATCGAAAACATCCGCGAGCTGTTGCCTTACAGCATGTCCAAGGCTGCCGTCGACCGCTACGTCCGAGACGTCAGCCCATCTCTGGCGGGCACCGGAGTCGTCATGAGCCTTTTGGACCCAGGCTGGCTGCGCACGGACTTGGGCGGCGAACAGGCACCGAATTCGGTGGAAACCTGCAGACCCGGCGTTCTGGTGCCGGCACTACTCGAGGATAGCGCGGTGAGCGGCAAACTGTACCGGGCTCAGGACTACCGCTCTGACCACGTGCTCTGAAGTTCGCCCCTCATCCGATGAATTTCATCAAGCGCCCCGTTTCATCGAGCGCCCCGTTTCATCAAGCGCCCCGTTGCATCAACCGCCCAGGGCGCGGTCCACGATGTGCT
>CAZNZA010000055.1:19012-29138 GCA_964577325.1 uncultured Polyangiaceae bacterium
CGCCCAGGGCGCGGTCCACGATGTGCTGGGCTTGCTCCAGCACCTGGGTGAGGTGATCGGCACCCAAGAAGCTCTCACCGTAAATCTTGTACACGTCCTCGGTGCCTGAAGGTCGCGCGGCAAACCAAGCGTTTGCCGTGACGACTTTGATACCACCAAGCGCTGCCCCGTTGCCGGGGGCGTGGGTGAGCACGGCTTCGATCGTTTCGCCCGCCAGCTCCCGTGAGCTCAGCGTTTCGGGGGTGAGAGACTTGAAGCGTGCCTTCTGCTGAGCACTGGCAGGTGCGTCGACTCGGCGATATGTGGGGCTGCCAAAGCGCTGTTCCAGCCGCGCATAGCGGACACCGGGATCTTCGCCCGTCTTGGCGATCATTTCCATGGCCAGCAAGCACAGCAGGATACCGTCTTTGTCCGTACTCCAGGCCGAGCCGTCGTGGCACAGAAAGCTGGCACCCGCACTTTCCTCGCCGCCGAAACAGAGGCTGCCGTCGAATAGGCCCGGGGCGAACCACTTGAAACCGACGGGGACTTCGTACAGCGTGCGGTCGAGCGCGCTCACCACACGGTCGATGATAGCGCTCGAGACTAACGTCTTGCCGATAGTTTGGTTCGGGCGCCAGGCGGGCCGATGCGCCACCAGGTACTCGATGGCGACGGCGAGGTAGTGGTTGGGGTTCAGCAGCCCGACCGAGGGCACGACGATCCCGTGGCGGTCGGCGTCGGTGTCGTTGCCAAACGCCAGCACGTAGTCGTCCTTCAGTCTCACGAGCGACGCCATGGCGTACGGGCTCGAGCAGTCCATGCGGATCTTGCCATCGTGATCGACGGTCATGAACGCGAAGGTGGGATCCAACTGCTTGCTCACGACGTCGAGCTGCAGCTTCCAGTGATCGGCGATGCGCTCCCAATAGGGAAGCGAGGCGCCGCCCAAAGGGTCGACAGCGACCCGCAGCCCGACGTCGCGAATGGCCGCCATGTCGAGCACGCGGTCCAAAGCCGCGACATAGGGGCCGCACAGATCGGCCAGGTGAGTCGTGGCGGCTGAACGGGCCCGCTGGTAATCCCAACGGCGCACAGCGACGTTGTCTTCGGCCAATAGCTCGTTCGCCCGCTGCTCGATCCATTGCGTGATGTCGGTGTCGGCCGGCCCCCCCTGGGGCGGGTTGTACTTGATGCCGCCGTCCGCAGGGGGATTGTGTGAGGGCGTGATGATCAAGCCGTCGGCCAGACCCGTGTCTCGTTTGGCGTTGTACTCCAGGATGGCGCGCGACACGGCAGGCGTTGGCGTCAAGCCGACACCGTCTTGCAGCACGGTCTCCACACCATTGGCTGCCAGCACTTCGAGCGCGGAACGCTCCGCAGGGTCCGACAACGCGTGGCTGTCTTTGCCGAGGAATAGCGGTCCGGAAATACCGTTTGCGACACGGTAATCGCACGTGGCCTGAGTTACCGCGAGAATGTGTGCTTCGTTGAAAGATCTCGTCAAAGCCGACCCGCGATGACCGCTCGTGCCAAAGGCGACGCGTTGACTCGCTACGCTGACGTCCGGCTTCTCGCCATACGCTTGGACAACGGCAGCGACGTTGATCAACACCTCGGGGGGCGGCGGCTTGCCTGCATTTTGGTGAACCATGACGACTCTCTTTTCTTCGAAACCCTTGCAACTACTTCTGAACGACCTGTACCTCGAGGTTGAGCGTGACCTTTTTGCCGACGAGGACGCCGCCCGATTCGAGGGCTTGGTTCCAAGTCAGGCCAAACTGCTCGCGCTCGAGCTCGCCCTTCAGACTAAAACCCAGACGGGGATTGCCCCAAGGATCTTTGGCGGGACCTTCGAACGACCCTCGTAAAGTGATGGGTTTCGTCGTACCGCGTATCGTCAAGTCGCCGACGATCGTGAGTTGGCTACCCTGGCGCTCGATCTTGGTGCTCTCGAACACCATCTTCGGGTGCGACTCCACGTCGAAGAAGTCCGCTGATCTCAAATGGGCGTCGCGATCGGCGTTGTTGGTGCTGAGGCTGGCGACGTCGATCTCACCGCGAACCCGGGCGTCGTCCAAGCGCGCGGGATCGATCTCGATCGTGGCTTGAACGTTCGAGAACGTGCCGCGAACGGTCGTGAACATCATGTGCTTCACGGCAAAACCAACTTCGGAGTGAGTCGCGTCGTATTCCCACGTCATGATAACCTTCCCTTTCCTTGTGTTCCGACTATCGGTGCGCAGCGTAGCCAGAGTCTGGAGCTTAGCCGTGCCTCGAGAAGTCCTTGTAGACTGAAACCAGGCAACCGCCACGGCCAATTGCACGTTCGGGGCTCGAGCACTGCTTCTTAGCCATCGCCGAGGTTGACGCCAGCACCTAGTATTTGACAGGGTGCCCGACTCAGGAGCCACTGAATGCAAGAAATGACATCGAAACCCAAAGCGCCTGGAACCGTTCCGCAAGCCGCCGGTAACGGAGAGGTCAGAACGCCCGCGGTGCCTTTCAAGCAACCCCTCGTGACGCACATCTTTACGGCGGACCCGTCGGCGCACGTGTTCGAAGGACGGTTGTACGTGTACCCCTCGCACGATATCGAGTCTGGCATCGTCGAGTCAGACACTGGCGAACACTTTCGCATGACCGACTACCATGTGCTGTCGATGGACAGACCCGGTGCGGAAGTCATCGACCATGGGGTAGCACTGCGAGTCGACGATGTCCCGTGGGCCGAGCGGCAGTTGTGGGCTCCTGACGCGGTGTATCGCAAGGGCATGTATTACTTGGTCTTTCCCGCCAAGGATAAAGACGGAATCTTCCGCATCGGAGTGGCGCAGAGCGCCGCTCCGGAGGGCCCGTTCGTACCCCACCCACGGCCCATCGCCGGCACCTTCAGCATCGACCCGGCCGTGTTCGTGGACGACGACGACTCGGCGTACCTGTACTTCGGAGGGCTGTGGGGCGGGCAGCTGCAGAATTGGGTGACGGGTCACTTCGAAGCAAGGCGCGAAACGCCGAGCTCGGGGCCTGCACTGTGCCCGAAGGTTGGGCTGCTCAATGACGACATGACGAGCGTCGAGGGTAGCGTGCGTGACGTGTTGATCGTCGATAGCGCAGGTAACCCGCTGCAGGCAAGCGACGAGGACCGCCGTTACTTCGAGGGGCCTTGGATGCACAAGTATCAAGGCACGTACTACCTGTCGTACTCGACGGGCTCGACCCACTACTTGGTGTATGCCACGAGCGACTCGCCGTTGGGGCCGTTTACTTACCGCGGGCGTATCCTCAATCCCGTCGTCGGCTGGACCACGCATCACTCGATCGTGGAGTTCGAAGGCAAGTGGTACCTTTTCTACCACGACAGCGTCCTGTCTGGAGGCAAGACCCACCTGCGCACGGTGAAGATGCGCGAACTTACCTACAATCCAGACGGCACCATCCAGACGATGGACCCTTGAGGCGAACGATTTTCGGGCTGGGTTCCGCCTCGCAAGCCGCGCGGGGCCTTGCGGAAACTTGAACCGGGATTCATAAAGTGAATCCCGGTTCAACATGTCGACACCCTCTGCATCGCCCTCGGCTCGGCCTCATCGCGCGCGCCAAAAAATCGCCACCATGGAAGCCGTGTTGGATGCGGCCGAACGCGTCATTGCCGAACGCGGCGTCGCGGGGGCTGCGATGCAGGAAGTCGCCGAGAACGCCGGCGTCGCCGTGGGTACTCTATATAACTACTTCGGTGACCGCGTCGGGCTGTTGCGCGCGTTGGTGACGCGACATCGGGAGGTATTGGCCGACGCCATCAAGGGCGCCCGTGTGGCGGACGCTGGCTTCGAAGCGAATGCGGTCGCCTTCGCCACAGCGGTTTTTGCGCTCTTCGACAGCCGCCGGGATTTCGTCAAAGCCGCCTTGGACAGCGAGTTGTGGCGGGCTTTGTTGGGCGAAGCCCACGTCTCGGCGCCACCAGGTACGCGCGTTTTGCACCAGCTCGAGGCACGAGCCGTGGAATTGGTGGACGAAGGCGTGGCCCAGCAGAGGCTCTGTCCTGACGCGGGTGCAGAAATGCTGGCCGTCGTCCTCAGTGGCGGCGTGGGGGGGATTGTCATGCAGCGGGCGCAGCGCGATGAAAATCCTCCTCCGCGCACCGACGCTGAGCGTCTCGTGGCGCTGTTTCTCGACGGTGCCCGGAGTCGCGGGCAGGCACATGCCGGTACGAATCCCGAAAACGGAGCTTCGAGTGAGCCATGGACAGGACCACGCCAATCATGACTCGAACGTCGAATGCACCCGAAGCCGCACCTGAGACCAAGCGCCGCTCTCCGCGCCGCCGCGTTTGGTGGTGGTCGGCCATCATTAGCGTCGTAGCGCTCGCGGTCGGGCTTGCTGGTTGGTTGGAGTTGGGGCGCGACGAGGCGCCCGTAACCAAGCGCGCCACGCGCACGCCGGTCGTCCGCGTCGATGCGGTAATCCGTCGCGATGTCGTGGTGCGCGACGCTTACCGCGGCGAGCTCGTCGCAGACGCGGCGGTACTCAGCGCTCAGACGGCTGGGGAGTTGCGCGAGGTGAATGTTCAGCTCGGAGATCTCGTGCGCAAGGATCAGGTGCTGGCGTTGATCGACCCGACGTTGGCGCGGCGCCAACTCAACGAAGCGCGCGCGCAAGTACAGGTCGCCCGGGCTGAGCAGGCACGGGCGCGCGCTGAGCTTTCGACGGCGCAGGTAGAGCGCAACCGCGCCGAGGCGTTGCTGCAGGAACGGCTGATCACGGAGCAAGAGGCGGTGGCGGCGCGAGCGCGGATCGACGTGCTACAAGCGCAAGTCGACGCCGCCAAGGCGCAGGCTGAGCAGGCAGCGGCGCGCGTCTCCACGCTGGTGGAAGGGGTGGCGCAGACACGCATCCTGGCGCCCTTTTCCGGCGCTGTTGCCCAACGCTACTTGGACCCTGGAGCACTCGTTCAACCGGGCACTCAAGTCCTGCGCGTCGTGGCCGAAGGCCGACTACGGGTGCGGTTCCGCGTGCCGGAAAGCGCGCTATCGCAGGTGGAGGTTGGCCAACTGTTAGCCATTTCCACCCAAGCCACCGGAGCTGAAACCTTTGCCGGCCGCGTCACTCGCCGTTCCGCGGAAGTGTCTCCCGTCGATCGCAGCGTGGCGGTGGAAGGGGAGCTCGATGAGCAAACGCCGAACTTGCTCCCGGGGATGTACGCCAACGTCGTCGTCAATGCCGGTAAGATCTCTGAAGCCCTGGTCGTTCCGAACACAGCAGTGGTCGAACGCTTCCTCGGTGGACAACCGCAACTCGGGGTGTTCGTGGTGCACGAGGCAAAGGCCGTGCCCGACACCTCGGCGCCGGAGACCACCGCTACAGCCCAGGCACGGTTGGTTCGCTTCACGCCCGTGCGCGTCCTCGGTCGTGATGCACAAGGCGCTGCGGTGGAGCCGATTGCAGACGTCGAGCAGGCGAAAGCCACAGAGGGGCGGCCGCAAGTATCGTCCTTGGAGCCCGGGGCGCCCGTCGTGACGTTTGGAGCAGACGCGTTGAGCGATGGGGCGCCTGTGCGGATCTTGGCCGAAGAAGCCACGTCCGAGGCCAAAGCTCCGAACCACGCGGAGCCTGTCGTTCGATGAAGGCACTCATCCGCTGGTCCGTCTCCCGACCGATTGCCGTTACCGTCATCACCCTGGCTGTGATGCTTTTTGGCGCCGTCGCTCTCCGGGAGTTATCCGTCGACCTCTTGCCGTCGGTCGAGGTGCCGCGTATCTCCATCACCACTCAGTACGAAGGTGTGGCGCCTCAAGAGATGGAGACGCTCGTAACCCGTCCGATCGAGCAAGCGTTGTCCACGATCGAAGGCGTGGATCAAATCGAAGCCACCTCTTCGGAGGGACTGAGCCGCGTCCAGTTGCAGTTTACCTGGGGAACTGAGCTCCAGGAGGCGTTGGACGACGTGCGTGCAGCGCTCGACCGCACTCGAGCCTCCTTGCCAGAGGAGGCGGACCCGCCATCGGTGTACAAGTTCGATCTGTCATCGATGCCCGTCGCTTTTCTCGGCATGAGTGGTGAGGGGGATCCACGACGGCTGAAGTTTCTCGCCGAAGACGAG
The DNA here is from genome assembly GCA_964577325.1 of uncultured Polyangiaceae bacterium. Lineage (GTDB taxonomy): Bacteria > Myxococcota_A > Polyangia > Polyangiales > Polyangiaceae > SZUA-265. The sequence continues at coordinate 25,092 of CAZNZA010000055.1, forward strand.
CTCAGCCGAGCCATCGAGCGTTTACCTGGGGTGGCCTCTGTCGACGTCAACGGTGGGCAGGACCGCGAGATCCACGTGACCTTGGACGCCAGTCGCTTGGTAGCGCTGGGTGTTTCGTCCGAGCAGGTCGTGCAAGCGTTAGCCAAGGAAAACCGCACCGTGTCGGCAGGCGACATGCGGGACCGCGGCAAAGAGGTGGTCATCCGCAGCACGGGCGAGTTCGAAAACCCGAACGACCTCCTGGACGTGGTGGTTACCGCGAGAGACAGCACGCCCATACGCGTGCGGGATCTGGGCGGCGTCGTCGACTCCATCCGCAAGGTGCGGAGCCGACTGTGGGTGGACGGTGTCGAGGGGATTCGATTGCGCGTGTACAAGCAATCTGGCGCCAATACCGTGGAGGTCGTCGATCGCTTGCGCGGCGAGATCGACAGCATCAACGAGGTGTACGGATCGCGGGCCAAGCTGTCATTCATCTGGGACTCGTCGGATTTCATCCGAGCTTCCGTGATGAGTGTGCAGTCGAGCGCTGGCTACGGCGCGCTGCTTGCCGTGCTCGTGCTCTTGGTCTTCTTGCGTGACGTGCGCGCAACCTTGGTCGTGGCGACTGCCATTCCCATCAGCATCATCGCGACCTTTGCCGTCATGTTCTTCCGGGGCATGACCTTGAACGTCATTTCGTTCGGCGGGCTAGCGCTCGGGGTCGGCATGTTGGTGGACGGGGCGATCGTGATTTTGGAAAGCATTCACCGCAAGCGCGATGAAGGGTTGAGCGCGTTCGACGCGGCCGTAGAGGGGGCGGGTGAGGTCAGTACTGCCGTCGTTGCTGGTACGTTGACGACCTTGGCCGTCTTTGCACCAGTGGTGTTCGTGGGAGGCTTCGCGGCCGTCTTCTTTGGCGAGCTCGCTTTGGTCGTTACGTTCGCGTTGGCCTGCTCTCTGGTCGTGGCGTTGACCGTGGTGCCGATGCTGGCCGGGCGCTGGTTGCGCGATGCGCCAAAGCAATCGGAGAATCGTGTGTCGGCGTGGTTGGCGCGCCTGCAAGAGCGCTTGGAGCGCGCCTACGGGCGCCTGATCGGAGCCGCGCTCGACGCTCCCGGTGCCGTGGTCTTGGCGTCAGGCGCTTTGCTCGCGTGTAGTCTCGCCTTCATCCCGCAAGTCGGGCTCGAATTGATGCCGGAGACGGACGAGGGACGCATCGACGTGTCCCTCGAGTTGCCGGTGGGGACTCCCTTGGAGGTGACAGCGTCAGTGGTCAACGACCTCGAGCAGAACATCCGCACCTCGCTGCGCCCCGGCGAACTCGATCACATCGTGAGCAACGCGGGGCCCGAGAGCTGGTGGCGTCCCGGAGGAAGCAACGAGGGCAAGCTCGAGCTGAGTTTGGTATCAGCCAGCGAACGCGAGCGTCGCGTCGACGACATCCTGGCGTCGTTCCAATCGTTTGCCCACAGCATCCCTGGGGCCCGGGTGCAGTTGCGGAAAGCCACGAACAACATCCTCACCCGCATCGTGCGCCGAGGCGACGACCGCTTGGCGATCGAGATCCGCGGTCACGATCTCGAGGTCGCTGATCAATTGACCGAGCAGATCGTCGAGAGCGTGCAACGCATTCCCGGGGTGACCTTTGCACGCGCCGATCGAGAGCTCGGGCAGCTCGAGCGCGAAGTCATCGTCGATCGTGAACGAGCGTCGGAGCTTGGAATTGGGAGCGCCGAAGTCGCGCGCACGATAGAAAGCTACGTCCTGGGCACGGTTGCTACTCGCTTGCGCGAACGGGGTGACGAGTTCGACATCCGAGTTCAGTTGCGGGAGGACCAGCGAGACCAGTTGTCGGACCTTGCCAACCTTCCCATCGTGGCTCCCGACGGCACGTCGGTGCCGCTTTCTGCTCTGGCCCGCATCGAACAGACGCTCGGACCTTCGTCGATATCCCGTCTCAATCAGGAGCGGGTGTTGCGCATCGGAGTAGGAACGGCGGAGCGTCCCATCGGTGACGTGATCGAAGACATCAATCAACGCTTGGCAGAGATCCCGGTGCCCAGCGGTTTCAGCGTGGACCTGGCCGGCGAGCTTTCGGAGCAACAAGAGACGTTCGTGAGCCTGCTGATTGGCATCGTGCTCTCGATACTGCTGGTGTTCGCCACCATGGCCGTACAGTTCGAATCTTGGCGCAAGCCGCTCATGGTGATGGTCTCGCTGCCGTTCGCGCTCATCGGCGTCATCGCAAGCCTGCTCTTGACCAACACTACGCTCAACATGAATTCGCTGTTGGGGGTAATCGTCCTCGTAGGCATCGTGGTCAACAATGCCATCGTCTTGGTCGACTATACGAACCAGCTCACGCTCGACGGAAAAATGCCCCTACGAGCTGCACTCATCGAAGCGGGCACGCGCAGGCTGCGCCCGATTCTGATGACGACCTTGACCACGATTCTGGCCCTCTTGCCGCTAGCGACTGCGGCAGCCGAGGGAAGTGACATTCAGGCGCCATTGGCGCGCGTGGTGGTCGGCGGGCTAACGACTTCCACGCTCGTGACGCTGCTCTTGCTGCCCTGTGTGTTCTTCTTGACTGCTCGGCGTTCGGAACGGCTGGGCGCCGCTGCTGCACCCCCCACGGCGCTGACGACCACGGCAGAGGCGTAGGTGACGTCTGAAGGACATCCTGATGACTTGGCGCGCCTACTTCTCGGGCGCGCGCTTCGGCTTCTTCTTCTTTTTCGGCTTGGACTTCTTCGTCTTGCTCAAGTTGAATGTCTTTCCAACGCGCGCGCGGTTGGGCTGCCCTTCGATCCAATTGTGCCAAACGGAGTACTGGAAGGGGCTCGTCAGACCATCTTGGACATGGAAGCAACCCACACCGAACGCCAAGGTTACCGCTCCTAGCGTGAGACGGTCGAGGCGGATCCGGTCGAGGAAGCGACCCAGGTATAGGATGAACAGCGGCATGAACGGAACCAACCAGCGCATGCCCACGCACCAGCCGCCGTAGTTGCGCGTTCGGAAAATGTAAAAGTAGAACGCGGCGGCCAAGACGGCCGTCACCACCAGCGCCTCCGGCAGGTACGAACGCTTCTTGAGCGAACGGATGAGCTCGTACAGGCCGAAGCAGAACACTGGCGTCATGCTGAACACGCCGTGGTGGCCTAAAAGGACGTTCCAGGCGTAGATGGTTTTCGGCTCCCGCAGCGCGTCGATGCCACTTCTTCGTGTACGGAAGTAGTTGTCAGCGAAGTCCTTCAGGTCGCTATTGGTGTACGTCGGCTTCAGCGAGCCGGTGATGTGGTAGTTGAGCCCGAACATCGCGATGACGCCGGGCAGACAAGCCAAACCGAAGCCGAATACCGCGCGCCGCCAATCCTTGAGCATCAGGTACAGGCCGACGGTTGGAGCAAATGCCAGGGTCGACAGATCGACGGCGCCAGAAATTCCCAGAGCCAAGCCGGCGAAAATCCAATGGGCGTAGCCCGGACCGCCGTGGCGCGCGCGGTACGCGTGATACAAGCCCATCATCACGAACGCCGCTGACGTCGAGTGGTTGTTGATCGTGGTCGCGTAGGCGACACCCAAGTAGCCGAAGGCTCCGACGGCAAGCGTCCCTAGAATCGCCAGCTGCCGGCTGAACAGCGCTAAGCAGAAGCGATAGAGATACAGCAAGAAGACGGCGTGAAAGAGCCATCCGGTGAAGAAGCTCACCGTTCGTACCACGTCTCCTTCGTGCTCCGCGATCGTCTTACCGGTCACCTTCTGGTAAACCCAATACACGCCCGCTGCGTACGTGGGCAGCAGTGCAGGTTTCGACGAGATGTAGTTGTCGCCCACCTTCATCCGGTCGATGGTGTGGACGTACTTGCTCCGATCGATGTGGTAGGTGCCGTAGTCGACGAGTGACTCGATCGTTGCGTAGCGGCTACCTGTGTTGGCGTTGCGCAACGACGAGTCTTGTAGGTTCCACAGCACCATGACGAGACTGGCTACGATCATCATGGCCGCCAGAAAGTGAGTCGTCAGGCGGCTCTCAGCGCTCTGAGTGAGCAATCCAGCACT
>CAZNZA010000055.1:29238-31428 GCA_964577325.1 uncultured Polyangiaceae bacterium
GGCTGTCGCTTGGCGCCTGTTCGAGGTTAGGAGCGGAAGCGGTGTCATCACGGGAAGAATCGTGGGCCATTAAGGCCCGCGACCCTCCCACGAATCCAAGTGTGGAACAAGGCGGCAAAGGGAACGGCCGAGGCGCTGCTCGCGCAGCTCAGTCTACGTCATTCACAAGCCGCGGTTTCCAGGCCGAACAGGTTCTCGCCGGGCTGTGCGATGCCGTCGGAGGGAGGGCTCTCAGCCGCCGGGTCGTCGGGCACGGGTGGTGCGCTGCTCGTCGCGGTCAGGCACATGCCCGGACTGACCGTCAGGTTCGATTCTGACGCTTGCTCGCTTTCCAGGTGTAGCGAGCCCGAGACCATACGCACGCGATCGGAGTCGACGAAGAACGCGGGCTCGTCGCCCTCGAACCAGAAGCGCAAGGCGTCCCCCAGTAGCACGGCAGGCAGATCCTCCACCTGATCGGCGAGATGGCCGAAGTCGAAGTTCAGTCTCACGTCGATGGTGGGATCCACCTCGACGAGCACCGATTGACCGGGTTCGGTGCTTTCATCTGCGGTCGGACGGATCGTCATGTCGAAGCCGCGACCGTTTTCGGGATTCAAGTCTAGCGCCGCGAGCACGTTACCGTCGTGTTTGAGGGTAGACGTCTCGTTTCCGAGACTCACGTCGCGGAATTGGAAGTGATCGCTGTCGGCTGCGTAACTCAACGTGCCCGTATATCCGGCCAACGAAAGCTCCACGACGCCCGTGTACTCCTTGGCCGCCGCCGGCTCAGGCGCGACAGCGGTGCTGGGATCCACCGTGCGGTCGTCGTCGTCGTCGTCTCGTATCAGGCGCATCAGCTGCTCGAGTGGTGCCGAATAGTGGACGGCGCCGTAGTTGTAGCGGACGGACACGGTTTCGGACTCGCCATTCACTCGAAGTTCGAGTGCAGGATCGGTCTTCGCCACTGAGTAGCTGACCTGCTCGCCATCATCAGACTGCAACAGCAGCTTTAGGCCATCGAGAATCGAGAAGGCCACACTGTAGTCGAGCGCGGCATGCTTGACGAACTGCAGCTGCAGCAGGCCAGACATCGATGCGACCTCTCCCACGTCTTCACCCATGCTCCGCGCGGCGTCGAGCAGTTGTCCCAAATCCACCTGAACGCCCAGGCGGTCCCGATACAATTGAATCACCGCGGGCACGTTGTCTCGTTGCGAAATGACCAGCTCGAGATTGACGTCCCCCTCGCGCGGCTGGCTCAGTCTCACCCGCGGCTTCGCCTTTTCGATGTTCTCCACGCATGTTGCATCGAGTTCGTTCGTTTCATCCAGTCCGGCGCCAGTTGGCTGAGGATCGCTGACATCATCTCCCTGATCGGCGCACCACACGTCGGCGCCCAGGCGATAGGTGACATGGGTGCTGGTCGTGAGTTCGTGATCGAGATTGGCCTCGATGAACACGTGTTCTTTCAAGAACGCGATCATCTCTGCCACTCCTTCGCGAAGCTCCGCACGCCCTTGTGCGAGATCCTCGTCGCTCATCGGAGTGCGGTCGCACGTTTCGACGAACCCCGGAGTACAAGCCGCGAGGTCGTCGCAGCTGACGTACTCGGAGGTGCACTCAGTGCGCCCCATGCCAAGGGCGGACAAGGTCTCGGCCAGGCTTTTTGACTCAGCCAAAAAACTGCCGCTGTCCAGCATGCCGTTGAGAGCGGCTTCTGCGTTTTCAATCGCCGTCAACGCAGCGCCTTCACTGGAGATGACGATCACGGACGAGTCATCGGCATCATTGCTCGAACAAGCGCCCAGCCCGAGCCCGATCAAAGCGAAAGCACGAGGCGCGGCTCGCCAGCACATGCCAGAACTTGAAGTGCGACACCACATAAGCATAAGTCTCCCAGATATATGGGGGCGCCCGTCAACCGCGCCCGACCGGGGTTAGCTTGTCACGCACCGTGCACCCCCTCAAACCGCCGCCCGAACTTCGTCGGCAGACGAGCGGCCGCTGTAAGCCAGCTGCGCACATTGCGCCGTTTCAAATCCGCACAGCGGGCGCCGACCTAGACGTGGATTCAGCCGGCAACGCCGTTGCCGTGGGCCGGAGAACGAACACGCCCGTCACCCGGAGAAAAAGCAAGAGCCGCGATGGCGGCTCCTTGATGTTGTGGGCGCAACTGGATTTGAACCAGTGACTTCAACCGTGTGAAGG
>CAZNZA010000056.1:0-17293 GCA_964577325.1 uncultured Polyangiaceae bacterium
CGTTTTCGCGAGAACCCCCAAGCCTCGTACCCACGCAGCGTTGCTGCGCGGGACCGGCTCGTTTGGGACCCCGGAATAACCTTGCGGTTTTGAGCACCCCCAAGCCTCGTACCCACGCAGCGTTGCTGCGCGGGACCCGCTCGTTTCTAACCATTGGTCTCATCTCACGTCTCCCCGCCGCACCGGCAGGGCATCACTGCCAACCCGCCCGTCAAGCTCGGTCGCTGCAGGCGTTTTCGCGAGAACCGGAGCGGAACAACCTTGCGGTTTTGAGCACCGGAAGCGCAGCGGAAAGGCCTGCAGCGGCCGAGATCGGCGGGCGTGCTCACCAGTTTGAGATGAAACCAATGCTCAGGCTCGTTTGGGACCCCGCAGCGGAAAGGCCTGTAGCGGCCGAGATCGGCGGGCGTCCTCACCAGGTCGAGATGAAACCAATGCTCAGGTGAAGCGTCGGGCCTCCGCCAAGCCACATCTCCTCCAGCGCCAACTTCTGACACCAGTCCACGACACCACCGCCGTGCCATCCGCCACCGTCTCGAGGCCCCCATGAAGCGACGAACCTCCGGCAATCCACATCTCTTCCAGCGCCTCCTTCATACACCTCCCACACCGCCTCTGCGCCGCTTCTAGTCCCACCGTGTGCCACCCCGAAGACGTTTCACGTGAAACGTCTTCCCCCGCAGCGCCACGTCCCCATCCTCGCCAACCTTTGGTACGCTGCCCGCGTGCCGCCGCCACCGCCAGCCTCCGACGAGCTCTTCGAGCGCCGCCTCCACGCGCTGTCCCAGCAGTCCCTGCTGCGACCCCGACGTTCGGACGCCAGGCAACGGGCCAGCGCCGCAGCGGCGGCGCTGGGTCGTCCGCTCATTGACCTGTCCAGCAATGACTACCTCGGGCTCGGACGCCAGCCACTACTCACTGTCGCCACCTCACCCCGCGCGGGTGCCGGCGCCTCCCGTCTGATTCACGGCACCGACCCCCAGCACGACGCGCTCGAAGGCGCGCTGGCGGGCTGGCTGGGAGTCGAAGACAGCCTGCTGTTCTCCTCGGGCTATTCAGCGAATCTGGGCGTGCTCTCCTGCCTGCCCGACCGTGACGACATCGTTCTCTCTGATGCCCTCAACCACGCGTCGCTGATCGACGGCGCCCGCCTGTCCCGCGCACGAGTGGTGGTGCTCCCTCACAGAGACATCGCGGCCTTGCGCCATCATCTCCAGCTCTTCGCCGATCGTACGGTCTGGTTCGTGACGGAGGCCTACTTCAGCATGGACGGCACTGCTCCCGATCTGGCCGCCGTGGCTGACTGTCTACAGCGCCACGGAAGGGCGCACCTGATCCTCGATGAGGCACATTCCTTGGGCACCTTTGGTAGCGCAGGGCGCGGATTGGGCCATGCGTCTCGCTCAGCCACGACCGCTACCATCGGCACCTTCGGAAAAGCATTTGGACTGCAGGGAGCCTTCGTCGCGGGCAGCCGCGCGCTGTGCTCCTGGTTATGGAACCGGGCCCGCTCCTTCGTCTTTTCGACCGCCACGAGCCCTGCATTGGCAGCGGCGGTTGTCGAGCGGCTCGAGCTCGTCCGAGGTGCCGAATCGACGCGCGCACGCCTGAGCCAGCTAAGCGCAGAGTTTCACGGGGAACTGTCCCGTCGCGCTCCTGCTCACTGCGTCCCGGGCAGCAGCGGGCCCATCGTTCCCTACCTGATCGGCGGCTCTGCTCGGGCCGTCGCTGCCGCGGAGGCTCTAGTGGCTCACGGCGTGCTCACGCAGTCGATCCGGCCCCCAACCGTACCCCAAGGCGAAGCTCGCCTACGCTTTACCGTGCATGCCGAGCTGTCCTCCTCGGAACTGGAGCTCGTGCTTCGCCTCCTGGCGACAGATACGGTACTGGGAGCATCCCCATGAATATTTCGGGATCGTCGCGCATCGTCATCACGGGCACCGGCACGGACATTGGGAAGACGTACGTGTCGGCATCCCTGCTGCGCTGGCTCCGCCAAAACGGCCTCCACGTGTTGGGCCTCAAGCCGGTCGAGTCGGGATGTTTACCCGGCGATTGCGACTCCGAGCGCTTGGCAGTGGCCGCTGGCCATTCTCCGGTCCCGCCGTACTTCTCGGCTCGCGAGGCGGTCTCTCCCCACCTCATCGCGCGCCAACTCGCGCGTCCGTTACGCGCCGCTGATATCCGGACGTGGGTCGACGGCCACGTTCGCGCGCACCCCGAGGCCCTGTCGCTGGTGGAAACGGCGGGCGGCTTGTTTACACCGTTGAACGAGAAGCACTTCATGCTTCATGTGGTCGAAGCCCTCGACCCGTGCTGTTTTCTGCTGGTCGCTGAAGACCGGCTGGGAACCTTGCACGACGTCGCGGCGGCCGTTCACGCAGCGCACGCGATGTACCGAGCCCCCGACGCCGTACTGCTCAACCCCAGGCAGGCGAAGGCGCTGGCGTTGAACAATGGTGAGGAACTGCGAGCCCTACACCTAGGCCCCGCCATTTTTTCCCTGGCCACCCCTGCCGCTCACGATTGCCTCGGAGAGTGGCTGCTGCGGGCGACGGGCCGCGATCAGAGCCCGCTCAAGGCGTAGGACATCGCCCTCAGGTTGCAGGGTCGATGGCCGGCACCTCCACTGCCCGCCCCCGCTCCATCGTCAAGCGCCGCCCACCCCACTTCTCGGCCCAGGCACCATGATGGCTAACGATGATGATGATGGCTCCCCGCTCTCGCTCCTCTTTCAAGACGTCGTCGAATTGCGCCATCGTGGCCGCGTCCAATCCTGTCAGCGGCTCGTCCAAAAGTAGAATGCTCGGACGGTGCACGAGCGCGCGCGCTAGCGCCACCCGCTGACGTTGCCCCCGCGATAGCGTAGCCACTGGCTGATCAAAGAATCCGGCTGCTCCTACCCGTTCGCCAGTCGCCTGCACTCGACCCGCGTCTCGCACCCCAAACAGCTCTGCCGCCAGCGTGACGTTCTCGCGCCCCGTTAGCTCACGATAACAATGCGACTCGTGGCCTACCCAGCCGATGTGTCGCCGCGCCGCCGCCCGGTCCGCCCCAAACGGGTGGTACAACACCCGGCCCGAGGTCGGCCGCAGTACCGTACCGATGACGGCCATGAGTGTGCTCTTACCTGCCCCATTGGCACCCTGAACAAACGTCAGCGTGCTCGGCTCGAATCGACAGCTGACTCCCCGCAACGCCGCGGTTGCCCCGAACACGTGCGTCACCTTCTGCACTTCCACGCTGTGCACACGCTCCAACATGGGTTGTGCATACCCCACTTGCGCTTACGCGCGACGACCAAACCCACGTCACCAATTGGCCTTCGAGCCGTGCGGCCCATCACGACCCGTTTCAGCCTAGCGGCCTTCTGCCGCTCCCGTGCTACGATGCGTGCAATGAGTTCATCGGCGATCGCTGCCGAAGCCGAGCGGCTGACACTGTTGGGAGAATTAAAGCGGGCCGTGGAGGCCGCTTTAGAGGGCAAATCCGATACGGTTGAGCTCGCCATCATCGCGCTGTTGGCGCGCGGTCACGTGCTGATCGAAGATGTTCCGGGGGTTGGCAAAACCACCCTCGCTCGGGCGCTCGCACGGGCCATCGGCGCTGACATGACGCGAGTGCAGTTCACGAGCGACCTGCTACCCAGCGACCTTCTCGGGGTCTCTGTCTACGACCAGCGCCACGCTCAATTCCACATTCGCCGCGGTCCCATCTTCAGCAACGTGCTCTTGGCTGACGAGATAAACCGCGCCAGCCCGCGTACTCAGTCGGCCCTCCTCGAGGCCATGAACGACGGCCAGGTGTCCCTAGACGGTGAGACACTCAAGTTGCCGGAGCCGTTCATCGTCTTGGCTACGCAAAATCCCCAAGACTTCGCCGGCACCTTTCCGCTCCCGGAGTCGCAGCTCGATCGCTTCATGGTGCGGTTGAGCATCGGCTACCCGCCGCCCCACGTAGAGACGCGATTGATCCTCGAGTCTGCGACGGACCGCGTCGTGCGCGTGTCTCCCGTCATGACGCCGCAGACGTTGGCCCAGGTCCAAAGCGACGTCGACACCGTGAGCATCGATCATGCCTTGGGCACATATCTCCAGGCCGTCGTTGGAGCGACGCGCAACAACCTCCTCCTTTCTTTGGGGGCTTCGCCGCGCGCTGCGAAGAGTTTGGCCCGCGCCGCCCGAGCGCGCGCGATGTTGCGCGGCCGGGCCTACTGCATTGCTGACGATATCCACAGTCTCGCAGTCCCCCTGTTGGCGCACCGAGTGCGCCTAGCCGCTCATGCCGAAGGCTACGTTCCCAGCCGAGACGAAGCTGAGAACGCCATTCGCGACATCGTTGGCCGCGTTCCCGTGCCGCTTTGAGGTTTCGGAGTAAGCGCATGGCGGCCTCCAGATCTGCGAGCGACTCCGGTCCGCCTCAACCGGTGGCCACTCTCCGCGATGAACCGAACGAGCTGGCGCCCGCAGAGCGCCGCTGGCGTCTACCCCGCCGCCTGAAGATAACACGTGAAGGCAAGTACTTCATCGGGATCACCTTCGGCGTGGGTTTCGCGGCCATCAACACGGGCAACAACCTGTTGTACCTCCTGCTCGGGATGTTGCTGGCCCTGATCGTCGTTTCGAGCGTGATGAGCGAAGTCAGTCTGCGCGGGTTGACCGTGTCGCGCCGCTTACCCACCCGCGCCCAGGTCGGTCGCGCCCACATCGTGGAAATCGAAGTTCACAACGAGAAGCGGCGTATGCCGAGCTACGCCATCGAGATCGAAGACCTGAGGCAAGGTCAACCTGCGGACAAACGCTGCTTCTTTCTAAAGATCAGTCCGGAGTCGTCGCAGGTTGCCGCCTACCGGCGCACTCCGGCTCGGCGTGGCGTCGACCGCCACGTGGGCTTCCGCATCGCGACGCGGTTCCCGTTCGGCTTCTTCGAGAAGTCCCGGGAGTTGACGATCCCAGGTCAGCTCACTATCTATCCCGCGGTCGATCCGGTCCAGTTGCCGATTCGTGCCACCGGTGAGACCCGTGGTGGTGTCGGCTCCCTTGCCCGTGGTCGAGGTCACGACATTCTTACCGTGCGCCCGTTGCGCGAAGGGGATGATGTACGCGACATCTACTGGCGCAAGAGCTCGTTCCAAGTCGTAGTGCGCGAGCGGGCCCAAGAGGCCGAGAGTACGGTCAAGTTGCAGTTGGATAACCTTCCCCCTGCACCGCACACGGCGCGCTGGCAGAAGGCCTTCGAACGAAATATTCGAGATGTTGCTTCTCGAGCAGTAGCCCACTTGTTGCGTGGAGACATCGTGACCATCACTACGACTTCTGGCGGCTCCGTAAGAGGCGACCGGGCTGTGGGCGCCGACCCGATTTTGCGCTTCCTGGCACTGCTCGAGCCGACCGGCGAAGGGCTCGAGTCTAAGCCTCCGCCAGGTCGCCGCAACGAAGCGCCCGTCGTGGTCTCGAGTCAACCCTCGCCACGCGCCGAGAACGGGGCCGTTGCATGAGGTTTGGCCGCATCCACCGCGTCATGACCAACGTTCTGGCGGCGTTGGGGTTGATGTGTCTGTTGACCAGCGGCGGACTGGCTACGACGTCAACCGCCCTGATCGCGGTTGGGGCGCTGCTCGCGTTCGCCGTGCCGGATCGCTACCAGACGCACAGTTGGCTTCGGCACTTCGGCACCTATGGGTCGCTCTTGCTGCTCTCCGTGCAGGCGGCGCGCTTGGTGTGGGGCACCGAGGTGTTGACGGTGGCCGTGGAGTTTGCCGCAGGTTTACAAGTTATCCGGCTTGCGACGCGGCGAGGTGCGGCCCACGATCACCAGGTCATTCTGCTTGCCTTGTTGCATCTCATCGCCGGCACGGTTCTAGGTGGCGGTCTGGCCTACGCGTTGTGCTTCATCGGATTCCTGTTGCTGGCGCCCGGTGCCCTGGTGCTCAGCCACCTGCGTAGAGAGGTCGAAGGCAACTACCGCCAGGGCGCGCGGGACCGCACCGGGTTACCCGTCGACGTGCCGCGCATTTTGCGCTCGAGGCGCGTTGTCAGTCGACGCTTCCTCACCGTCACGTGTGGGCTTTCGGTACCCATCTTCATCTTTACCGCCTCGCTCTTTGTCCTCTTTCCGAGGGTGGGGCTGTCATTGCTCTTGCTTAACCAGAATCGCAGCGAGCGCATGGTGGGCTTCTCCGACCGGGTCGACTTGGGCAAAGTTGGACGCCTGCGCAGCGATCCAACCATCGCCCTGCGGGTGTTTCCCAAGCAACTCGCCGAGGATCCGCCCGCGCGGATCCCTCTCTACTTGAGGGGGACAGCGTTCGATTCGTACGACGGCAAGAGCTGGCGCCGAGACCGCACCCAAGTGTCAGCGACGCAAGCTGGCGACCGCATTTGGATCGCTCCGCCGAGCTCCACCTTGGGTGACGAGCTGATGACGATCGACCTGGAAGCCATCAAGCCGCCGGTTATCTTCCTCCCACACAACAGCGCTGCCTTCGACGTGCTTTCCCGCCGCGAGGGCTTGGTCGCTGCCCCGCCCCGCATAACCCGTGGCCGAGAACTGGACTTCGAGTACCAAACCCAGGAGGAGCGAGGCCTTCGCTATCGCGTGTTTGGTCCCCAAACCGGTAGCACCGTCCGGGAAAGGCTGTTGCCTACCGACATGGAACGCTACTTGGCGCTGCCGACCGCTCTTCCCGAGCGGGTCCGACGCTTGGCGCGAGAATGGGCTGGCGATGCGACGGACGCCTTCGAAGTCGCCAAGCGCCTCGAGACTCGCCTGCGGACCGAGTACGCCTACGACCTGGAATCACCATCGGGCGCCGCTGCCAATCCCCTCGACCACTTTCTCTTCGAGTCGCGCCGCGGACACTGCGAGTTCTACTCCACGGCGATGGCGGTGATGCTGCGCTCGTTGGGCATTCCGACTCGCAACGTCACGGGCTTCGTCGGTGGCACCTTCAATCGTTTCGGCGGCTTCTACGCCGTCCGACAAGGCGACGCCCATTCATGGGTCGAGGTATTTTTGAAGCGCGCGGGCTGGACGCGGTTTGATCCCACCCCCGCCACGGAATCCGCTCCGCGAGCGGCGACGCAAGGATTCGCGGCCTTGCTGCGCGACATCGTCGAGGCAGCCGCCGAGCGGTGGGATCGCCACGTGGTGGGCTACGACCTGAACCAGCAGCTGCAGTTGCTCTCGAGTGTGCGCGACCAGGTTCGGGGCACGAACCTCCCGAGTCAGCTTCAACCCAAGTGGCTACTGGGCGCGTTCGGTGCCGCCCTGGCGGCGGCACTCACTTGGCGTGCTCTCGCGAAGCGCCGGCGCCGGAACGCGCCGCCGTCCGCCCCAGCTCTGGAGAGTCCTCAAAGCCAGGAGGCGATACGTTTGTACCGTGATCTCGAATTGGTCATGGCCCAACACGGGATCGCACGCCGGCCCGAGACGCCACCTCTTGCCCACGCCAACGCTTTGGTCAGTCTGCAACACCCGCTCGCCGACGAGGTGCTGGAATTGACCGAGATTTATTTGGCCGTGCGCTTCGGTGGCGCCAGCCTGAGCGAACAACTTTCAACTCAGTACAGGCAGCGTCTCCGCGCATTGAAGGACCGCAAGACCGCCGCCGCTGCCTGATCTGTCTCACCGACACCACGCAAAGCAGCGCGTAACCTCATCGGGTCTAGCGCTCGCTACGCCTCAAGGGTGGTACTGCGGCACTGGCACGCCGCCACCGTTTCGCACGTGGCGGGCGATCACTCCCGCAAGCTCTCGATCCAAGCGCTCGCATTCCGCCGTCACGCGGCCAATGGTTGCGCCTTTGCACTCGCGCTGACGCTCACGCACGGCTTCAGCGACGTCCTGGTTCGCCATCAGAGCGTCCTGGGTCGACTCGCTCAGATGCCGCCACTCGATGCGCGAATTACGCGGCGTTCCGGGCGCTTTCGCGGTCACTTCGCCCATGTCCAACGTCACGCAGCTGCCATTCCAGCGCAGCACGTCAAAGGTACCGAGGGAGCCTTCCACGATGAACCCGTCGCGCTGACCTCGGTAGTTGATGGGGATGACTTCTTCACCAGCCACTAGATTCTCAGCGACCGTCGGTCCCCAGCCGTTCACGGCGTTTAGACCTACGCGCATGTAGAAGCGATCCCACGGACTCCCCTTCCTGAACATGTATAGAGCCAGGTCCGGATACACGTCTTGGCACAAACGCTCCGCCCACTTCACCGGCGGCATACAGGCGCCCTTCCGCTTGACGCACCGTGACGGCACGGGAACTTCCTTTCCCGCGGCAGCCTTGCGCTTACTCTTAGACACCTTCATTTCCGGCGCCGATTTCGCTGTGGCGCTCGACTCGGCGGGAGGCGCACTGCCTCCACAACCCAGTGCGAACAGAGCGAGTAACGCAAAACCTAGGCGGGGTGTTTTCATTACCCGACATCGCACCTCCTGTTGCCCACCCTGTCAAGCATACGTGAGTAGCGCCTCAGGCAGGTTACAGGATGTGCTCCGCTGCAGTCAAAAACATCCGGACTGGTGTCTCGCGGAGCATTTCGCAACGCGGCGCGCCACGAGGCGCGATACAACGCAACTCCAATGAGAAAGGCCCAGATGCGTCTCCTGCCGTCGTATTGCGCAATATTCTTCTCGATCGCTTGTTCGTCCGAGGCAGATCCGCCCGCGTCGAACGCGATCCCTGTGGCCCCGACGGTCCCCGTGGGTACGGCCCCCGCCGCTTCCCTCCCGGTAATGCCGGTCGCGCCTACGAATACGAATCCCGAGGGCGTCGTCCCCGGACCGACTGACGTACCCAGTCCTGAACCGCCCACGGATTCAGCTCCTGTTACGCCGGAACCACCGGTTGGGCAAGGCACAGAGCCCACCACGGGCGAGCCCCCTTCTCCGTCGGCAACGGGTACGGAACCGGGCCCCGTTGCCCCCGAGCCGCAGCCCACGACCACGGGTACCGGGGACGTACCGGCTCCGTCCGAACCGGATCCAGTGGCTCAGGACGCCGTATGCAGTGAGATGCCGGCTCCGAATGAAGAGATAACGGCTTTCGACAACTTCGATTGGGAGGCAGGCGACGGGTCCTGGGGTACCGAACCAAACCTGACGGGCGGATACTTCACGTACGCGGGGACCGGGTCCGAGCTCCAGCCATACTTGTCGGAAGAGGAGCCCCAACTGCGCCTGATCGGCAATGTCCAAAACTACTTCGGGTTTGGGCTATGGTTCGGCCCGTGCGTGGATGCATCGCAATACCTGGGTATATCTTTCACCATCAAGGGTGAACTGGGCGACCCGGCTGCAGTCGAAGAGGACCCGTTGCTCAACGGAGAGGTCGAGTTGCAGATTCAAACGAGCAAGAACTATGTCGTCGACGAAGAGAACAAGAAGGGCGAGTGCACGGGCAGCTGGGATGACGGAACGTGCAAGAGCAATTCGGTCGTCGTAGAGCTGGACGATAGCGAGCCGCTGGTCGAAATCTTGTGGGAGGACTTCAGTGGTGGTGTGCCGGAGGCAACCGTATCACCGAACCAGTTGCTCGGTCTGCAGTGGCAGTTCAACTGCGAAGAAGTAGAAGGGGGCCCTGGTTGCGACATGGACATCACGATCGACGACGTCCAGTTCATCGTTCCGTAACGGTCGCGATACGCGGCGCACAGCGCAGACGCTGGACCCAGCCTGTGAGGCAAAGCGCGGCAAGGGCCGTGGCCTTTTTACCCACAGGCGCAGCCCGTTAACAATCGCTTCCCGCTTGCACTCAACCCTCCTACAGTGCTCGGGTGACGGTTGATGTAGCGATCCTAGGAGGAGGTCTGGCGGGCTTGGCATGCGCCACGCTACTGTCCAAAGCGGGAGCCACCGTTCAGCTGTTGGAGAAATCTAGTTACCCCACGCACCGCGTCTGCGGGGAATACCTGTCAAGCGAAGTCGAGCCGTTCCTCCAGCGCCTAGGCTTAGACCCATCAGCTCTGGGCGCGAAGCGGCTCACCGATTTCGAACTGACGACCCGCGGTGGCCGTCGCTTCGCGTGCACGCTGCCAGGAGGGGGGCTTGGGGTGAGCCGCTTTCGGCTCGATGCCGCTCTGGCCAGCGTTGCCGAAAGCGCTGGCGCTAGCGTTAGGACGCGAACGGCCGCGCTGGAAGTGTACCCCAAACGAGCAAACTTTCGGATCCGTACCCCAACCGACTGCGTCGAAGCGCGGCTAGTGATCGGCTGTTTCGGCAAGCGTAGTACGCTGGATCGCACACTCGGACGACCGAGCTTTCGCCGACGCTCGCCGTACGTGGCGATCAAGCGTCACTTTCGCGGGCCCTTCCCCCAGAATCTGGTCGGCCTCCACTCGATCCCCGGTGGCTATTGCGGAATATCACCGGTCGAGAACGACCTCGTCAACGTCTGCTACATGACGCAGGCCCGCGTGCTCAAGGCGATGGGCAGTGTGCGCGGCTTCGACAGTCGTGGCCTGGGGAGCAATCCACTCCTGAGCCGCTACCTAGATAAGTTACACTCCGCCTTCGAACCGGCCATGGTCATCAGTCAGCTCGACTTCGCCGCCAAGCCCCTCGTTAGCAATCACGTCTTGATGCTGGGGGATGCTGCCGGCTCAATACACCCTTTGTGTGGGAACGGTATGGCTATGGGTTTTCGCGCCGCTAACCTGTTGGCACCCCTCGCGCTAGCGTTTCTCGACGGCAAGCTCAGTCGGCACGCCCTCGAGCAGCGCTATCAAGCGGCGTGGAAGCGTGCGTTCACTCAGCGCCGGCTCGTAGGTCGTTTGCTTCAGCCGTTGCTCGAGTCTCGCGCGTGGAGTGAGGGCGCGTGCGCCACTGCGGCTCGCTTTCCGGTCTTCACCACCCAACTCGTGCGCCGTACCCATGGTCAGCCTTTTTGATCCGCTTCATACGCGGTCGGCGGAACCAGAGTGGCTGGACGACGCTGCGATGGCAGGTCCGTCGCTAGAGCGTAACCTTCTCGAACTCGAGATGCTCAACCGCTATCTGGGTGGGCACGCGTCGGTGTTGCGCTGCGTGCGCCGCGCCTTGCACTGGCTTCCTGGCGGCGGCCTGCGTCTCGTCGACGTGGGATGTGGGAGCGGCGACGCGCTGCGCACTCTGGCGGACTGGGCACGTTCCCGGGGCAGAGAGCTCGAGTTGATAGGCATCGACGTCAACCCGGCGATCCTGGACTACGCCCGAAAACGCTCGCGGCTCTACCCCAGCATCCGCTATCAGCAAGTGGACGCCTTCGCTGACGAACTTGCCGAGCTGCAGCCTGATCTGATTCTGGCATCTCTCTTTTGCCACCACTTCAACAGCGAACAACTGACGCAATGGCTCAGCCACGCGGTACGCGCAGCACCCGTGGTCGCGCTGAGCGACCTGCAACGTCACCCGCTCCCGCACGTGGGCTTTCGCGCCCTTGCCGCTCTGTTGCGCGCCTCTCCGATGACTCGTCATGATGGCGCTGTGAGCATTCGTCGCGGCTTCGTGCGCGACGACTTGCAAGCTCTCATCTCGCGACTGTCGCTTCGACACGCGTCCATCCACCGTTCCCTTGCCTTCCGCTACGAGGTTGTCCTCGTTTCATCGAACTGAACTTCATGTCCACGACTCCCCCCAGTGTGACCGTACTTTCCGTGGCCTGCGTCAACCCGCCGTACACTCGCAGCACGGATGAGATCCTACCCCTCGTTCAGCTTTGGCTGCGCGATCAGCCTGAGCGCTTCCAGGAAAAGGTCCTGCGCTTGTTCAAGTACTCCGGAGTGCAACGCCGCTACTCGGTGCTTTCCGAACTGGAAGTGTTTGCGCAAACTTCGTTTGCGCAACGCAACCAACTGTACGCGGAACGGATGCTGCCTTTGGCAGAACGCGCCATCCGACAAGCGTTGCAGGAAGCCCGCTGCGATCTCGGCAGCGTCGACGCGATAGTGACGACCAGCTGCACCGGAATAACCATACCCGGTCTCGACGCGTACCTCATCGACCGTTTGCGGCTGCGCCAGGACATCCTTCGCCTCCCCGTTTTCCAGATGGGATGCGCGGGAGGAGTTGCCGGTCTCATCTACGGCCACGGCCTGATTAAAGGGGGGACCTGCAAACGAGTGCTCTTGCTCACCCTCGAGAGCCCGATTGCGACGCTTCAAGTGAACGACTATTCCATGGCAAACATGGTGAGCGCCGCCATCTTTGGCGATGGCGTGGCCGCGGCGGTGCTGGGGGACGATAATCCCCTCCACGTCCCCAGACCGACGGTCGTGGATTGTGGGATGTATCACTTCCCGAACTCGACCCACCTGATGGGTTTCCAGCTGGTGGACTCGGGCTTGCAGATGGTTCTCGCTCCCGCAGTGCCAGCCGCTATCCTCGAGCATCTGGAAGCGGTGATCGTTCCTTTCCTGGAGCGCAATGCCCTCACACCCCAAGCAATCGACCACTACTTGTTTCACCCTGGAGGGCGTAAGATATTGCTAGCGGTTGACGATTGGCTGGGGCGAATCGACAAGCACGTACGCCTCAGCCACGATGTACTGCGCGAACACGGCAACATGTCGAGCGCCACGGTACTGTACATTCTAGCCCGCGCTCTCGAGCAGCGCGCCGGCGATTCAGCTCTCATGTTGAGCTTTGGGCCAGGCTTTTCGGCACAGCGGGCGCTGCTGCGCTGGGAGCTGTGATGTCACCTGCAGATGATAAGTCCGCGCGGTCGGCGCGGTCTGGCCCGTGGGCGATCGTCTTGGGAGCGTCACGTGGCTTGGGTCTGGCGAGCGCTCGCGCGCTGGCCAAAAGCGGGTACCGTCTGTGCCTGGTGTACCGCGAGCCTCGTGCGCAACTCGGCCCCGTTACCGCAGCCATCGAGGAACTCGAGGCCATATCGGAGGACGTGTTGCATTTCAACGTCGACGCCCTGACCGATGCTGGACGCGCTGTCGTGCTCGAGACCATGCAGTCTCAGTTGGGTGGGCAAGCACGTGTTGCGGTTCTGGTTCACAGCCTGGCCAAGGGCGCGCTGAAGCCCCTCAGCGCGCAACCAAAACCCGAAAAGCAGTGGGCTTCTGCGGGCGGAGACGATCCGACGCTGGTGCAAGCATGGAAGGCGTCCCTGCCGCCACCTATCGATGCGTCCAGTCTCACCCCCCGGGACCTACAGCTGACGCTTCAAGCCATGGGCACCAGCTTGCTCGACTGGGTTTACGACCTGCGCCATCGCCATTTGCTTGCGTCGGATACCCGCATCTTGGCACTCACGAGCGAAGGGGTGCGACGGGCGTGGCCGGGCTACGCAGCCGTTGCCGCGGCCAAAGCAGTCCTCGAGTCGCTGGTTCGTTCGATGGCGCTTGAACTCGGACCTTTTGGTATCCGCGCCAACTGCATCCAAGCTGGCGTTACCGACACCCAAGCTCTACGCCGCATTCCCCACAGCACTCACCTCAAGCTGCACGCCGTCGCACGCAACCCCATGGGTCGTCTCACCACTCCCGATGACGTGGGGGCCGTAGTGGCACTGCTGTGTCGGCCCGAGGCGGCCTGGATCAATGGCACCGTCGTCATTGCGGACGGAGGCGAACACTTATGCTGAGCGCGAGTGACGACGACAAGGTCGTGGTCACCGGGGTAGGGGTGGTTGCGCCCGGTGCCAGCGATCTATCGTCCTTTCGTGTCATGCTGCGTGAGGGACGGAGCGGTATCACCGCCGATGCGGAGCTCGCAGGCCTCGGCTTTTCCTGCCGCGTGTCAGGTCGGAGTCACCTCCACAGCGAACAACTGGAGCAAGAGCTAAGCCCCCTAGAACGTAGGCGGCTTACCGCGGCAGGTATGCGCTTCGCGCTCGTCGCCGGGCGCGAAGCCGTGCGCTGTTCAGGCTTGAGTGTCGGGTTGGCGCAGCCAGACGTGCGACGCAGTGTGGTGTTCGGTGCAGGAGTTCCCGGTATCGACGTGCTGAGCACGGCGTTTCAGCACGTCGATGCCGGGCGCTGCAAGCGTCTGGGCTCGGCCACCATCGAGATGCAGATGCCGAGTTCGCCGGCGAGCTTGCTAGCCGCACACTTGGGCGCTGGCGGCCAGGTGACGTCCAATGCAGCGGCGTGTGCAACCGGCGTCGAAGCCCTGATCACGGGATGGCAGAGAATAAGGGCGGGACAAGCGGACGTCGTGTTAGTGGGCAGCACCGAAACCGAAGGCGCTCACTTATGGGGTGCTTTCGAGTCGCTGCGCGTGTTGAGCAGCTCTTTCAATCACGCCCCCGCGCACGCCTCGCGCCCGTTGTCTGCCACCGCCGCTGGCTTCGTTCCGGCTTCGGGAGCTGCCGCTCTCGTGCTCGAGCGCAAGAGCCACGCGCTCGCCCGCGGCGCCGTCATCTGGTGCGAAGTCTTGGGCGGCGCGGCCAACTGCGGCGCCCAAACCCAAGGCGGCAGCATGACCGCCCAAAACCCCGCAGCCGTGCGCGACTGTTTACGAGCAGCCTTACATGCCGCTGGTCGAGAACCGACCGACGTCGATGCCATCAGTGGGCACCTGACGGCAACTGGCGCCGACAGCGCGGAGATCGGCAACTGGGCTCGCGCCCTAGACCGCAGGGGCAGCAGCTTTCCGTGGTTGAACGCCCCAAAGTCGCTGTGGGGTCACGCTCTGTCAGCTTCCGGGGCAATAGAGCTCGTGGCCTGTGCGCTCCAGCTTGCCGAGGGCTTCATGCACCCTTCTCTGAACGCCGAGGACCTTCATCCCGCCGTCAGTGACATCGTGGATCCAGGCCGCGTGGTGCGACAAGCTTTCCACCCGACGCGTCTTGACGTCATGGCCAAGGCGAGTTTCGGCTTTGGCGACGTCAACGCCTGTGCAATCCTGGGGCGGTATCGCGTCGACGTCTGAGGCGACCCCGTGACTTCCGGAGCCGATTATGAACCGCACCGCCATAGCCGACAAACTGAAGCAGCTGATCGTGCCTTATGTGGAGGACCCGTCGTTGCTCACGAACCTCAGCGAAGACGCCAAACTCGTGGAACATCTACACATCAATTCGATGCATCTGATCGACATCGTGCTTGATGTGGAAGACGCCTTCGATATCGAGATCAGTGAGACGGAGGCTGATAACCTGACGCGAGTGGGTAGCGTCCTCGACTTGATCGAAGGAAAGCTCAAGCTGCAGCAACCGGAGTGAGCTCGAGCTCCGCACGGTTGCGCATAGCTCGCACGCGGCCCAAAGATACGGGTGACTTCGGCACCGCCCGCAGTCCGTCGTATTCGAGATCCGGCTCCCCCGCCTCGATCCACGCCAGAACGTGGAATTCACTCGATGCGGGTAATCGCGCCTGAGGATGCAGCGTAACATCGACGCCGCGAACCAGCTCGTCGCGCGTGATAGCACGCTGGGCTGCAGCGACCGGGCGAGCATATGCTCCTGCTTTGGAGAACACCTGCACCACCAGCCGCCCGCGTTCCAAGCCCGCCGATCGGGCTCGAACCGCGACCCGCAGCCGCCCCAGAACGTCGAGGCCGCAGGTCGTCGCGACCAGGGAGGTCCACGAATCCGCTCCGTGGATCGTGGTCATGCCCTCGTGTGTGGAAAGTAGTCTGCTCGCCTTCATGTTGCCTCTGCTGCGCCCATTCCGGCGCCACACCGTCTCAACGCTCGTGAGCAGCAGCTGCACGCGCTATGCCAGGACGAATGTATGGCGTCGAGCCGCATTTCGCGTTGTCACGGAAGGAGCAGAACGTGGGGAAAAACGCCTCGCTGGGGCAAGCTCATCCAGAGTAAGTCGCAACACAGCCGCGATCTTCCGCCCGTCTCTCCCTCGTGCCTTCTGTGGCAGTACTGCACGGACGGTGGGGGGTCAGGAAACATCCGGGTGCGATGGACTGCAGGTCGCCTCAACCCATGGCGTCCATGTTACCCCCCTATGACTTGGAGGCGGGAGCTCAGGAGCCGCCGGCGTCGATCCAAGTCGTCAGGTCGGCGCAGGTGGCGGTGGCTCCCTGCAAAGCCACCACGACGAGGTGATCCTTCAATTGGCGCACCGTTCTAGCCACTTGATCAACCGCGGGGCGGCAGTGGGGAATCCCAGCGCGGAAGGCCTCCAGGGCCCTCGCACCCTCACTGGCGTCGTCATGGGCAACGCGCCAAAAGAGGGCATAATCCTGACCGCACCGGTAGATGCTCAGGTGATCGCCGTTCCAACCCTCTGCAGCGGCCTCCGCGTCGGCTTGGGGCACCCATTCTTCGTATAAGATTTTCAGCCCCTGCTCCCCGATCACGTCCTCATAAATGGGCGTGCATTCCGGGCGGGGGAGGGGCGGCGCAGCAAACTGTCGCCACGGTTCCCGCGCCGCGTACTTGTCTGGATGTAGCAGCTGCTCGGTGCTCGCGGGCGGATCCGCCCAAGCGTCATCGACCAGCATCCACCCCCCCGAGCGGCGAAGCTCGTTGACGAAGAGCAGCCCGTCTACGTACGGCACGAGCGCTGCCCGCTTCAGGATCGAGGGGATCTCAGGGTTCTGGGTCTCGAAACTTTGGCGCATGCGGTCGGCGAGCATATCATCGCTAAGTTGCCCCATGTCGTAGCCCTGGTCCTTGAGCACTGCTTCAAGCATCGCACTGGTGGCATCGCCTTCCGCCAGGGTATGTAGGGCTGCCGTTTTGTCGCCCGACAGCACCCCCGGCTCGAGCAACTTACCCAAGTTGAAGTGCTGGTCCTGGAGCGCGTGAATGAGTTCGTGGAGCAGAGTAGCGCGCTGCTCCTCGGGGCTGAGATCCGCCGCCAGAAACATCGTGCCTCGCCCCGGATCATAGAAGCCCGCCAACTGCGCTTGCATGAGCGCAGCGCTCGACGCCAGATAGTCGAAGTCGGGAGGCACCACGCCAAGCAGGCGCAGAAGCGCCCCCTGTCCCTCGATGATGTTCTGCGGCGTCTCTCGGGCTACGTATCTCTCGACTTCCGTGGCTAGTTGGGGGCGCTGCAGCTTCTCGAGCTTCACCTCCCGCAGCACGGTCAACTTGCGCAGCTGACCCACCTTGAACAGCTCGTCCTGAAGCGGATCAGGGGGTGGGGGCGGGGGCGGGGCAGGCACGTCCGGCGGTTGGGAAACCTCCGCGCCGCCTGCACACGCGACCGATGCAAAGGCTCCGCATAGCGCCGCGGCCCAAGCGGCGGTGGGCATCTGCGACCGCCGCTGGCGGCGAGTACGGCGGGCCGAGGGGTTGTCGTCAGCCGGCGCCTCGGTTCTCGACGCCAGCGTGTGCATCGTTGAAAGGGTGTCGGAAGGCTGGGGACTGCGACGGAGCTTCAACGCCATGAACCAA
>CAZNZA010000056.1:17393-18960 GCA_964577325.1 uncultured Polyangiaceae bacterium
TGAAAGGGTGTCGGAAGGCTGGGGACTGCGACGGAGCTTCAACGCCATGAACCAACGAGTGTAGCGGAAAGCGCGCGCGGCGACCAATTGGTGGGCGATTCCGCCGAAGATGTGCGCGGTTCATCCCGCTGCTGCTGCCCGTAGCGCAGCCAAAGCTGCCGCTCGGTCGGGCTGTCCAAACACCGCGTCGCCGGCCACCACCGTCGTGGCACCGGCCTCCACCACCCGACGCACGGTCGTGGGATTAATACCTCCATCAACTTCGAGTTCGATGCTCAGGCCAAGTTGGCGAATGCGGTTCGCGATTCGCTCGATCTTTGGCACCTGGCTCATCAGGAATGACTGACCGCCGAATCCGGGGTTGACGCACATCACGAGCACCAGATCGAGGTCCTCGAATACGTATTCGAGCGTCGTTTCAGGGGTCGCGGGATTGAGAACGACTCCGGCGCGTTTTCCACAAGCCCGGATGCGCTGCAGGGTGCGTTGCAGATGTACGCACGCCTCCTGATGAACGCTGATGATGTCTGCCCCGGCTGCCGCGAAGTCGTCAACGTAACGCTCCGGCTCCACCATCATGAGGTGTACATCCACTGGCAGTTTGGTTGCCGCCCGGGCCGCGCGCACGATGGGCATGCCAAAGGTGAAGTTGGGCACGAAGCGGCCATCCATCACGTCGACGTGGATCCAGTCCGCACCAGCTGTCACCACCTGATCCACCTCCCGCGCAAGGTGTCCCAGATCCGAGCTGAGCAGGGAAGGGGCGATGCGCAACGGACTCATGGGCTGCCGCTTAGCGCTTCCCCCAGCCCGCCGCAATCGTTGTTGGCGCAAGTGTGGAGTTCTTTGCGGGTCATCTAGGCCGCGCCCGGCGGACCGAATCGGGGCGGGGCGGGGGGAAAGCGCGTCCGCGGGCTTCCGTTTCTGCTAGGACAGAAAGTCCGCAGGAGGGCAAGCTGCCGGAGAGCCATTCGATGATCACGCGCCAGCTGGGCAAAGCCGATTACGACCACATCGTTCAAGTCATCGACCGCTGGTGGGGGGGACCTACTAGTGCTCTCGCTCACCCGCTGTTCTTCTACGAGCTAGGGCAACTGGCGCGCGTGGTGGAATCCGACGGAGTGATGGTGGGCTTTCTCTTTGGGTTTGTCACCCCTGGGGATACGCCGACTGGGTATGTGCACTTGGTCGGTATTCATCCGGACTTTCGTCGCCGCGGCGTTGGCAAGGTCTTGTATCAAGCCTTCGAAGAAGACTGCCGATCACTCGGTTGTTTCCGTCTCAAAGCCGTCACGACACCCGGAAATGAAGCCTCTATCGGCTTTCACCGCGCGACAGGCTGGCAAGTCGCGTTGGTCGAGGATTATGCCGGGCCGGCGCGCGCACGCACGGTGTTCACGAAAGAGCTTGGCTGAGGGAGCGAATCCTTTCCAAGCCACCCTTACATTGTCTTCCAGGACGTTCGGCTCTAGGTTGTGAGGGTGATCGGACCCGACCCTGCGCCAAAACTCCCGACGACGCGGGGCGAGCGGCTCACGTTGGCGCTCGCCTTCATGGCGCTGATGGG
>CAZNZA010000056.1:19060-20246 GCA_964577325.1 uncultured Polyangiaceae bacterium
TTGTTTGCGCCGGCCGGCACGGACCTCTGGCTCTTGTTCGCCCAGAGCGTGGCTCTCGCAGCCGCCATCGGTGCCGGGTTCAACCTGCTTCCGTTCTCGACCGGTGGTGCGGCAAGCGATGGGCTGGGCATCGTGACGAGCTTCATGGCCAATCCCGCAGCTTTTGCTTCACGGTTCTCAAGGCCCTTCGCGACCGAAGCCGAACGTGCCCTGTACCTGGAGCAAACGCCACGGGCTCGGCACTGGGTGGAGCGTGGCCTCAAGCACTACCCGACGGACCCCCAGCTGCTCAGCTTGGCCGCTGTCGTGCAGGCAGCCGAGGGTGAGGCCGACAACGCCCTGGCGGCGCTCGAAGCTCTCGGACATCCCGACGACCACCCTTCGAACGTGCGCAACGAGCTCCTCGCGAATGCGGCCTGGGCGGTATTGCTCGGGCAGCAGCGTCACCTGTTCACCGAAGCCGTACGAGCCTGCGAGAGGCTTCTACAGGCCGACCCCAGCCACGTCAGAGGACGGCTGTTGCACGGGTGGTTGCTGGAAGAGCGAGGTGCACCCGACGCCGCGTACGCCGAACTCATGGCTGGCTACCGTTACTCTCGCGACGCCGAAGAAGAAGATCAGTTCGTGGCTCGCTTGGCGATGCTGGCCAAAGCCCTAGATAAGCCCGCCCTCGCCGTGCGTTTCGGCGCAGCTGCGGAAAAGGCCGCGTTGGGTCCCACCCTGCAACGCCGCCTTCAACAGACGCTGAACCAGTAGCGCCCCATGGACGGAACCACTTGCCCCCACTGCGGAGAATGGATCGACGTCTTCGTCGACGAAGGCGGCGCCACACTCCAGGACTTCATCGACGACTGCTCGGTCTGCTGCAGACCGATCCGCTTCCGGATCCGTCTCGAGCGCGAGACGGGCCAGGCCTTCATTGAAGCAAACGCCGAAACCTGACGCTCACGCGGGCAACGGCGAGGCAGCCAACAACCCTGGCAGCATTGCGTGCGAGGCCTGGGTGCAAAGCGCCGCGGATGGTTCCGGCGCACGAGCGCGCGACGAGCTCAGTGCGCGGAATTCATCAGCATCGCGATGAAGATGCCGCCGCAAACGACGACGGTAAGCGTGATGATCACGATTCCGCCAAACACTGTCTGAGCGAAGCCCTTTTCGTTTCCATGACCCGACATCATTTACCTCA
>CAZNZA010000056.1:20346-31314 GCA_964577325.1 uncultured Polyangiaceae bacterium
GCGCGGATCCCTACAGCGACTGATCCGCACAGCGACTGATCCGCACAGTGACTGATCCGCACAGCGACTGGATCCGCACAGCGACTGGATCCGCACAGCGACTGGATCCGCACAGCGACTGACGTCGCCCGCCGTATCCCGCGCCGTCACGCCCCGCCGAGCGGCTGTGACCTGGACCGGCAGGGGGAACGTGGCAAGCTTGATAGGCTTTGGAAGCGAGGCTTTGATGGATCGGGATCAGTTCTTTCACCACCTTTGGCAAGACTTGACACGAATAGCACCACAAGCGGAAATCATTCGTCGAGCATTGGCTGACGCCGGTGAGACAGTGCGCAACGACCACGTGGCGTTCCGCACGTTCAACCGCAGTCCTGTAAACCTAAACTGTCTCGAGCGTCACATTCTCGGCTTTGGCTATGCACCCATCGCCGACTATTCCTTCCCCCAGAAGCACTTACGCGCCCGAGCCTACGTGTGCGCCGGAGCGCCCCGCGTATTTTTGAGCGAACTGCTGGTGGACGCATTGAGTCCACAGGCTGCGCAGATAATCGACGCCTGCCTTTCCCAGGTCGAACCTCGATGCTTTGAACACCCTTCTTGCTTTTATGCGGGCATTCCCTGGTCACCCATTTCCTTGGCCGACTATCACCGGCTGGCCGAAGAAACGGAGTACGGCGCTTGGATGCTTGCGCTAGGTTATCACGCCAATCACTTCACCGTCAGCGTCAATCACCTTCGTACCTTGACCTCCATCGAAGCCGTGCTTCAGTTCGTCGAGCGGCTCGGGTTCGCCGTCAACGCGGCGGGCGGTCGGGTCAAAGGTTCGCCACAGCTGCTCTTGGAACAAGGGTCTACCTTGGCGGACCGGCAGGCGGTCCAGTTCGCTGATGGTCGTTGCGAGATCCCGACGTGCTATACCGAGTTTGCCCTGCGACATCTGGATGAACAGGGCGTGCTATACGAGGGATTCGTTACTGACAGTGCAGACCGCATCTTCGAAAGCACTCACTCCAAGCACGCCTCAGCGAGCGTCGGATAGAGCGGCCATCAGCCTGCGCCCGCAGAGTATATCGGCTCGAGTTCGGTGATGCAGAAGTCATACTCCGCTGCGGCATCACCCCCCACCACCTGCACTTGAACGTCGAATACTCGGCTCGGATCCACCGGCGGAGCATTGGGTTCCCAGCTGATGTCAGCCTCGTCGAAGCGGACCCGGTGACGCCCTGGCCCCACCACTTCGACAAAAGGAGCGACGTCGGATTCCGAGGTGGAACCCGTGTACCCGATGCGCAGTCCCAGTCCCCCAGTGTCCCCGGTTACCGTAACTGAAAAGCCTGCAATGCCTGCGTCTGCGGCGTCAAACGCGCGTTTCGTACCGCCCCCGGGGTTGTTCAGCGTCAAGCCTATGCCAGCTCCCCAAGCGTTGTACATCGGATCGACGCTGGTCTCGCCGCTCAAGCACATCGCCCCGTCTCGGAAAGGTGGCTGGTTCTGTTGGCAGCTGGTCGTATTAACCCCGTCATCATAGCAATACCACACACCTTGGATACCAGTGTCCGTGCACTCGGCGTTTACCCGACCGCTCGACTCGATCGGAATCGACGAGGCATCGCTCATGCAGCTACCTGAACCCGCGGCAGGTTGCGGCGCGGTGTTCCCTGTGCTCGGGCTGCCCCCGGCGTTGCCACCGCTTCCCGATGTGTTCATCGACGGTGACGAGTTGCCACCCCCAGGGCTGCCTGTGGCTGAGGGGCTGGACGAACTCGGGTTGGTTGCTGGGGTGGGCTGCTGGCCGTTCGTGGTGATGCTTTCCACGTTGTCGTACGACAACACGTTGGGCGCCTCAGCTGAGCAAGCACCGCTGACCACGACTGTCCATGCCGATACGACCGAAATGTAGCCACGCTTGTTCACCTACTCGTCTCCTGCAGAGGCACAACCGTAGCAGGCCGCCATCGCTTTTGCGTCGGCCGACCTGCGAGCGTCGTGGGAAACTCCGGCAGCATAGAATCTTGAACCAGAGGTAGCGCTGAGACCGGTGTGGCCGGGCGGATCCGCGCTCCACATCGACACAGCGCGCCGGCAGACGTCGCGCTTCTGCTGTCAGCGCTCCTTCTTGAACAGTCGCCGGAGTACGCCTTGAGCGGGAGGATTGGACTCCTTCCGCATCCGATGCAACCTCAACTCCCGCTGCGCTTCGACGTTGGCCGGGTCGAGCTCGGCAACTGCCCTATAGTCCCGCATGGCTTCATTGAGGCGACCGGCAAGCTTGAGCACCGCAGCTCGGTAGAGCCTGACGTTGACGTTGTTCCTTTGCTGCTTGACCGCTTTGCTGAGCGTCGTCAGCAAGTCGTCGAATTGCTCGTGGCTCGTGCGCTGGCCGCTACGCGCGATGATCCAGGCATGCAGCGCCGCGTACTCCGCTTGTTCGGGGTCGCCCTCGTGTGCCTGTCGGGCCAACGGCTCGGCGCCTCGCCAGTCACCCCGACGAGCCAGCACCTCTGCCTTCTGAAACGCGGCAGCAGCTCGCAGTACCGCTTGAACCTTGCGTTGCTCCTCATCCGAGTTGCTGCCGCTGGCGCGCAACTTGTCATACTCGGCGCGGTGCTTCGGTTGGCTCAGGGTCTGGTGAGCTTCGGTCATGCGCGTAAAAACTCGAGTCACAACCCCTTTGAGGTCGGCCAGCTCGGGCGGGATCCTGTCGGGATGCCACGTCTTCGCCTGTCTCAAGAAAGCAGCCTGGATTGTCGCGGCTTCGGCATCTGGTTCGACCTCCAACAACGCATACAGGTCTGAACCCTCCAAGGTGCTGGCCCGTGCCAAGATCTCGTCGCGGCGCGTGTCTTGGGCTAACGCCCCGGAGCGTGAGGATGGCACGTCATCAGCATCGCCCACGCTGAGAAGGTTCTTACGCGGCGTCGCCCTCGGCACCATGAGCGGCGACAGCGACTGGCCTACGGTCACTCCGAGCGGAAAACCGTCCCCCAATTGTAGGTGTTTAGTCAGAGCCAGCAAACTTAGAAGCGCCTTCAACTCCGCTTCTTCCAAAAGCTCAGTGGCTAGCAGCTCCGCATAGGACTGCGGCTTCGCCCGCAGCACGTCCAGAACGGTGCGTTGAGATGCGTTCAATTCGAAGCGACCCACCCGTGCGTGAGGATGCAACTGAAGAGTCAGCTCGCTCAGGCTAGCGATGACGCGTTCGGTGACGGCGGTCGACAGGGGCGTGCGCCGGGCGACGCGGCCGATGGCCGCCAAGGGGTCGGAGTCGAGGTTATGGCCACCCCACGTCTGCAGGAAATCGTGGCCCTCGTAGTAGCCATAGCGGGCATCCGCGGGAAGTACCGCGATCCACTCCAGTTGCCGGTACAGTTGCTCGAGGAGAGCGCTGTTGAGCTGATCGCGCTCCAAGAGCCCCAGATCGTAAAGGTGCTCTCCAAACAGACGATTGCGCTCCTGACGCAGGGTCTCCTGCACGTCGCGGGCGTCTACGAAGCCGAGCTCGACGCACACCTGCCCAAGCGCCGTTTCCGCTTTTGGAACTCGCGCCTTGACAACCACCCCCCGGCCCAACGTCAGTGCGCATTTGACGAACGATTCGCTATCTTCCACTCCGGATTGGAGCACGAGGCTTCCGCTCAACGACCGCTCCAGCGCGTAGATGAGCAGCTGGCTCAGCGGAGTCGTGCCGAGCGTTCCAGTAGCAACAGGCGTCGGAGAACTCATTCGAGGAATGCTGACCGTAGCGCAAACGCATCACTGCGTGTAGCAGTAGCCGCGTAGGAGCAACAAGCTGCGCCGCCTGGCGACCGGACGCGAACGTTTGGGGCGCTGATTTCGCCACCATGAAGGCGTCAGTAGCTGACGTGGCAGTTTTCTCGTAGGCTTGCCGGTATGGAAGCTGGCCATGTTCTGATTGTGGACGATGAGCCCACAATTCTGGGCACCCTCAAGAAGGCGCTAACGCTCGAACAGTACCGCGTCGACGTTGCCGGCGGCGCCAATCTGGCGGATCGCAAAATACGCACCGGCGAGCACGATCTCGTTTTGCTGGATGTCGCTCTGCCGGATGGTGACGGAGTAGAGCTGCTGCGCGGCTGGCGCCAGCGGGGAGTGACGACTCCCGTCGTGATGATGAGTGGGCATGCCACCATCGACCTGGCCGTTCGGGCGCTGCAGCTCGGCGCCCTAGACTTTCTCGAAAAGCCGCTGTCCACGGACCGTCTCCTGGTCGTGATCGACAATGCGCTGCGTTTGGTGCGCGCTGAAGCTGAAAAGGAGCAACTACGGCGAGAGGCCGGGTACTTCGACGAGCTCATCGGCGCGAGTGCGAGCATGCGCGAATTGGGCGACCGCTTGGCTAGAGTGGCTCCCACCCGAGCACCCGTTCTGATCACCGGTGAACGCGGCACGGGCAAGGAACTCGTCGCCAAGGCTCTTCACCGCCTTTCACCGCGCCACGCCAAGCCGCTCGAGAAGCTCAATTGTGCTGCCGTACCGAAGGACTTGATCGAAAGCGAACTCTTCGGTCACGAAGCTGGCGCGTTCACCGGAGCCACCAAGCAGCGCCGAGGAAAGTTCGAACGCGCTCATGGCGGCACCTTGTTCCTCGACGAAATCGGGGACATGCCGTTGACCATGCAGTCGAAGTTGCTGCGGGTGCTGCAAGAGCAGGAGATCGAACGCGTGGGGGGCAGTTCAGTACTCAAAGTCGACGTGCGGGTGGTCGCCGCAACCAACAAGAACCTGGTAGAAGCTTGCCAGGACGGTAGCTTCCGGCCCGACCTTTACGACCGGCTCAACGTCGTGCCGCTTCAGCTCGCGCCGCTGCGGGCACGTCGCGAGGACGTGCAGACGCTGGCCGAGCATTTCTTGAATTTGGCGCGACAAAGTCACGGTCGTGCCGGAGTGCGCTTCCAGCAGTCAGCGCTCGAGGCCCTCCAACTGCACTCTTTTCCCGGCAATGTGCGTGAGCTTCGCAATCTGGTCGAACGCTTGGTGATCCTCACTCCGGATAACGAGATCACCGCCGCCGACGTCAAAGCCGCGCTCGGCATGAGCCAGGTTCCGGCAGCAGTTGGACTTTATCGCGCCGGGGTACCGTTCCGCGTTCTCGTTGAAGAGGCCGAGCGCACGATCATCACCGAAGCTCTGGGCGCCAACGGCAATCAGATGGCGGCCACTGCGCGCGCGCTGGGTCTCGAACGCAGCCACCTCTACAAAAAGACCAAAGCCCTCGGCCTGCGAGAAGAGGACTGAGGGCCGCGGCGACTAGCGTTAGCGCGTGCCGCGGCCGTTTGCGTGCATCGCTACCGTCAGGATAACTGGCGCGCTTCGACGGTTTCTGCGGCGTCCGTGGCCGCCGACGCTGAACGCGCCTCGAAGGTGAGCTTGTCGTTGACGTAGTCGATTCGGATGGTGTGTCCAGGAAGGAATTCGCCGCTGAGCACCTTCTGCGCCATGGCGTCCTCGAGATGCCGTTGCACGGCTCGCTTGAGGGGCCGAGCCCCGAACTGGGGATCATAGCCGACGTTGCCCAAGTAGTCTTTGACCGCTTCTGTCACGTCCAACACCATCTCGCGCCGGGCCAGGCGCTTGGCAAGGTGTGCCAACTGAATATCGACGATGCGGCGCAACTGGTCTCTACCAAGCCTACGGTAGACCACGATCTCGTCGAGGCGGTTGAGGAACTCGGGGCGAAACACGTCACGCAGTGCAGCCATCGCCACCTGGCGCGTCTGCTCAGCCTTGCGCTCGTCGTCGAGCGCCGCGTTCTCCTCCACGTGCGCCAATTCGTTCGAACCGACGTTGCTGGTAAGGATGACGACCGTGTTCTTGAAGTCCACGGTTCGCCCTTGGCTATCGGTCAACCGTCCATCATCGAGAAGTTGCAGCAGCGTGTTGAAGACGTCGGGGTGGGCTTTCTCGACTTCGTCAAACAGGATTACACTGTAGGGGCGTCGTCGGACGGGCTCCGTC
Organism: uncultured Polyangiaceae bacterium; assembly: GCA_964577325.1. Lineage (GTDB taxonomy): Bacteria > Myxococcota_A > Polyangia > Polyangiales > Polyangiaceae > SZUA-265. The sequence continues at coordinate 26,323 of CAZNZA010000056.1, forward strand.
AGCTGACCCCCTTCCTCATGACCGACGTAGCCAGGGGGTGCGCCGATGAGCCTCGATACCGAATGGCGCTCCATGTACTCGCTCATGTCGATGCGGATCATGGCGCGTTCGTCATCGAACAAGAACTCAGCCAGCGCTCGGGCTGTTTCCGTTTTGCCCACACCAGTCGGACCGAGGAATAGGAAGCTGCCGATAGGACGATTCTCGTCGCCCAGCCCCGCGCGCGAGCGGCGTACGGCGTTTGCGACGGCGACCAGAGCGTCGTCTTGTCCCACCACTCGTAGACGCAGATTGTCTTCCATCTTCAGCAGCTTCTGCATCTCGCCCTCGAGCATCTTGGTCACGGGTACTCCCGTCCATTTGGAGACGACGGCAGCGATGTCTTCGTCCGTCACTTCCTCCTTCAGATAGGAGTTTTCTTTCTGAAGCTCGGCAAGCTTGTGACGGGACTGCTCAATTGCCTTCTCGACGGCAGGGATGGTTCCATACTGATACTCCGCTGCTTTACCCAAGTCGCCTCTGCGTCGTGCCTGTTCTTCTTGCCCGCGCAGCTCCTCGAGCTCGACCTGCTTGTGGCGGATCTCGCCAATCATTTCCTTTTCGCGTAGCCACTGGGCACGAGCCGCGTCCCGCTCGGCACTCAGCTCGCTCACCTCGCGTTGAAGCTCTTCGAGCCGCGCTTTCGACGCCTTGTCGCGCTCACGCTTCAACGCCTGCTCTTCGATTTTCAACTGCAGCAGCCGGCGCTCCAGCTGGTCGATCTCGAACGGCATGCTGTCGATCTCCATCTTGATCTTGCTCGCCGCCTCATCCACGAGGTCAATGGCCTTGTCCGGCAAGAACCTATCCGTGATGTAGCGGTTGCTCAGCGTTCCAGCGGCGACCAAGGCGGAGTCCTGAATTCGAATGCCGTGATGTACTTCGTAGCGCTCTTTGAGACCACGGAGGATGGCAATCGTGTCCTCCACACTTGGCTCGGACACCATCACTGGCTGAAAGCGACGTTCGAGCGCGGCGTCTTTCTCGATGTACTTCCGATACTCATCCAACGTGGTGGCACCGATGGCTCGCAGCTGACCGCGCGCCAATGCCGGCTTCAACATGTTTGCCGCATCCATGGCGCCTTCGGCCGCTCCAGCACCAACCAGCGTGTGCAGCTCGTCGATGAACATGATAATCTGGCCCTGACTGTCCTCCACCTCTTTCAGAACGGCCTTCAAGCGATCTTCGAACTCTCCGCGGAACTTCGAGCCGGCAACCATCGACGATAGGTCGAGGGCAACCAAGCGCTTGTCTTTGAGGCTCTCGGGAACATCACCCGCCACGATACGCTGAGCTATGCCTTCAGCGATGGCGGTCTTGCCCACGCCGGGCTCACCGATCAGTACTGGGTTGTTCTTCGTTCTTCGGCTCAACACCTGCATCACGCGACGGATCTCTTCGTCACGTCCCACGACTGGATCGATCTTTTGGCGGCGTGCGAGCTCGGTCAGGTCGCGCGTGTACTTGTCGAGCGCCTGGAACTTACCCTCCGGATCCTGATCCGTCACACGCTGGCTGCCGCGGATGTGACTGAGAGCTGCAAGCAGCTTGTCGACGTTCAATCCGTGCTTGTGGAAAATGGCCTCGAGCGTGCTGTCTCCCGCAGCGGCGGCCAGAACCAGATGCTCCACGGAGACGTAGTCATCCTTGAGACGCTTGGCGTGATCTTCAGCCCGGGTAACGAATTGCGTGAAGCGACGGGAAAAGGTGGGATCGGACCCTCCGCTCGCCTGAGGCAGGGCAGTGACGCGATCCGCCAGGTCATCGTTCAACGCCTCGACCTTGGCTCCTGCCCGGGCGACGAGCGGCTTGGCAATGCCTTCTGGCTGAGCTAGCGCTGCCAGCACGACATGCTCGGGAATGATTTCTGGGTTGCCTCGTCGCAGAGCGCTATCGAGCGCCGCGCGAATGGCTTCTTGGCTCTTGGTGGTCATCCTGTCGAGTCGCATGATCGCTCCTTTTCACCTCCCGCGGGCGCGCGGGCACGGTACCTTAGCTATACTTCCGCACCCGGCCATTGGGCGGTTGTCCCCTCACGTGAGGCCGTTGCCGCACCTTCACGTTCGCTCCACTTCCGGCGGACCACAGACGTGGGCGCAGGAAGCCGGTGTTACCCCCGATAGCCGTGGGCTTCGCTTAGGATGAGGTCGCGATCGCGGATGTAAACCCCCCTCCCCAGGTTTGCCGCTCAGATGTCGAGATTGCGCACATTCAGCGCGTTCTCTTCGATGAAGCGTCGTCGAGGCTCGACCTGATCGCCCATCAGGATGCTGAACAACTCGTCAGCACGCACCGGGTCTTCCACGCGAATACGTAGCAGGGTGCGGCCATCGGGATTCATGGTCGTCTCCCATAGCTCGTTGGCGTTCATTTCGCCCAGCCCCTTGTAGCGCGAAATGAGAACGCCCTTTCGGCCCCGCTCCTCGATGAAGGCGTCGAGTGCCAAGGAATCTTCGATCTCGATCGGCTCGGCCTTGTCGGAAACTGCAGTAAAGGGGGGTTTTCCGAGCGAGCGAGCATCCTGTTCGATGGCAACCAGCTCTTGGTAGTCGGCGCCTTGGCTCAATTCGGCGGCGAAGTAGCCGAGACGGGCGGTAGCGCCAGGACGAAACTGCACCGAGATCGAGCCCGTACCTTTGGCTGCGTCCCAGTCGTGACTGACGCTCAACGGGCACAGTGCCGGGTACTTCTGCTCCATGTAGGCTTGCACTACCGGAACGATGGCGTCGAGCTGGTCCTTGTCGCCAAACTGCGTGAAGGGTTCATCCCCCGCCTGCAAAAGGGCAATAGCTACACGCTTGTCGCACCGGCGATCGATGCGCGCGAGTGCCGAGCGCATTTTACGTAGCTGACCTGCCAGATTCAGAAGCGGGACTCCGCTCAGGTCGTGCCCGGCTGATGAGCGCAGCACCAGGCCGTCGACGCCATTTTCAATCAGGTAGCGGTCGAGAGCTCCCTGATCCTTCATGTACAGATCCTTCTTTCCCTTGCGGGCTCGAAACAAGGGCGGCTGAGCCACGTACAGGAAGCCCTTCTCCAGCAGCTCCGGCATCTGGCGGTAGAAGAACGTCAGGAGCAAGGTGCGGATGTGAGAGCCGTCGACATCGGCGTCCGTCATCAGGATGATCTTGTGGTACCGCAGTTTCGTAAGGTCGAAGCCGCCGTTATCGTCAATCCCGCACCCGAGGGCGGAAATCAGAGTGGCGACCTCTTGCGACGCCAGCATGCGGTCGAGCCGCGCGCGTTCGACGTTGAGGATCTTGCCTTTGAGGGGGAGGATGGCTTGGAAGTGTCGGTCGCGGCCCTGCTTGGCGCTGCCGCCGGCGCTCTCACCCTCCACGATGTAGATTTCGCTCACCTCCGGGTCTTTGCTCTGACAATCCGCCAGCTTCCCGGACAGCGACGTCATGTCGAGAACGCCCTTACGCACGACCTCACGCGCCTTACGCGCTGCCTCACGCGCTTTGGCCGCGATGATCGCCTTGTCGATGATCTTCTTGGCTATCTGAGGATGCTCCTCGAAGAAGCGTCCCAAATTTTCTCCCACTGCCGCTTCAACGGCACCCTTGACTTCGCTCGAAACGAGCTTCGACTTAGTCTGCGAATCGAAGGACGCGTCGGGGTGCTTGACGTGGATCACGCACACGAGGCCCTCACGGGTGTCGTCACCCGTCAAGCCCGTCTTCACATCTTTGAACAGCCCCGCGTTCTGCCCGTACGTGTTCAACGTACGCGTCAGTGACGAGCGTAAACCTGTGAGGTGGGTGCCCCCATCTCTATTGTGAATGTTGTTGGTGTAACAGAAAATCTGCTCCGCGTACATCGACGTCCACTGCATCGCGATGTCGAGCAGCATGTCGGCGGACCCTTCTCCCAAAGGCATGGCCGCCTCGAAATGCACCACCTCTTCGTGAACTGGTTCTTTGGTCTGGGCCAGCAACGCCACGAACTCCTTGATACCGCCCTGGTATTCGTAGTCGTTGTTTTGACCGTCGCCCCGTTCATCGTGGAGATGTATGATCAAGCCGCGGTTCAGAAAGGCCAGCTCGCGCAGTCGATTCGCGAGAATGTCGTAGTGGTACTCGGTGGAAGAGAAGATCTCTGCGTCAGGCCAGAAGCTGAGCGTGGTGCCCGTCTCCACCGAGTCCTCCGTCGGTTGCAGCGGTCCCTGAGGGATACCCTTGCGGTATTCCTGAACCCACAGCTTGCCCTCTCGACGGATCTCCAACAGTAAGCGCTCGGATACGGCGTTGACCGCACTGACGCCGACTCCGTGCAACCCGGCGCTGACTTTGTAACTCGAGTGGTCGAACTTACCACCGGCATGCAATACCGTCATCACGACCTCTGCTGCCGATACGCCGCGTTCGTGCATCCCGACCGGAATACCCCGACCGTTGTCGGACACGCGGACACCACCGTCTTTCAACAGGGTCACGCTGATGACCGAGCAGTGCCCGGCCAGGTGCTCGTCGACGGAGTTGTCCACGCACTCCCACACGAGATGGTGAAGCGCCGATCCGTCGTGCACGTCGCCAATGTACATTCCAGGGCGTTTGCGAACCGCCTCCAGTCCTTCCAGGACCTGGATGTTCTTGGACCCGTATTCTTCGCTCGCTTGTTGCACTATTTCTTGCACGGAGTTCTCTCTTCTGAACTAGACGACGATGCACGCGTAATTCGTGCTGATGGTACTAACTGCGCACCTCGAGATGATTTCGTTCGATGCTGCGCTGAAGTGATGCTGCGCTGAAGTGATGCTGCGCTGAAGTGATGCTGCGCTGAAGTGATGCTGCGCTGAGGCCTACTACACACCCGTGCACGCGCTTGGCACCAGAGTCTCGGCCCTCGGCCTCGAAGCAGCCGCCTCCGCTGCTGCAAGTGCTGCGCTTGGGACAAGTGCTGCGCTTGAAACAAGTGCTGCGCTTGAAACAGGTACCGATGAGACTC
>CAZNZA010000057.1:0-18923 GCA_964577325.1 uncultured Polyangiaceae bacterium
GCTTCGCCATTCGTGAGGGCGGCAGGACCGTCGGCGCGGGTGTGGTCTCCAAGATAATCGAGTAACAAATGGCAGACACGACCAAAATCAGGATCCGCCTCAGGGCATTTGATCATCAACTTCTCGACAAGTCTACGTCAGACATCGTCGAGACCGCGCGCCGCACGGGTGCCCGCGTTGCGGGGCCAATCCCGCTTCCAACGGCGATTCGACGGTACACAGTCCTGCGTGGACCCCACGTCGACAAGAAGTCTCGGGAGCAGTTCGAAATGCGCACTCACCGACGACTGATCGACATCCTCGAACCGACCCCCCAAACGTTGGACGCGCTAATGAAGCTCGATCTTTCAGCGGGTGTGGACGTCGAGATCAAGAGCTAAGGAGTGAGTTATGCCGACGGTTGATGTATATAACTTGAAGCGTGAAAAAGTCGGTGAGATCCAGCTAGCGGACGAAGTGTTCGGAGCAGAGGTCAAGGAGCACTTGTTTCACGAAGTAGTCGTCTCGCAGCTCGCCTCGCGACGTGCCGGCACAAAAGCCGGCAAAGAGCGCTCGGCAGTCCGCGGCTCGTCGAAAAAGATCTACAAGCAGAAGGGTACTGGTAACGCGCGCCACGGCGCCGTGACGGCACCCACTTTCGTAGGCGGTGGACGTGCCCACCCGCCGAAGCCGCAAGACTTTGGCTGGCGCCCTCCCCGAAAGGTCCGCCTAGGCGCACTGCGCGGAGCCCTGAGCCTACTGGCTAAAGAGGGGCGAATCACAGTGGTGGACAGCATGGAGCTGAACGACGTGAAGACCAAAGCCCTGCTTTCGGTGCTCACAGATCTGCAAGCTCCCGCGCGCACCCTCGTCGTTGACACGAAGGCCAACGACAAGCTGCGTCTCTCGATACGCAACGTTGCGGACAAGCAGTTTTTGCCCCCCGAGGGCATCAACGTCTACGACCTTCTGCGTCACGATCATCTCGTGCTGTCGCGGGAGGCAGTGAAGGCGATCGAGCAGAGGTGCGGCAACCAACCGGCCTCTCAAGGAGAAGAAGCATGACCCCCGAGCAGATCATACGACGGCCCATTGCCATGACCGAGAAGGCGACCGAGCTTCGGGCGCAGAGCAATCAGGTTGTGTTCGAGGTCGCGCTGCGAGCGAACAAGATCCAAATCCGCAATGCGGTTGAGGAGCTGTTCGAAGTCAAAGTCACCAGCGTCAACACGCTGGTTCAACGAGGCAAAACGAAGCGCTCCGGACGACGTGAACTGAAGCGTCCGAACTGGAAGAAGGCGATCGTGACCTTGACCCCGGGCGATGACATTCAGTTCTTTGACGAGTCCGAGGACTCCAGTGACGAGAAGACGGAGGAATAGGCCATGGGTATTCGAGTTTTCAAGCCCACGTCCAACGGACGCCGACAGTACTCGGTGAGCGACTTCGCTGAAGTCACTGCGTCGAAACCGGAGCGGTCGCTCGTCGAGGCGCAGAGTGCCACGGGTGGACGAAACAACTATGGTCGCGTTACCACACGCTTCCGTGGGGGTGGTCACAAGCAACGTTACCGACGCATCGACTGGAAGCGCGACAAGATCGGCGTTCCGGCCAAGGTCGCGACGATCGAGTACGATCCCAATCGGACCGCACGCATCGCGTTGTTGCACTACAGCGACGGTGAGAAGCGCTACATTCTGTGTCCCGACGGCTTGGAGGTTGGTCAAACGATCGTTTCGAGTCGCAAAGCCGACATCAAACCGGGCAACAGCCTGCCGCTGTCGGCAGTCCCGGTAGGCACGGCCATTCACAACCTGGAGTTGCGCAAAGGCAAGGGTGCCCAGCTCGTCCGATCGGCGGGAGTCTCTGCTCAGCTGATGGCGAAGGAGGGCGCGTATGCCCTCGTCAAGCTGCCAAGTGGAGAGGTCCGCAAGGTACACACCGAGTGTCGCGTGACGATTGGCAACGTATCCAACGGTGACCACAAGAACATCAAGCTTGGCAAGGCTGGGCGCGCACGCTGGCTCGGACGTCGTCCGCACAACCGCGGCGTCACCATGAACCCCGTCGACCATCCGATGGGTGGTGGTGAGGGGCGTACGAGCGGTGGACGTCACCCTTGCTCGCCTTGGGGTCAGCTCGCCAAGGGACAGAAGACTCGCCACAACAAGCGTACCGACGGCATGATCGTCAAGGGCAGAGGCAAGAAGTAATCAATGGCACGTAGTATCAGCAAAGGTCCGTTCATTGACGGCCACCTCGCAACCAAGATCGAACAAGCTCGCGTCGAGAATTCGCGTAAGGCGATCAAGACGTGGTCGCGTCGTTCCACCATCTTCCCGGAAGCTGTAGGCTTGACGTTTGCAGTCCACAACGGGCGCAAGTTCGTGCCGGTTTTCGTCACCGAAAACATGGTCGGACACAAGTTTGGTGAGTTCGCTCCTACCCGGACTTTCAACGGGCACGCGGGCGACAAGAAGAAGAAGGGACGCTAAGGCACTTTTGTAAGAAGTGCCTTGCGACCCACCCAGACCTCTGTTACTGAGCCGTTCCCCTTCGTCGGGGCACCGAGTTTTCGGCGGCCCCGATGCCTCACTCGCGCAACTTCTTGCGAGGGCGAGGCAAAGTCCCCGGAGCATCGGTGTGTTTTGGTACCGCTGCACCGCCGCGGGAATAGAGCGCCCAGCGCACTCTAGGGGACGGCAAGTCTCGTTCGGAGAAACTGTCGGATGATTAGTAAAGCTACAGCACGTTTCCAGCGGATCAGTCCGCGCAAAGCACGGGTCATTATCGGCATGGTGCGCGGGCGGGATGCCGCTGAGGCGCTACAACTGCTCGAGTTCACCCCGAAGGCCGCTGCACCAGTAGTCAAGAAGCTGCTGGCGAGCGCGATTGCCAACGCCCAGGTTCAGAACCCCAACGTCGATGCGGAGGCGCTTTACATTAGTAAAGCCACCGTGGACGAAGGCCCCAACCAGCACATGCGTCGCTGGCGGCCGCGCGCCCAAGGGCGAGCGACCCGGGTGGTCAAAGGGGTGAGTCACATTCACATCGAGTTGGACGCACGCTAAGCGCGGCCGGAGCACGATCAATGGGTCAGAAAACACATCCCTATGGATTTCGTCTGGGCGTCATCAAGACCTGGACGAGCAAGTGGTACGAAGCCAACAACTACACGAAGTGGTTGCACGAGGATTTGCGCATCAAGCGGGCCGTCAAGGACTACTTGAACAACGCAAGCGTGGCCAGCGTCGAGGTTGAGCGTGCCGCCAACAAAGTGAAAGTCATCGTCTATACTGCCCGACCTGGCATGGTCATTGGCAAGGGTGGCAAAGGCATCGAGACGCTGAAGATCGGTAACCTCGATAGCGCCCAAAAGGGCGAAACGAAGTTCGCAGGCGTTCAGTCGTTCACCGAGAACGAGGTCTTCATCGATGTGCAAGAGGTGCGGAAGGCCGAGACCAACGCACAGCTCGTTGCGGAGAACATCGCTACTCAGCTCGAGCGCCGTGTTGCCTTCCGCCGTGCCATGAAGAAGGCACTTGGCACGGCAATGAAGTTCGGAGCGAAAGGCATTCGCATCCGTTGCGCCGGTCGACTCGGCGGCGCCGAGATGGGGCGCATCGAAACCTACCGCGAGGGGCGCGTCCCCCTGCACACGCTCCGTGCTGACGTGGACTTCGGCTTGGCCGAGGCTCGCACCACTTACGGAATCATTGGCGTCAAAGTTTGGATCTTCAAGGGCGAGGTCTTGCAGCGCAAGTCTCGACGGATCCTCCAGTAGCCCGAAGGGTGCACCATGCTTCAACCCAAGCGAACGAAATTTCGTAAACAGCAAAAGGGCAAGAACCGCGGAATCGCGTGGCGCGGAAGCGACGTGTCGTTCGGCGACTTCGCTCTTCAGGCAACCGCAGCATCCCGCATCAGCGCTCGCCAGATAGAGGCAGGTCGTATGGCGATCATGCGCTCGGTCAAGCGCCAAGGGAAGTTGTTCATCCGGGTGTTCCCGGACAAGCCAGTCACCAAGAAGCCGCTCGAAGTCCGCATGGGTAGCGGTAAGGGCTCAGTGGAGCTTTGGGTGGCGTTGGTAAAGCCGGGCAAGGTCCTATTCGAGATCGCTGGCGTTACCGAGGAGCAAGCCCGACAGGCTTTCAAACTCGCTTCCACCAAGCTGCCCATGGCAACGCGCTTTCTGGCAAGAGGAGACTTCTGATGAAGGCCAAAGATCTAAAGGACCGGAGCGTGGACGAGCTGCAGGAGCTCCGCGACACGACGAGGCGCGAGATGTTCCGCAACCGCATGAAGAATCACATGGGTCAACTGGAAGACGTGAGCCAACTTGGCAAGGCACGCAAGGACATCGCGCGGATCGAAACGATCCTGCGCGAGCGCGCTGGGAGTGAGTCGTGAGCACAGCAGTAGAAAACCAAGCGACCCCAACCGAGGGTCACCTCGCGTACAAGCGAAAGCTCATTGGGCGTGTGGCCAGCGACAAGATGGACAAAACCATCGTCGTCGAGGTCGTGCGCTACAAGATGGACCGCGTTTACAAGAAGTACGTCAAGGTTCGTAAGCGCTATCAAGCCCATGATGAGACGAACGAATGTAAGACGGGTGACCGCGTAGAGATAACGGAGCACCGTCCGCTGTCCAAGAAGAAGCGCTGGAAGGTGAGCACGCTCATCGAGCGCGCGCCGCTGGAGTAAAGTCATGATCCAGGTAGAATCAGTCCTAGATATCGCCGACAACTCTGGCGCCAAAACGGTCAAGTGCATCAAGGTCTTGGGGGGCTCGCGCCGCCGCTATGCAACCGTTGGCGACGTAATTGTCGTGAGCATTCGCGAGGCAATGCCGAACAGCAAAGTCCGCAAAGGCGACACCGCCAAAGCCGTAGTCGTGCGCACCAAGCGCGAGCTTCGCCGCGAGGACGGCAGCTACATCAAGTTCGACGCGAACAGTGCGGTCATCATCAACAATCAGAAGGAGCCGGTCGGGACCCGTATTTTCGGCCCGGTTGCTCGCGAGCTGCGCGCCAAGCGCTTCATGAAAATCGTCAGCCTTGCTCCTGAGGTGCTGTGATGGAACGATTGCAAACCGGAGACAACGTCGTTGTCATCAGTGGTGCCCACAAGGGCAAGACCGGCAAAGTAAAGCGCGTTCTTCGCGCGGAGCAGCGGGTCGTAGTCGAAGGCGTAAACGTCATCAAACGCCACATGAAGCCGACGCCCAACCGGGCGGGCGGTATCGTGCAGAAGGAAGCACCCGTGCACGCCAGCAACGTCGCGCTCGTCGATCCAGAGACGGGCAAGGCGACACGCGTCAGTGTTCGCGTGGAAGACGGCAAGAAGGTTCGCGTCGCCAAGAGCGGCGCTGTCATTAAGGCAAATCGTTGATATCGCGGCGAATCGCTGATTGCGGCGCTACTGCTAAGTCAAACGTAAACGAGTCACACAGGTTAAAGCCATGAGTGGAAGTCCTGAACCGCGCCTTCGCAAGGCCTACAACGACCAGGTGGTCGAGGCACTGCTGAAGCGCTTCAATTATAAGAACAAGATGCAGGTGCCGCGTTTGCAGCGCATCGTCATCAACATGGGTCTAGGTACCGCAGTGGGTAACCCGAAGGTTATCGACTCGGCACTGGCCGAGATGACGGCGATTGCCGGCCAGAAGCCGGTGGTGACGCGGGCGAAGAAGAGCATTGCAGGCTTCAAGCTACGTGAAGGCATGCCGGTTGGTGTCGCGGTGACGTTGCGGCGTGAGCGCATGTGGGAGTTCTTAGACCGCCTCGTTTCGCTTGCGCTACCGCGCGTTCGCGACTTTAGAGGCATCAGCCCGCGCGGCTTCGACGGCGCAGGCAATTTTACCCTTGGGTTACGCGAGCAAATCGTGTTTCCCGAGATCGAGTTCGACCGAGTCGATGCCGTCCGAGGTATGAACATCACCTTCGTAACAACCGCCGAGACGAACGAAGAGGGCCGAGAGCTCCTCAAGCAGCTCGGTATGCCGTTTAGGAGTTAGTGGAATGGCGCGTGCTTGCCAATGGGCCAAGATGAATCAACCCCCAAAGTTTTCTACGCGGGCCGTCAGTCGGTGCAATACGTGTGGAAGGGCCAGGGCCGTTTACCGCGACTTCAAGTTGTGCCGCGTTTGCTTCCGACTACTCGCCCTTCGTGGCGATGTACCGGGCGTGACCAAGGCCAGTTGGTGATCGAGCAGCGAGGTGAGAGCAGATGTTGACTGATCCCATAGCTGATATGTTGGCGCGTATTCGTAACGCCGCCGGCGCACACCATGAGTTCGCCAAAATGCCGGCGAGCAGCATTAAACTTGCGATTGGGGAAATCCTCAAGCGCGAAGGGTTTATCTCCGACTTGAGAGTGGAGGACAACGGGGCCGCAAAAGACAAGGCCATCGTCGTCGCGCTCAAGTATGGCGGTACCCGTGAAAGCGCGTTTCGCGGCATACGCCGTGTGTCGCGCCCTGGCCGCCGCGTCTACGCGCGGCACAACGAGATCCCTCGAGTGTTGAGTGGTCTCGGTATCTCCATCATCAGTACCTCCCAAGGCCTGATGACGGATCACGAGGCCCGCCACAAGCGTGTGGGCGGCGAGATACTGTGCGAGGTGTGGTGATGACCGCAACAGCGACCAATGAGAACGAAGCGGTTGTCAAGCAATCGCGTCTCGGAAAGATCCCGGTCTCCCTTCCTAAGGGCGTAACGGTAGCGCTGAATGACGGCAAAGCTGAGGTCAAGGGTCCCAAGGGGACGCTCGATTTGAAGTTGCCCGAAAGCGTGACCGTCACCCAAGAGAACGACGGACTGGTGGTCAAGTCCAGTGCTCCTGCCAACGATGCTCCACGCCTGCAAGGATTGGCGCGGGCCTTACTTGCGAACATGGTGAAGGGCTGCTCGGAGGGCTATCAGCGCTCTCTAGAGCTGGTCGGGGTGGGCTACCGCGCCGAGCTAAAGGGCCAAGCATTGCACCTCGCCCTCGGTCTGAGTCACCCGGTTGTATTCAACGTGCCGACTGGTGTTACGGTGGATATTCCCAAGGACTCCAAGGGCGCTCTGATTCACCTGAGCTCAGCAGACAAGAGCTTGATTGGACAGGTTGCAGCGACCATCCGTGGTTTCCGGCCTCCGGAGCCCTACGGGGGCAAGGGCGTGAGGTATCGGGGCGAACAGGTTCGGCGAAAGGCCGGCAAGTCCGGTAAGAAGTAACGACGAGTGGACCGAGCTCATCGGATTAAAGGCAAGTATGGCTAAGAAGTTAACAGGGCGTGAGAGGCGCAAGTTTCGCATTCGGAGGCGAGTCTCCGGAACCGACGCGCGGCCTCGTTTGAGTGTCTTTCGCACCGCGCGCCACATCTACGCGCAGGTCGTCAACGACGTCGATGGTGCCACCGTTGCCGCCGCTTCGACCCTCTCCGGAGACATAAAAGGATCTCTGGGCGAGGACAGTAAGACCGACGCAGCAAAGAAGGTTGGTGCACTGATCGCCAAAATTTGCCTCCAGAAAGAGGTAAAGAGCGTGGTGTTCGACCGCAACGGGTTTCTGTACCACGGGCGCGTGAAGGCTTTGGCCGAAGCCGCGCGTGAGGCAGGACTGGAGTTCTAGGAGCGACGATGGCAATTCACGATATAGACGAAGAGCGACTCAAAGAGCGGGTGATCCACATCAACCGCGTCGCCAAGGTGGTTCAAGGCGGCCGTCGCTTCAGCTTTGCCGCACTCATCGTAGTGGGTGACGAGGCGGGTCACGTCGGCGTTGGTTTGGGTAAAGCCAATGAGGTGCCTGAGGCGATCCGCAAGGGCAACGACCAGGCGCGCAAGAACCTGTTCAAGGTACCTCTGGTAGGTGGAACCATTCCGCACGAAGTGCTGGGCGACTTCGGTGCCGGCAGTGTTCTCTTGCGGCCGGCGGCACCAGGTACTGGCGTTATTGCTGGCGGTGCGGTGCGCGCGGTGGTCGAGTCGGCCGGCATTCACGACATTCTGAGCAAATGCCTGGGTTCGGCAAACAAGTACAACGCGGTCTATGCAACGATCACTGCATTGCAGCAGCTTAGCTCGGCGGAAGACTTCGCCACGCGACGCGGGTTGCGCATAGAGCACGTGGCGCAGGACTATCCGGTGGCCCGCTTTGCGATTGCCCCCAGTGTTTCAGGGGAGGCTTGAAGTTCATGAACACGCAGCTGGTAGTGAAGCAGATCAGAAGTCAAATAGGACGGCCCAAGCCCCAGCGGCTCGTGTTGCGTGGTCTGGGCTTGCGTGGCGTCGGGTCAGAGGTGCGCGTGGATAACACGCCCTCGTTCCGCGGAATGGTGCGCAAGGTTCTCCACCTCGTGGTGGTGGAAGAGGTAAAGTCATGAGCGAAATACTTTCTCGGCTGGCGCCGCCAGAAGGCGCACGCCAGAAGGAGCGGCGCAAGGGCCGCGGTCCAGGTTCGAGCCAAGGCAAGATGTCGGGGCGCGGATTCAAAGGCCAAAAAGCGCGGCAAGGTGGCAACATAAGCAAGCTCCACTTCCAAGGTGGTCAGACGCCAATCCAGCGGCGCTTGCCGAAACGAGGCTTTCGGGTCCCGTTCCCGGTGCACACCGTGGCCATCAACGTTGCTGAGCTCGACCGCTTCGACAGCGGCGCGACCGTCGACGAGGCCGCCTTGCGGAGCAGCCGCTTGGTCCAGGGCCGGAACGTGCGCATCAAGGTTCTGGGCGACGGAGAGTTGTCCAAGCCTTTGAATGTCAGCGCCCACCGCTTCAGTAAGTCTGCTCGCGAGAAGATCGAAAAGGCGGGCGGCAGTGTCGCCATCATAGCTGAAGCTTCCAACGCTGAAGCTGTTAGTGCTGACGGCAGCGACGCCTAAGTCGCTGTCTCTTCAGGACCCCTATGTCGTTGTTCAGCGGTTACGCCAACATTCCTCGGATGCCCGAGCTGCGTGCTCGTATCCTGTTCAGTTTGGGGATTTTGGTCGTCTACCGCCTAGGCGTGTTCATCACCACGCCCGGTGTCGACCGCACCGTGATGCAAGCGCTGGTCTCGCAGAGCGGCGGCATCGTGTCGATGCTGAACATGTTCTCGGGCGGAGCGCTCGAGAACCTGTCTATCTTCGCCCTTGGCATCATGCCCTACATCTCGGCCAGCATCATCATGCAGCTGATGGGCTTGGTGTCGAAGCAGGTCGAGGAGATGCGGCGTGAAGGTGAGCAAGGGCGACGTAAGCTCGAGCAATGGACGCGCTATGGCACGATCGTTCTCGCGATTTTCCAGTCGTACAGCGTAGCGCTGCTCTTGGAAGGGCAGAACGCAGACGTCGGTGGTGGCCAGTTTGGGGATGTCGTAGCGGATGCCGGATGGCCCTTCCGGTTGATGACGATCTTGACACTGACGACGGGGACGACCCTGGTCATGTGGTTGGGTGAACAAGCCACCGACCGTGGTATTGGCAACGGCATCTCGCTCATCATTTTTGCATCGATCGTGAGCGGCATCCCCTCGGGGGTCAGCCAATACGTGGCGGCCAACGCGGGGCAGATTCAGCCTTTGAGTCTACTCATCATCGCTGGCGTCATACTCATCTGTATCGCAACGGTCGTGTTCTTCGAGCGTGCTCAGCGGCGTATCCCCATCCAGTATGCGCGGCGGCAAGTGGGCAGACGCGTGTATGGCGGGCAAACAGCGCATCTGCCTCTCAAGGTCAACATGGCCAGCATGATCCCGCCGATCTTCGCCTCGAGCCTGTTGATGTTCCCGACCACATTGTCCGGGATGAACATCCCGGGGATGAGTCGCCTCGCCGCTGTATTGAACCGCGGAGACTGGGTCTTCAACACCGTCTTCGGCGCGCTCATCATCTTCTTCTGCTTCTTCTACACCGCGGTCACGTTCCAGCCCGTCGACGTGGCGGACAATCTCAAGCGGCAGCAGGCAAATATTCCCGGCATTCGCCCAGGACGCCAAACGGCTGAGTACATCGATCGCGTCGTGTCGCGGATTACCGTCGGTGGATCGCTGTATGTGGCAGCCATTTGTGTGGTGCCGGCTATCGTCGCATCGGCGTTCCGGATCCCGTTCCAGTTCGGCGGCACCAGTCTGATGATTGTCGTGGGCGTGGCCCTCGAAACGGTCAACCAGATTGAGGCGCACCTCATCACGCAAAGTTATGAGGGGCTGACAGGACCGAAGGCCACGCGCCTGAGCGGACGGAGGCCGGCGTAAGCCGGAATGGTTATGCGGATTGTTCTATTGGGCGCTCCGGCAAGTGGTAAGGGCACGCAAGCGCAGGTGCTCGAGCAACGATTTGGTATCCCGAAGGTATCGACCGGCGATATGTTGCGCGCGGCTCGCAAGGCGGGCACGCCTTTGGGCAAGGCCGCCGAAAAGTTCATGACCGCCGGGGAGCTCGTGCCTGATGAAGTCGTCATTGGCCTGGTCGCGGAGCGTTTGACTGATGAAGACGCACAGAGCGGCTTCATTCTTGACGGTTTTCCGCGCACCGTAGCTCAAGCCGAAGCGCTCGATCAGTCGCTCGCGGAAGCGGGGACGCCTCTGGACGTTGCGCTCCAGATCGATGTTCCGCGCTCGCTGCTGCTAGAGCGCGCGACGGGCCGGCGGAGCGATGTTCGTACTGGACAGATATATCATTTGAAGTACAATCCCCCCCCTCCTGGCGTGGATGTCGAACAGCGGGCCGACGATCGGGAGGAAACGGTGACCACGCGGTTGGATGCGTACGAGGCGCTCACGGCCGCACTTCTTCCTTATTACACAGCCAAGGGATTGCTGAAGCGGATAGACGGGACTGGAAGTCCGGCTGAGGTAACTCAGCGCATTGAGTCGGCTCTTTCACCCATACAATGAGCCTACTCCAAACGAGGCTCGGGGCAACGTGCCGGGACTCCGAAACCCTCGCCTACAACCCTCCGCCCCAGTACGTCTCGCCAGCCATTCACCAGAGCCAGCCTTAGGCAGACTCGAGTTTAATTAACCGTCAAGAAAGGAGCAGCCACGACCCAACCAGACAAGCGTACTCCAACGACACCACCGAAGACCGGTTCAACGGGCACGCCCATTACCGGAACCGTCTTGGAAGTGCTTCCGCGCGCCATGTATCGGGTAGCGTTGGACGGAGGACGCTCGGTACGACTGGGTCTATCAACTGCTTCTCGACACACCATGGTTCGGCTCATCGCGGGAGACCGGGTTGAGCTTAGGCTTTCTGCTACGGATCCCACCAGGGGCCAAATCACCCGAAAGCTTTGAGGCGAAAAAATGAAGGTTCGTCCTAGCGTCAAGAAAATCTGCGAAAAGTGCAAAGTCATCCGCCGCAAGGGTGTTGTTCGCATCATCTGCGACAACCCTCGTCACAAACAGCGGCAGGGCTAAGCCCCACGTTCGCAAAGGAGAAACCAGAGAATGGCACGTATTGCTGGCGTTGACTTGCCCCGCCGAAAGGCGATTCGGTTCGCACTGCGTTATGTTTATGGCATCGGTGATCGTACCGCTATCGCCATCTGCGCAAAGGCGAACGTCCCGGAGGCGCGAAGCGTCGATGAGCTCACTGATGCCGACGTCAAGGCTATCCGTGAGATCATCGAGCGCGAGTACAAGGTCGAAGGTGACCTGCGCCGAGAAGTTCAACAGAATATCAAGCGTCTGATGGATCTCGGAAGTTACCGGGGGCTACGTCATCGCCGCAACCTGCCGGTCAATGGGCAGCGAACGAAAACCAACGCTCGTACGCGCAAGGGACCGAAGCGCGGCGTTGCACGAAAGAAGTAATCAGTCATGGCAGCAGCAAGACGGCCGCGCGGCGGAAAGAAAATCGTCCGCAAGAACATTCCGACTGGGATTGCGCACATCCAGTCGACCTTCAACAACACCATCGTGACCATCACAGACGTGACGGGCAATGCGGTCGCTTGGGCGAGCGCTGGGGCGCGTGGCTTCAAGGGGTCGCGCAAAAGCACGCCTTTCGCAGCCCAACTGGCGGCCGAAGAAGCTGGACGTAAAGCCATGGATCACGGGATGCGCTCAGTCGCCGTGTTCGTGAAGGGTCCCGGAGCCGGTCGGGAAAGCGCGCTGCGCGGTCTGCAGTCCGCAGGATTCCGCATTACTTTGATCCGCGACGTGACCCCGGTCCCGCACAATGGTTGTCGTCCCCCCAAGCGGCGGCGCGTCTAAGGAAAATAGAGGAACGCTATGGCACGCTATATTGGTCCGGTTTGCAAGCTTTGCCGGCGCGAAGGTTCAAAGCTCTATCTCAAGGGGCAACGCTGTTTCTCCGAGAAGTGTTCGGTTACCCGCCGCCCGTATCCGCCCGGCCAACACGGTCAGGGACGTTACAAGATTTCCGAGTACGGTCTGCGTCTTCGCGAGAAGCAGAAGATGCGCCGCATTTACGGACTGCTAGAGCATCAGTTCCGACTCTACTACACGGAAGCGACACGGCTGCGTGGGCGCACCGGTGAGGAGATGCTGGGCTTACTGGAGCGTCGGCTCGACAACCTCGTGCACCGCGCCGGCTTCACTGTCACGCGCGCTCAAGCTCGTCAGCTCGTTCGTCACAACCACGTGCTCGTGAACGGCAAACGAGTGAATATTCCGAGCTACCGCGTCAACGTCGGCGATCGCGTCGAGGTCCGAGAGAAGAGCCGCAAGATTCAGTATCTGACGACCTCTCTGGAGATCGCCGGTACTCGTGAATCGTCGAGTTGGCTCGAGGTAGATCCGGGGAACTTCGCGGTCACCTTCAAAAGCATGCCGCCGCGTGACGAGCTCAATGAGCCTTCGATCCGCGAGCAGTACGTCGTTGAGTACTACAGCCGCTAAAGCCGGCTGAGGTTACAGACAGAAGGGCGCCTCGAGCGCCGATTGATGGCAAATTCGCCGAACGTGGGCAGGTCACGGGCAGTACTGACGGAGCTGGATCTTCAGGCTGCTGGGATGGTCGCACGAACACCAAACCGTAGGAGAGTGCTATGTCAGAAGACACAAATCTGAGTGTCGTCGAAAATAACGACAAGCCTGAAGCGACGGAAATGACCGCGCGCAATTGGCGTGACCTCATCCGTCCGAAGTCGATCCACGTCGACACTGAACGTTCGTCGGACTTCTACGGGAAGTTCAGCTGCGAGCCGCTAGAGCGCGGGTTCGGCATCACAATCGGCAACTCGCTCAGGCGGGTGTTGCTGTCGTCGCTCCAGGGTGCGGCCATCACGGCTGTGCGTTTGGACGGGGCCCTTCACGAGTTCACGAGCATCGACGACGTCGTCGAGGACGTGACGGATATCGTGCTGAATCTCAAAGGCGTCGTGTTCAAGGCGGAGCAGCCGAAGACGTACACGCTGCGCCTCGAGAAAGAGGGACCCGGACCCGTCGTTGCTGGTGATATCCAGCTGGTAGACGGCCTGAAGATCTTGAATCCCGATCATCTGATCGCGACCCTGGACAAGAAGGGTCCGCTGGCGATGGAGCTCACGGTAGGCGTTGGTCGTGGCTACGTGCGGGCAGAGCAGAACAAAAGCCCGACGATGGCGATCGGTACCATTCCGATAGATTCGATTTTCTCACCGGTCCGCAAAGTCAACTACACGGTGCAGAACGCCCGCGTAGGTCAAATGACGGACTACGACAAGCTGATCCTCGAGGTTTGGACCAACGGTTCCGTGGCGCCTGCGGATGCGGTCGCCTTCGCTGCCAAGATCCTCAAGGAGCAGTTGTCCATATGGATTAACTTCGAGGAAACTGAAGAGACCTCGTATCCGCTTCCAAGTCACAACGAAGAGCCGCTGAACGAGAACCTGTTCCGTTCCGTGGACGAACTCGAACTGTCGGTGCGTTCGGCGAACTGCTTGCAGAATGCGAACATCACCCTGATTGGTGAGCTGGTGCAGCGGTCCGAGCAGGACATGCTCAAGACCAAGAACTTTGGCCGCAAGTCTTTGAAGGAAATCAAAGAGATCTTGTCGACCATGAATCTGAGCTTAGGGATGAAGCTCGACAACTGGCCTCAGATGCTCGAGCGCTGGAAAGCTCAGCAAGCTCAAGGCTGAGCCAGCCACTGGATTGGAACAACCTCATGCGACATAGAAAACTTGGTCGTCAGTTTGGACGGAATACCAGCCATCGGAAGGCGATGTTTCGTGCGTTGACGGCGAATCTCGTCCTTCACGAACGAATCGAAACCACGGATGCAAAGGCTAAGGAGCTTCGGCGTATCGCGGAGAGACTCATCTCACGCGCGCGTCGCCTGGGTCCGGTTGCCTATACGCCATGGGAGAGCCTGAGCCTCGAGGATCGCGCACGACGTTTGGCGGCTAAGCGCCAGGTTGCAGAGTACCTGCGCCGTTTCGGTGTGATATCGGATGAAGCAGGCAGCGATCGGGTTGATCTGGTCGAAAAGGTGTTTTGCGATTTGGCGAAGCGCTTTGAGAACCGAACTGGTGGCTACACACGCATCATCAAGGTCGGGCCTCGCCGAGGAGACAACGCGCCCATGTCGTTGATCGAGTTGGTCGATTCTTCCGACGACGCTAGCGCGTCATCGGCGGCATCGAGCAGCAGTGAGCCGAGCGCGGAAGCGGCCGAAGCTTCCTGAGCTGAGACCCCGGTTCGGGACTAAAGGCAACGCGCGGAAAAGCGTGTTGCCTTTTTTCGTTTGAACCGGACTAGACGCGCGCGTGGGGCGCAGCGTGGATGCTCCGCCCGGAGCACGTGAGGGTGTGTTTCGGTGGACGCTCTGTGATATGGCGCTCGCATGTTTCGCTGGCAGCGACGTGCGGGATTGGTGCAAGTAGCGCTGCTGCTAGCTGCTTTGGGCAGCGCGAACGCGTGTCGCTCCCAATTGGACGAACTAGCGCCGCGCACGATGTCGTCTCCCAGGCCGGCGAAGCCGGTGCTCGACTCCGGTACGTCGACGCAAGTTAACGATGCTGTGGCGCCTGATGCCGGCGAGTCCTACGACGGAGGCGTTCTTGGGGCGGTCGACGGGGCGTCGTTAGCGGTCAGTGGTGAGGGAGGAGCATGGACCTCCGAGGGTAACAGTACGCTCGACGCAGGAACGGACACCGAGCAGGGGGAGGTTGATGCGGCGGCATGGGTAGAGGACGCATCAGCCGTGCCCGTGGTTCCGGTCATTGATGGCGCTGTCGTCGAAGAGCGCGATAGCGGTGCCGACGCAGGTGGCGGCTTCCCGGACTGGGCCATCGCCAATGCTCTAAGTCTTGGGCAGGCGCCCGGTGGCGCTATGCTGCAAAGCATCCAACGGGATGTGGTGGTCGATGGCAATGTTTCGGAGTGGGGAGCCGAGGGTTGGGTGCAGATGGCTCACCGGTCGGCAACTGGTACAGGGGGGGAGGCAAAGGCTGAAACAGGTTTCGCGGCATCGTTGGCGCTGAGATGGTCGTCACGCGTGCTCTTTCTGGCCGTCGTGGTGTTGGACGACCTTCATCACAATCCGTACACGGCCTACGAGCTGTGGATGGGCGATAGTCTTCAGGTCGCTTTCGATAGCGACTCGGGTCGTCATCCGTATGACTGGGAGTACGGTGTCGCGATTAGTCGCGGCAATGCGGAGGCTCAGCGTTGGCTGCCAGACAACGCTGAACTCACGGACACCATGCAGTTTGCGGTGAAGCGCTACGATGCTGGCACGATTTACGAGGTGGCGTTCGAAGCGGAAGACCTCGGAGCGTCGACTTTGCCATCGGCGCTGAGGTTCTCTGCAGCTGTCAACGAGGCAGAGGGCGGGAGTCGTATTGCGGCGTTGGAACTGGTCGAGGGCATCGTGGGTGACCCCAAGTCTGACGACGCCTTTGTGCCCATCGTTTGGGTACAGCAGCAGTGACGATAGCCGGCGATGCCGTCGGTGCTGGAGACTCCTAGGGCGCGGCGGGGGTTAAACGCCCGGAGCAAGAGCGAGCAGGAGACGTTCTGGCGCAGCCGCACCCTGTGCTGAGAGGGCTGAGCGGGCGCGCAGCATCAACTCGGTCCCCTCGTCGCCGCCCGTCCACATCCCCAAACGGTATTGGCAGGCTACGGCGTGGGCATGCATTTGACACGCCGTGAAGGCGTCAATAGCTGCCTGAAGCGCGCCCTTTGCGGGTTCTTGTCGTTCGCTCAGGCACATCGACTGCGCCTGAATGTAGCGTGCAAAAGCATCGCCCCAGACTGTGTGCTCGCGCTCGAGTTTGCGCTGGTGGCGGGCTGCTCGACGGAGATGGGGCTTCCGAGCGTCACCTTCACAGGTGGCCGCTTGCGCTAGTGCGACGTAAGCCAAGTGCGAACTCATCAGGATGCGTCCGAGTTGCACCCTCCTCATGCTCGAGGTCTTGAAACGTGAGCCCAAGGTTCGGGCATCCCCGCGCGCTGCCTCGAAGTCCGCTTCGTAGAGGCGAACTTGAATGCGGGCCAAACCAGCTACGAACGCGTGCACGCCCATCGATAGCCCATGCACTCCGAGATTGGACTGTTCCCATTCGATAAGGCCGCGTTCTATCTCACGGTGAGCGCGTGCCGGGTCGTCGGCTATCAGGTGGCCGCTGCGAGCCATGTTGAAACGGAAAAGCGACGATGCACACAAGTCGCCTCTGTCTTGCGCGTCCAAGAACCAACTGCGAGTTCGCCTCTGTAGCTCTCGGAAGCGACCTTGGTAGTACAACGACATGCCCCAAAACAGACGCAGCGTGTTGAGCTCCCACGTGGAGCCCCTGCAATCTTGAGTCAGGGTGCGTTCCGCCTGCTCGCCGGTGCGTGCGCACAACTCCCATTCGCCGAAGAGGTAGGCACAGTTGCAATCCACCAGCGCTTGGAATCCGAGCGCGTGGGGAGTGGCTATTTCTTCCGCCAACGAGCGCGCACGTTCTTGCCATTCCTGGCGCTGCTCACGCTTCCCTTCCACGCTACGATGAATGGCCTCGATACCGAAGCCCATGGCAATCCGAGCTGGCTCACCAGCGTCCAAAGCCAAGCGCAGGAATTGAGACTGCAAGCTCGCGCCGAGGAGCGTACTGACGAAACTGAGTAACCACGCCGCACGGCAAGCGTCCACACGCAGCAGCTTCTCTGGGTCGAAGGCGTGCTGGACGTCGCGATTGAAGTCGGCGCCGCGCAAGCGGAAGCGCGCGCGGTTGTTCACCAGTCGCAAGACTGCGGTGGCATTGCCGGAAGGTAGCGTCAGACCTACGTCCGCAAACACGTCTCGCAACACCTGCATCCCTTGCTCGAGATGTCCAGTGACTAGCCATTGTTCGGCAGCGAGACGCCGAAACTCCAGCGCTTCCGTTGGAGACGCGTCAGGCGCAAGCTCCATGAATAGCGGTGCCGCCTGTTTACCCTTACCGGCATCGGCAAGAGCGCGCGCGAGTTGCTCCATCAGCGGGCGTGCGTCCTCCGACGTGGGTTCGGTCAGCTCGAGGGCATGGCGATACAGCTCTGCGGCGCGGTCGAACGCCAAGGCCTGCTTCGAGTTTTCGGCAGCGCGTTGGTACCAGTATACCGCTTCCGAGGCGTGCTTGGCCCCCGCGTGGTGGCGGGCGAGGGCCTCGGCGTCATGCCGGTCGATGAGAGCGTGGGCACGCGCCAGCAGAGCGTGCGTCAACTGCTGCTGCTGCTCGCTCATGCGAGATAGGCCTGCTTGTCGCACACGGTCGTGCGAGACCTCGATGGCGTCTGCGCCCCGGCTGGTACGAGCTCGAACCAGC
Organism: uncultured Polyangiaceae bacterium; assembly: GCA_964577325.1. GTDB lineage: Bacteria > Myxococcota_A > Polyangia > Polyangiales > Polyangiaceae > SZUA-265. Next base: position 17,683 of record CAZNZA010000057.1, read on the forward strand.
CGTTCGCTTTCCAAGGCGATGATGGCTTCATCGAGCGCGGAGTGGCCGAGGGCATCGCGCAGGAAGGATTCTCGCAAAGGACTTCCCGCCACGCACAGCACCTCGAACAACGAGCGGCCGAGGGCTCCGATCCGCTCGAGTCGGGACTCGACGATGGCGTCGAGTCCGACCTTGGCTTGCACTCGAGCCGACGGCGTCGCATCGAGCATGTATTGAGCCAGCTCGTGTAGAAGCAGCGGGTTGCCCTGGGCCTCATCGCACACCGCGCTGATGCGTCGAGTGAACTCGTCAGCCGACACAGCGCCTGTGAAAGGGAGTAGTAGGCTCTTAGCCAACGCCAGGGCGTCATTCTCCTCGAGCTGCGACACGTCGACCTGTTGCACGTCAACCACGTCTGCGAGACACCGAGAGCCGGTCAGCAACATCTGCAGACAGGGACTTTGCTGCTCCTCGTCCGAACGATACGCGAGGACGAGCAGGCAGGGCGGGCGTTCAGCGGCGGACAGCACCTCGTAAAGCAGACGGGCGCTGTCTAAGTCACCCCATTGCAGGTCGTCCATGACGAGCACGAGCGGGGCGCTCTCATTGAGGCGGCACAGGGTGCTGCGTAACGCTGAGTACGCGCGTTGGCGCTGCTCCCGGGGATCAGCCGCTGCATGAGTACTGGACTGTTCGCGGTGCGTCCAGGGGAGGTCAGGGCTCAGAGTCGGCGCGGACTCTTCCGCAAACGGTTGCAGGGCTGGCACCCGAGCCAGCGAAGGAAAAAGGCGCACCAGGTGGGGCGCATCTTCGGGCGCCACCACGTCGAACACGTCGCCTTGCTCTTGACGCCTGAGCAGGGGGCGACACAGATCATCGGCAATGCCGTCGAAGGCCTTGTGACTGAGTGCCTCCTGCTCGCGGCACTGACTCCACAACAACACTGCATTCGGATCGAGATGGCCCTGGGTGAACTCACGTAACAGGGCGGTTTTCCCCATGCCCGATTTGCCCGTAAGCAACACGACCACCGGTTGACTGGTGGTTTTACAGCGAACGTAAGCTTCCGCCAGTTGCTCCAACTGATGGGAGCGGCCTACCAAGCGGGCGGGTGCGGGAGGTGGGATGCTCGGACGTTGGACGGTAATGCCCAGAATGCGTGCGACCTCCGGACCTGCAGCCCGTGTCTCTGGGTCGGGATCGAGAAGACGGACGCACAGTTCGTCGTAGTCCGGAGCGACCGCTGGAGAACGCGTGCTCGG
>CAZNZA010000057.1:19023-28120 GCA_964577325.1 uncultured Polyangiaceae bacterium
CTCGGCTCGACCAAAACGTTGGCCGGCTTGATGTCGCGGTGCAGCTTACCCGCTGCATGTAGCGTCTCGAGGGCGGACATGAGCTGCGCGACGTAAGCCTTCAGCTCTCTTCGGTCACACTGGTCGAACGGCACCCCCTCGATGCGGTCCATGGTGAAAAACGCATCCTGGCCCTCGATGAACAGCTCTTGAAGCCGCACCAAGTTGGGGTGGGTGATGTGACACAGCGAGCGAAATTCACGCTTGAGGGCGTAGGCGCTCAAGGCGCTGCGTAGGCGCAACGTCTTCAGCGCCACCTCTCGCGAGCGCTCGCGATCGAAAACCGCATACACGTACCCGAAAGCACCTCGGCCTAAACATTCGAGCACTCGGAAGCGCCCGCCCAAAAACTCGGCGCCCTCACCAAGCTGCGGTACACGACTAGACGGAGCAGCTTGTACATTGCTGTACCAGCTCTGGCTCATCAAGTCGTTGGGGAGAAGTGGTTTGGGTTCCATGCCTGGACCTGCTGAACGAGCTGACCAGAGCGTCACGAGCAGCGCTTCCGCGTCTTCTCACTCTCCGGCTGCGTGTGCAAGAGGCAGTTGGGTGAGCAGGCATCGATGAAGCGCGTGGGGCGCGCGGCTGCGGTTCAACGAGCCGCCCGCCGCCCCAAAGGTACTATCTTCTTGACGGATCCCGTACCCTTGGTCGCCCCGTAATCCGGCGGTACCAGGCAATGGGGGCCGCGTCCGATCAAGTCCCTCCTGCCGGCGGCGTACAACGCCTCCCTGGCCAGCGGCCAGTGCTGGCTGTCCCAGTAGAACACAAGCGCCTTCATCATCTTTTTCTCTTTTGCTGTGCGGGCGCAGGCGACCGGCTCCAGCGTTTCCGGATCGAGACCACTGTAGTACATGCAGGTCGCCATGGACATGGGCGTGGGGATGAAGTCTTGCACCTGGCGCGGTCGCATGCCGTTCCGCTTGAGGTACAAGGCAAGCTCCACCGTGTCCTTCAACGTAGAGCCCGGATGGCCGGTGATCAGGTAGGGGATCAAGTATTGTTCTTTGCCAGCTTTTTGGCTGGCGTCGCAAAACGTCGACGCGAAGCGCTCGTAGCTCGAGATCGCAGGCTTCTTCATCTTTTGGAGCACGTCAGGATCGTTGTGCTCTGGCGCCACGCTGAGCATGCCGCCCGTATGATGGCGCGCCAGCTCCGTCACGAACTCGGGGCTGAGCTCGGCCAGATCATAGCGAATGCCGGAGGCGATGAACGCCTTCTTGATGCCAGGTTCGCTCCGTACTTGGCGCATCAAATCAATCAGCGGCTGGTGATCAGTGACCAAATTGCTGCATACTTTAGGATGCACGCAGGAAAGGCGGCGACACGCCTTCTCTATCTCGGGCGAGCGACAAGTCATCTTGTACATGTTCGCCGTCGGTCCCCCAAGATCTGACAGCACACCCTTGAAGTCGCCCATTCTGCGCAGCGCTCGCACTTCTCTCAGGACACTTTCGCTCGAGCGGCTCTGGATCACGCGGCCTTCATGTTCGGTGATGCTGCAGAAGGTGCATCCCCCGAAGCAGCCGCGCATGGTGACGATGGAGTGTTTGACGGTTTCAAACGCGGGGATAGGCTGGCTGTAGCTCGGGTGCGCGCGACGCTGAAACGGCAGGTCATACAGCTCATCCATGTCCGCCTCCTCCAGCGGCAAGGCGGGCGGATTGAAGAATACACCTTCGCGGCCGTGCATTTGTAGCAGGGCTCGACCGTTGCCGGGGTTGGTCTCCTTCTGAAAGAGACCACTCATACGGGCAAAAGCGTGCTTGTCTGAGACGACATCCTCGTAGGAGGGCAACACGAGCACCTTGCCGTCGGTCGTGAAGCGACTGGGATCGCGGCATATCGCGTCCAACCGATCGCTGTCGCGCAACGGGTAAGCGGTGCCTCTCACGTCGCTTATCTGGTCGATGCGTTCTCCTGCAGCAAGACGGCGAGCCAGTTCCCAGATGGGCCGTTCACCCATTCCAAAAACCAGCATGTCGGCTTTGCTGTCGAGCACGATCGAACGACGCACGCTGTCGGACCAATAGTCGTAGTGGGCGATGCGACGCAGAGAAGCTTCGATTCCGCCTAAGATGATTGGCGTGGCTTTGAATGCCTCTCGGCACAGGTTGGCATAGACGATGCTCGCCCGGTTGGGTCGCTTTCGCGTCTCTCCGCCCGGGCTATACTGGTCCTCCGCGCGCGTCTTGCGTTGGGCCGTGAGCTTGTTGAGCATGCTGTCGAGGTTTCCAGCACTAATTCCCACGAACAGTCGGGGTTCACCCATGCGTGCTATGTCCGTGGTATCCTTCCAGTCCGGTTGCGCGATGAACCCGACCTTGAAGCCCCTTGCTTCCAGAAAACGCGCGATGAGCACGGGACCAAACGCGGGGTGGTCCACGTAGGCGTCTCCCGACACGATCAGAATGTCGAGTTGCGTCCACCCCCGCGCCTCCATTTCTTCCCGCGTCGTCGGCAAAAAGGGAGACGGCGCTTGCGCTTGTTGGCTGCCAAAACGCGCACTTTGGCCCTGCAAGGGTAGGTGTCGTCGCTTTGGGGAGGGACGGCGAGAGCGTTCGTTGAGAGTGGCCACGTGGAGATTCTACTGCCCCGTTTGAGGGATTGGGTCAAGCAATGCCGTACCCGGCACACCGGCGCGCAGGGAGCGGGCGAAACTTCTGGAGTCAGGATTCGAACAGGGAGGGCAAGCGGCGCCGTAACGACTCGACGTCGGTGGCGATCGGTAGCGAAACGATGAAGCGGGTCCCCCGCGGCGCGGCCGGTTCACACCGGATGCTGCCGCGATGGGTGTCGATGATGTGGCGTGAGATGGCCAAGCCCAACCCCGTGCCGTGACTGCGCGTCGTGAAAAAGGGCTCGAACAAACGGGCTCGCGTTTCGGGAGCCATTCCCAAACCCGTGTCCGCCACGCAGATGTCGACAAAAGGGTCAACGGCGTCCGTCGACGCGTCACCCGTATCGGGCGCAGGCTTACAGGCTGTGGTGACCGTCAAGGCTCCGCCCTCTGGCATGGCTTGTCGCGCATTGCGTACCAGATTCTGGATCACCTGCCGGATCTGGCTCTCGTCGAACAAAAACTTGGGCACGCCCTCGTCCCATTGCGTGACGAGGGTAACATTGTGGCGGGTCAGCTCGGGCTTCATCAACTCCACCGCCTCGGAAACCACCTCGTTCAGGTTCTCCAGTGAAAATCTGGGCTCTCGGCGGCGCGCCACGGACAGGTACTGCTCCGTCAGTTCGGTGAGTCGTTCCACCTCGCGGCGAATGGCCAAGTACAGCGTCCGTGCTTCGTCTGCCGTGCCGAGCTCCTCCTCCAATAGTTCCAGGTTTAGGGCGATGGACGAAAGCGGGTTGCGCACCTCGTGGGTGACTTGGGCCGCCATCTTGCCGATGGTTGCCAGACGTTCCGATTCCACGAGATCCCGATTCACGCGCGCGATCTCCGTTACCATGGCTTCGAAGGTGCGCGACAAGTCGCCGATCTCGTCGTTGGACGCCGTAACGGGACGCGGTGTGAAGTCACCACCTGCAACCGCTTTGGCGCGCTGAGTGACGTGCGCCAAGGGCCTGAGCAAGCGACGAGCATACAAGGCGACGGCGACCCCCAAAAGAACCGTAAAGAGTGCCCAAATCAACAACACACGCAAGGTACGGCGCTCTCTTGCCGAGGCTTCATCGATCAGAGCATCGACTTGCAAGCTGACGCGACTCTCCAATCCGCGCAGCATCGTTGCTGCTCTCGTGCCACGTCTCACCAACTCGTCGCGCGCTTGTTCGGCTGCGTCCCGCTCACCTAGTTTCAGGGCATTGAACAGTGCGCTCAATTTCTCTCGGTCGTCCTTCAAGTAACGTTCGATGTGGCCGAGCTCTTGCGACAGGTCGTCGCGTAAACCCGTTGCTTGGGAAGCAAACGCTCGCGTAAGGGCTGCCCGGATTTCCGCGAATACCTTGGGCCTGCCGATGGTCACAGTGGTGTCGAACCACACGCGCTTATCTGCGGGATTGCGGACGTCGGTGACGTGATTGAGCTGAGTATTGTACGTATTCTGCACGGCAACTGCGTCGCGTAAGGCCAGAGCCAGCGGCAGGTAACCCGACCGCATTAGCTCCGTCTCACGCACGCTGCTGCGTTGTCCGAATACACTGTATCCAGCAACGAGGGCGAACGACAACGTGATGAACACGTAGGAGAAGAGCACCTGGCTCAGCACCGTGCGTCGACGCGAGCGCATGTTTGCCTTTCATGTTTCCGGGACGGCTCCGCGTTAACTGCGGTCCACCACGGTAGGAGCCGATTCCGTCACTGCTTCTTCTAGGGGCTTGCGGCGTTGGCGACGCTGGGAGCGAAAACGGGTGCGCTTGCTACCATCCTTGCCCGGTTTCGCGCCCACCTTTTGCGGAAAACGCAGCTCGAAACGGGCGCCCGCGTCCGAGGACGAACAGGTGACGGTGCCGCCGTGTTCATCCATCGTCTTCTTGACGATGGCCAAGCCGAGCCCAGTACCGTCCTTCTTCCCTGCGGAAACGAAGCTCTGAAACAATCGACCCTGAATTTCTTCTGGTATGCCAGGTCCCGTGTCGCTGACGACGATCACCAAATCATCGCCCTCCTGTCTGGCTTCGATGCGCAGCACACCCCCGCGGTCTGCCATGGCTTCGACGGCGTTGCGAGCCAAGTTGTTGATGGCCCGAGCAACTCGCGCTTCATCGAAGCGGGCTACGAGCTTGTTGTCGATCACCATCTCCAACTCGATGGCGCGGCCGTCTACCTCGTGCGCCAACTGCTGACCTAGCTCACCGAAGAATTTGTGAAGATAGACGCGACGCACGAAAATGGTCCGCTCACCGCGAGCAAACTCCAACACCTCCCGTTGCATGGCACTCAACACGTCGAATTGCCGCAAAGCCTTTTGCGCATACTCGGCGCGAAGCGCGGCGTCATCGGCGTTTTGCATCAACTGCACGTAGCCACTGATGACAGTGAGGGGAGTCTTGAAGTCGTGAATGACCTGCGACAGCAAGCGGCCGATACTCGTCAATCGAGCCGTGCGCTCGCGCTCTTCGTTCACCAAGAACAAGCGTAGCGCGGTGGAGATGTTGGCACTGATCATCTCGAGCAGAGCGGTGTCTTCCGTGGTGAAGTTGCGCTCCCCCCTTTTGCTGAACACTCCAATCGCCCCTAACGGCGCTTGCTCGGCCTCGAGCGGTACGGCGAGCACGGATTCGACGGGAAATGGGTAACGCAGAACGATGCGATCGGAGAGCAGCGACGAAACCTCGGACGGACCAATGTTGACGGTCTGGCCGCGACTCATACTGGCCCCTAAGAAGGGCTCGCTCGATTTGGTCGAGAAACGATCGAGCGGCCCGTCGCGGTCAGCGTCGAACACGTACTGCACCAAGTCCGCCCCCTCCCCATGCGCAAACATCACAGCGGCCCCGCGTGCATCGCAGGCTCGGGCTGTCGTCGACAGAGATGCTTGGATCAACGCTTCGAGGGTCTGAGCGCGGCTCGTTGCGCGCTCCAACCCGAACAGCAACTCGAGCTCACCGACCTTTTGCTCGAGCTGTTCCTTGATGTCCACCAACTGACGGTTCTTTTGGATGAGTGAAAGGAACAGCCGTGAATTGTCGATCGCGACCGCTGCCTGGGTGCTCAGCGCGGTGAGAATGGCTTCGTCTTCATCGGTGAACTCTCCTCGTCCATCCGGGTTGGCGGATGCCTTGTTCAGCACCTGGATGACGCCAATGGTACGGCCCAAATGGTTCTTCAGAGGCGCGGCAAGGATGCAGGTCGTGCGGTAGCCGGTGAGAGCATCCCACTCAGGCTGAAACCGAGGGTCTTCATAGGCATCGCGCACTCGCAGGGGCCTGCCCGACTGGGCCACGTAACCGGCGATGCCATGCCCGATCCTGACGCGAATGGACCGCACCCGTGACCCCATCGTGACCCGGCTGACCAAGTCTCCGCGCACCTCATCCACGAGATACAGCGTGCAACGGTCCGCCTCCAATAGCTCGGTGAGCTTGGACAGGATGAGTTCGAGCAAGTCGTCCAGATCCAGCGTCGTGCCCAAAGCGACGCCGACTTCCCGAAGCGCTGCCGATATTCTCAGCTCACGCGCCAGGGCTAGCTCCAAGGAGCGGCGGTCTTGCGTTAGACCGGTCGTCACGTCACCCGTCGACACGCGGCTATCGAACCACGGAACGCTCACATGGATCTAGCTGGAAAAGGGCCGGTCGCTGCCCCGCCGGAAGAGTCGGCCCGGACGCGAACACTGTCCGTCACCGTCGTCGGCGCGGTGCGCTGGTTCAGGACGCAGCTGCCCAGCGACCTAATCGCGGGTGGACCGTACCAAAGGACCCTTGCGTTGGACCGGGTGTCGGAATACTCGTGGCAGAGTGGCACTCAAACAGTTGCAGTTGGTTGTTCGCGGACGGGTACAGGGGGTGTACTTCCGCGCTTCTACTCAGCGCGAAGCGCGCCGGTTAGGCTTGAGCGGCTGGGTCAAGAACCGGCCCGATGGTACTCTCGAGGTGTTGATCGAAGGCGAGGAAGCGTCGATCCGGGAGCTGTACGGGTGGGCACAGAAGGGGCCAGGTGCCGCGCGTGTCGAACGCGTCGATGCTCGCTGGCGCAGCTTCACCGGTGAGTATCCCGACTTCCGCATCGTAGAATGAGCGCTCGAGCTCTGGGACGGAGTGGACTGTTTCGCCGCGCCCACCGCTGCCTCGGCGCCATTCTGCTGGCGCTGACGTTTTTGGTGCGGGGCGGCATCATCACCAACGCCCTTGCCGCCGTGGACGCCGGCGCGCATGCAGCGGCGTCGGCGCGTGCGCCGGCCAAACCTCCCTTGCAGCCGTTACCTCGTCTACCGGCGCTGCGTCTCGATGCACCCAGTGCCGCCGACAAGGAACTGCTCGACGCCTTGTTGACGCGTTTGACGAGCAGCAACGGCTTCGAACGCGAGTCTGCGTTGGCCGATCTGCTCGAGGTGACGGAGAGCATGTTGCCTGCGGTGCGGGCACGCATAGATGCGGAGGCGGAGCGCGCCAACCGAGCGGCCATGAAGCAGACGTTGCTCGACATCCGGGCGGAGGTGCGCCAGCGGTTGGAGCGCGAGCAGCGAGCGGCGGGGAAGCAAGGCGAGGTGGAGACGCCGGACTATCTGCACATGGTAGTGGCCGAACCTCGGCTGACGTCCGACGACTGGAAGCAGCTGACACGTGTGTTGGCGTTGAGCCGCATCTGTGTCGCCATCGGGAGCGTGAGTGCCGTGCGCCAGCTCATTCACGTCTTCGTGCGCTTCGAGTTCTTGCGCATCGATACCCAACTGCAGCTCGCCAAGCTCGACGAAAACGCGCTCGCGGCGTTGATCGAAAGCACTCGACATCCAGCGCCGGCGGTGGCCGAGTGGGCCAAACGACGCCTGGACTTCATGGGCAAGGCGATCCCCAGTGAAGCGGTGAGAGTAAACTCGCCGGACGTTCTGGCCGACGTTTTGCGAGCGTACGGCAGACTCGAGGATCCTGATGCCGCGCGCCTCGTGCTTTCTTTCGCGAGCAGTGAACGGTCTCAAGTGCGGCTCGCCGCTCGGCAAGCCATCGCCGCCTACGGAGATACGGCGATTTGGGTGCTGCGTGACGGGTATGAACAACTCGTCGGGGAGAAAGCGCCGCGGGAATGGTCGTGGGATAGACTTGCTCGCGAGCTGTTTCGGGAGTTCGACCGCAATCGTCTCGCAGAGGTATACGCGCTCTACGAACAAGGCTTGCAGGCGAGTGCGGACAACAACCACGAACTCGCCACTCAGCGCTTCCACCAGTTGCTCAACCGTAGTCCCGACTTCGAACCCAAGGACGCCATCGCCCACGCCATGCTGACGTTTGCGCGGGCGGCGGCAGGGGACCAGGAACAAGCCGGTGAGGCGCCAGACCTAGCTCTGCAGCGGGTGATACGCATCGGCAGCGAGAGCCAGCAGCGCGAGGCTCGGAGTCTACTGCTGACACTGAAAGCCCGTCGCCTGGCTGCGCGCGGCTTGGCCGATCAGTTCATCTTGCGCCAGGCACTGGATCTCGACCCCAACAATCAGCAAGCGCGCCAGCTATTGGAAGAACTCGAGACCGAACCGCTGTCGGAGCGAACGGGGTTTCAACGCTGGCTGTGGCCGTCCGTGCTGGGGGCAATGTCGCTCGTGTTTCTGGTGCTTCTCATCGTCGGCCGCCGCCGCGCGCAGGCATCCGCGCCACCGTGACCGTCAATACGGGTACTGGCCGCTACTGAACGGCGCTCATCAATCGTCGGAGCGAATGACGTCCCAGTGCGCTCCTAGCTGAACCCCGATCGGGGCATAGCTCCCGTAACTATCGAAGGCTCCGAGAGCGTCCGTTTTGCTGCCGTCGGCGAACGTCCACTCGATGTCCTTGAAGACGCCCCCTCCCAGCACCAGGAGGAGCTCGACGGTCGTCGCGCGGCTCAAGCGCCACTCGGCACCGACACCCAAGCGCGTACTGAAGAGATCGTCGGAGGCGGTGAGACGTGTGCCGTTTTCCCACTCGGCTTCGAAGGTTCGATAGCCGATGTTCATTTCCACCAAAAGCCCAATCTTGTCCGGGTGTGTGTTGAAGCGCACCCCGGCCCCGTACACGGAGGTTGCAGCCCCTCGTTGCCCGCCGAATTCGTCTTCGAGCCCTCCAGATCCGAGCCAGGCATGTTCATAAAAAGCAAACACTTGATAGCGCCGGCCAAAGCGCGCTCCGACGTCTAGCTCGATCGATGGTCCCGCCGACGCGAAGTCCGCGAACGGGCGGTCAGAGAAGGAGCAGCATACGGAGAACTGATCCGTCCACATGGCGCCCAACGGGAACAGCACGCCCGGGCGCGCACCCACCCAAAACGACGTGCGGGGTGCCAGGTGCTGAGGGATGGGGGGCGGCGGAACGTCGCCCTGCCGCTGCCGTTCGAGGAAAGCGCCCGGCAGCGGGGGCTCATAAACAGCCTGAGCGTCGGGGTGGCCAGCGGTCGGCGCTTGGGGGGGCGCGGTTCGGGGGG
>CAZNZA010000057.1:28220-31263 GCA_964577325.1 uncultured Polyangiaceae bacterium
GGGCGCCGCAGTTGACGCCGTGGGAGCTGACTGGGCCATGGCCGTGCCCGCTCCAAAGGTGGTGATCCAGGCCGCGCACATAACGAACCGACAGCCACGCACGCGTGCGGCAGAGCGGTCAGGAGAAGGGGAAACCGAGCGCAAGAAAGCCATATCGCCCATCATTGTAATTCCTCGGGTTCGAAACCCTGCGACAAAGTCATCGTTGACCCACCGAAGGACTGCGTGCTAGCTGACCGCCGCCTAGACGGGTTGAGTGCAAGATAACTGGAAAGGGCTCGGATCATACGGAACTCTCGGTCTCGAGATAGTACTTGGCGTCATTTTGCCCAGCTATGTGGGCATGCTGGCCGACAAGCACTGGGACACGGGGAAACTGTGGTTGAGTGTTGGGTTTGCTTTCGGAATCGCTCACGGAGTCCGAGCCGTATATCGCGCGATCAAACGCGCCAACCAAGAAGCGGACGCGCACGAAGAAGAACAGCGGCGACAAAGACGACGGTACCATGACGAGTCAAGCAAGAAGCACCCCGATTCATGACACGACAGCGCGTCGGGCGCTCGTGTACGTCGGGGGCGTAGGCGCGCTGCTGTCCGTCGTGGCAACTCCCCTTTACGGTATCGGTTTCAGCTCAGGCATTGCCCTGGGTGCAGCGCTCGCGGCCGCGAACCTGTGGCTGACGGCGCGTACCGTGTCGGCCTTCCTGTCAGGACACTCCGCCGACGGCGAGGAAAGTGGGCTTCGCGCCTCTTGGGGCATCGTTGCCCTGCTCAAGTTCTCGCTGCTGTTGCTCGCCGTGTACCTGATCTTCCACTTCCGTTTGGTCCACGCCTTCGCGTTCATCATCGGGCTAGCCGCGCTGCCCGTGGGCATGGTCCTTCTGCAACTCGCGGGACCGGCGAAGACGGCGCACCCAAGCAAGATTTCCGACAGCAGCACGCGCGTGCCGAGCCCTAAGCAGTCGTAGCCTTCCAAGCCCTAGTCATCTCAACATAAGGTAGAGACAGTGCCCGATCATTATAGCTGGTTGACGTTCCTCCTGGAGCACATCAAAGAAACGCTCTCTCACAACGCTGCGTTGCTGGGCGAGGGCATGATCGTGCAGGGTGAGCCGACCTGGCGCTCGTTCGAGCCCATCATAGCGGCGCTGTTCGTGTGCGTTTTGCTCTTGTTGGTTTCGCGCCGTGTGCGCTGGCAGCTCGCGGACGTCGATAGCGCCGTCATTCCGGAGGCCAGGCTCACCCTGCGCACCTTCATGGAAGCGTTCCTGGGCTACTTCTACGACATGGCCAAGAGCGTGATGGACGCCAAGCGCGCCAAGAAATACTTCCCGTTGATTGGAGCTTCGGCGCTGTTCGTTTTCTTTTCGAACGTCATGGCCCTCCTGCCCACCTTCCCCGTCGCAACGAGCAGCCTCAACATCACTTTGGGTTGCGCCGTGGTCGTGTTCATTCTGTTCAACTTGTATGGGTTGATGGCCAACGGCATGGATTACCTCAAGCACCTGGCGGGACCGGCCTGGTACTTGTCGTGGCTCATTCTACCCATCGAAGTCATCTCGTTGTGCGTGCGGCCCATCACGCTCGCTGTCCGCTTGATGCTCAACATGTCGGTGGACCACTTGATCTTGGGCATTTTTGCCGGGCTCATTCCTTTGGTGCTCCCGCTGCCAGTCATGTTGTTGGGCGTGATCGTCATCACCGTGCAGACGCTCGTGTTCGCCTTGTTGACGTGCATCTACATCGGTTTGGCGACCGAGCACGAAGCACACTGATATCCCGAACACTCGAATCGCGAGTGCTCGCACCTGGGCGCCCCGCGCCGTTTCGCCTCAGGCGCCCCCCTTTCCACCTTTCCTCGTTACATCCGTTTCAGCCGGTCTGGACCCCACCCCAAGGGGCGGAAAACGATTGGCACTCCCTCAAAAAACCTGTATCCCGCGCTCCCGCGTGCAATCGAAACAAGGAGACTCACTCACAATGTTCAAGAACAAGCTTGCTTGGTTGTCGGCCGTCATGACGACCCTATTTTCAACGACTGCTTTTGCTCAGACGGCTCCGTCCAACGCCTTCGACGCGCAGTCCATGGCGGCTCTCGCTGCCGGCGTGGCAATCGGCTTGGCTGTTCTCGGCGGTGCACTCGGCCAGGGCCGCGCAGCAGCTGCAGCATTGGAAGGCATCAGCCGTAACCCGGGTGCCGCACCCCGCATTCAGACCCCGATGATTCTCGGTCTGGCGCTGATCGAGTCCCTCGTGCTCATGGGCTTCGTGATCGCGTTCTTGCTCCAGGGCTTCGTTCCCCCGGTCCAGTAAGCCCCGTTATCCCGCGCTTATCATGTCGTTTACGACATCGAGTGGGAGAGCTAGCGTACGGACACGACGCACGAACTTCGCGTACGAATGACGCGCATGAAAACCCGAGCCACCCGGCTCGGGTTTTTTCGTTCGTGCCCTGCAGAAAAACGGCGCTATCCGAACAATCCGTGTGCAGCCGTGACTGATCCTTGCATGCCTCGGACCTCCGCTCGCCCTGCGGGCTACGCTCCGGGCGCGGGCTACCCGGCTGCGCCGGCTTACGCCCGCAACGTTGCGGCTGCGTGCCGTTGTGGCCATACTGGCGTCATGGCTGCCGAAAATCCCAACCCCTTCGCCGACTATGCGCTCGCGGTGCGAACGCGTATGGCGGAGCAGGTCTCACGGGAGCGGGCGGAAAACCAAGCTCGGCGGGCGCAGATGATGCAAAAGCTACTACCGGCGGTAAAAGCCGCTCGCGAAGCAACCGGGTCAGGCAGAGTATGGTTGTTTGGTTCGTTCGCTTGGGGCGAACCGGATGCACATAGCGATGTCGACCTGCTCGTGGAGCACCTGCGGTCTCCGGATTCCTTTGCTTACCTGGTGGGCAAAGAGTGTGGGGTGCAAGTTCACGCGCTCAGTCTCGATGCCGCGCCCGAAACACTCGTTGCACGAGCCATGGCTGAAGGTATCCCGCTGTGAGTCCCGCTGAGGCACGCACGCTGGTCCTAGCGGCCGAAATCGAGCGCGA
>CAZNZA010000058.1:0-7418 GCA_964577325.1 uncultured Polyangiaceae bacterium
ACCTGTCCTCGCTTCACTCCCACTCCACGTTCAAGAGCGCACGACGGGTGCTTTCACGACGAATATCGGCGACATCTGAGATGCCCACATCGTCAAACGCCGCATTGTAAGAATCGGTGATGCTCTGCTCGGCGCGGGTGGTCAAGAACGCTTGAATAGCCCGCGTGAACAACTCGCTGCGCGACAGTCCAAGGCGTTTCGCCGCCCGCTCTGCCTGGTCGAATACGTCGTCTGGGATGGAAATCGCCGTCTTCATCCAATGAGTATAACTCGAGTCATACCCTGGGGCCAGATTGGCGCGACGCCGTGCGTGCGCCGCTCCAGGCCGCGGCTGCGTCACGAGCCCCTGAGCTCGGACTCCTCGAGGCGTCGCGTACTCGGCGTCGAGCCGAGCCTCAGGCGTCGTTCACTCCCTGCTCGAGACGGATCAGACGGTACACCATCACCTCCTTGTCGCGTCCCTTGACCTTGATCTTGTGCAGCGGCTCCACGACGACGTCGTCTCGCACCAGAAGATAGAGGTCTTCCGAGAGAATGATATCGCAGGCCAGCTCCTTGGTCATGCCTTCGAGACGCGAAGCCAGGTTCACCGCATCGCCGATGACCGTGTACTCCATGCGCTGCAGGTGTCCCATGTTACCTGCGACGACCTCGCCAGAGTGCAAGCCGATCCCCGCGCGGATCTGGGGCAGACCGCGCGCTCGGAAGTCGTCGTTGATCTTCTCCAGGCGTTCGCGCATTTCGAGCGCGGCGCACACGGCCCGTAGGGGGTCTTTGGGATGCGGTACCGGTGCCCCAAAGACTGCCATGATGGCGTCGCCGATAAACTTGTCGACCACACCCTGGTGATGCATCACGCTCTCGACCATGCCCGAGAAGTACTCGTTGAGGAAGTCGAGCAGGGCTCGTGGCTCCATCTGTTCGCTTATCGCCGTGAACGAGCGGATATCCGAGAAGAGCAGCGTGGCGTTGATCAATTGACCGCCCAAGTGCTGTTCGCCACTCATCAAGTGATCGGCGACCTGCCGCGTCAAGTAGCGGCCGAATGTCTCCTTCAGGCGATCACGCTCCTTGAGTCCCTGCACCATGTCGTTGAAGTGCAGAGCGAGCGACTCGAGCTCGTCGCCGGTGCGCAACACGGGCGCCGTGGCGTAGTCTCCGTCTTTGACACGACCAGCAGCGTCCGAGATCCCTTTCACACTCCGCGCGATGCGTCCGGCGAAGGTGAGCGCGAAACCGAGCACCACCAACGTCAGCCCGCCGAGGACTGCGAGTTGCTTGAACAGCGCCGCGCGTGAATCGTCGCGGAGTTGCGTCACATCGTGAGCAGCGGTCAGCTCCGCGACGACATCAGAGCGTTGCAGAGCCTGTGGTCGGAAACTCTTGACCGCCCACAGTCGCCCAGCACGCTCCCGAAAGGCGACGGTGTCAGCGAAAGAGCGTAGCTCCGGCGCGGCGTGGTCCGTGGCTGCTGCCACCAGATTACCATTCACGTTCAGCGCTAAGTCCGCATTCACCCGGCGCCCTAAGTACGAGATGTAGCCATCGGTCAGCGGCGAGAGCACTGCCAGGGCGCCCACCTGTTTGCCCTCCGCATCGAAGATCGGCACGGCTGACACCAGTGAATAGCCGCGGCCGGATTTCGTGGTGATGGACACCAGCCCCTCGAGCTGCTTTCCGTCGAGCAGTTCGGCAAAAGCTGGACTGCCATCAGCCGCCAATGAGACGGGCCCCTGCTCCGGGTTTCCGGCAGCCAAGATCTGACCCTGAGCATCCGATAACAAGACCACTCGACGGCGGTAAGCTTTTTTCAGGGGCGCTAGGTAACGTTCGAGGGCCTCTCGATCACCCCGCGCCAACACCCTGGCCAGGTACGCGTTTTCACCCGCCATCACGAGCGGCGCTTGGCGCCCCTTGAGCGTGTCGTCGAGGATCCGCTCGAAGCGATCGTTGGCTCCGTCAACCACTTCCCCGACCTGATCGAACAGGTTCTGCCGTGCCTGCAGCCCACTGTAGATAGCGCCGACGAAGCCGGGTAGCATCGAGCCGAGAACCAACGTTACCAACTTGAGCTTGACGGAGCGCACCGGCGGCAGTGTCATCGATGCCGGCCTGAGTAGCAACGCGTCAGCGTCAGAATCTCGTCTCGCCAAATGGGGCGCGTAAGCGGCCAACGGCCGGTAGCGCCCCGCCGGAGCGCAGGGCGTCAGCCCAAGCGGAGGGTCCACATCCCGGCTGCTCTGCCGTGCTCCGCGGAGGGGAAGGCACGGCACAGATCGGGGCTGCGCAGACGATCACGAGCCGTGTCAATTCACGTTCCAAAACCAGCGACGCTGGCTATCGCTAGCCGCGTCGTGAAGCTTCAGCGACTCGGAAAGCGCGCCGCATTCGCTCCTGAGCTGGAGTCGAGAGCTTGTAGCTCTTCGCCACCGACCGCCATTGGTTTACGGCGTCGGCTACTTCGGAAATGATTTCCTGGGCACGCTTCTTTTTTACGCGAAAAGAGGACGCAACCGATAGCGCAAGGTCGATGTCCTGAGTGTTGTCTGTCTCGGAGATGTTTAGCTTCAAGCCCGCCCCGTGCGGATCGGGATTCATGTCGTAGGCAGGAGCAAGCGCCCACCCGTTCGGGTCCAGCATGAAGCCGTGGTTGCGTAGGTGATCGTCCGTGTTGGAGACGCAGATATTGAACACAATACGACGCCAGAGTTGCTCCAGGTCCGCTGTCGTCTTCGAGCCGAGCCGTATCAACAGGTCTGCGAGCTCCATGTAGCTGACGCCGTCATCGGCGACTTGTCCATCGACGCGGTCGAGCAATGTCATCGCCGACGCGAAGTGCAGTCGCCCGCCGTCATCCGTACGGTCAAAACGCCGACTCAGGAAGGTATGGTGACCATGCCCGGCGCTCTTGCTAGTTCCGAACCGACGCAGCTGGGCCTCCGGAACGATGACGCCCGCTTTTTCGGCCAGACTGTGTACCACCAGCTCCCAGGCACCGATGTCGTCATCGTCGTTACGACTCGGGAACTTCGCGATCCAAAGTCGATCACGCTCATCACGAACGCTAGCCTTGGGGCGGGCGCCACCAAGGGATCCACCGGGCGCGATGAGCATTTTGAGCCAGCGGCCATACTCGGCGTCGTCTTCGACCCCTTGCCGTTCGAGCTGTAGACTCGCGTGTTCGAGTTCTCGCAGCGACGTCCAAGGGGGAGATGCGAGTTCATCTTGGTCGTCAAGGAATCGATCGCCCATTCGGAAGCGAAGTGCGCCCATGCGATGTCCGTCGTGCACTCCGAGCAAATAGTCAGACTCGAGCAGGCGCCGCTCAGCTCGTCCCTCTGCGCGAGCCAGTTGGGCTTCACGCCGTCGCATGAGCACGCGCCCCCAGCGGTCGGGCGAAGAATCAAGGAACACCCCAAAGTTGTCGCGGCTCTTCGCCGGGTACTGTGGCCCACGATAGAGCCCCATTGACGGATCGAGCTGCTGCCGAGGGGATGTGGACAGCCAGTCTCTGTCGTACTCGAAACTGAAGACCTCTTTGCCACGAGCCGGTGTAGTAGTCAGCTGTCCCACCACAGTTGGCCCTCCAAGGTCGACCCAGTCAGCGACGACCTCGACGCTGCGTTGCCTGTTCATTCGTCCCCGGACGTCTTTGAGTTTCTGTTCGAAGCGCTTGCCTGAGAGAAGCGCTTGGGCGCTCGACGACGCGTCGGTAGCCCGGCGTCCTGCAACTTGCGACCGAGGTCGTCGTCGCGCGCGACGAGGGCAAGATCTTCATGCAGTCCGAGACTGTGCAGCGCATTGGCATACGAACCAAGGGTGACCGCCGGGTCACCGTTTTCGATCGCCCGCAGGGTCGGACGGGACATGCCGGCGCGCTCCGCAACGAGCGCCATCGAGAACCCACGCCTGAGTCGAGCCAGGCGAATGTTCTCACCGAGCTCCGTCAAGAGCCGGCGAACCAGCGGATGAGGCGACGTGGTATTGCGCGACATAATGGCAAGCACTCTTGCCATATCAGGCATGTCGTGGCAATCATAATTACTGTTATGGAGAGCGCGGGGTGGCTCGCTTTCGCCGGGGGCTGTAGACAGCAACCACCCTGGGTGAGGAGCTCCGACCCCACACCGCCGCGGCTAGGGCAGGGAGAAGCGCTTCAGAAATGCCCACCCGACGTTGGCGTTGCCGGTGGCGTGCCCTCCCCCTTCCGCAACGCACAGCGCGACCTCCACCCCGTCGTCGCACTGGTGGTAGGTGGTGCAGTCTCCGTCCACGGTATTGACGTCGTTGCATCCGTTCATTTCGCGCCAGCGCTCGAAGCTGCCGTAGGCGCCCTCGAATGTCGCGCGTCCGCTTGGCCCGGGACCGCCATTGAACGGCGAGGTCGTGTCTTGGGTTCCGCGGAAGGTCAACACGCTGATTGGCCGCGACGGCTCGCACGTCTGTTCCTCAGGGACGAGCAGGTCGAAGGCTGCCGGCGCGACAGCCGCGAAGGTGTCGGTCGCCTGGCAGGCTAGGTAGTGGGACATGCCTCCACCCATCGAGAAGCCTACGGCATAGACCCGTTTCAGATCGATGCAGGCTTGCTCGCCGACGGCCTGCACGATTGCTTGGGCGAAGCCCACGTCATCGACGTCGCGCGAGTTCGTGCAACAAGGGCCGACGTTCCACGCGTTGTCTAATCCATTCGGAAAGGCAATCACCAGGCCCTCCGCGTCCGCAATCCGTTGATACCCGGAGCTTCCCTGCTCCTGGCTTCCTGACCCACCGAGCGGGTGCAGGTCAATGATGAACGGCACGGGTCTTTGGCCGTCATAGCTCGTCGGGACGTGCAGAATGAACGAGCGCGACACCCCATCGACGTCGACGGTGACGTTCTTATCGCCCGCCATCGCTGTCGAAGATTCGCAGCCAGGCGATGCGAGCTGCGCCGGGGCTGCGCCGCCCGCGTCCAAGCTCGGCTCGGTCGGTGCAGTGTCGTCCGGGCTGGGCTCGCTCGTTGTCGTCGCCGTGGTGTCGCCTGAAGCTTCGCTGTCCGTCGAAGCAGTTTCCGTCGAGGCGTCGGTCGCAGTGGTGTCCGTTGAGGTGGCGGTCATCGACGGCGTAGGCTCGGGCATCAGGGGGGTTGAAACGGTAGGCGTGCCGTCGGAGGTGTTCACCGTTGCCGTCGTAGCCGGCTGCGTCGCGCTCGGCGTGTTCGTCGCTGAGGGGGTGCCGGGAGTTGTCGCTGTGGCACTCGGGCTCGTGGTCGCTTGGCTCTCGGGCGCGGTAGTCGTCGGCGCGGTCGTCGGCGCGCCTGGGGAAACATTGCCGCTCCCTTCAGAGCCAGAGGTGCAACCCGTGTTAACGAAACAGGGAGTGCAGAGCGAGAGCAGGGCGAATGTGCGACGGGTGTGCATGAGCTTGCAGCAAGGTGCCATACCGGCCTGACCTGCGGCAGGGGCCAAAAGAGACACCCCCCCGCGTTGGCGCTCACGGGAAAGCTGCAGTCCTTCGTAGCTGGCACGACGTATGGCGTCCCAACTGCGCCCGACGAACTCGTCGTTCAAACCGTCGCCGTCAACTCGCGCGTCACGCATCACGAAAGGTTTGCGGCTGCTCGAACGCTGCTTCATGGGTGGGGCGCGTAAGCGGCCAACGGCCGGTAGCGCCCCGCCGGAGCGCAGGGCGTCAGCCCAAGCGGAGGGCTCGCATCCACACTGCACGACGCCACACTGCACGACGCCTCAAAACGTGGCGTATTCGGCGTCGAGCCAGGCGGTGCGTTGACGGATCCATGCCTTCATTTCGTCGATGTGACCGGGCCAGGTGAGCGCCTCGGTAGCCTCGCCGTCGTCGGTGTCCATGGCGCCGCCCTGCCCGCCGCCCTGCCCGCCGCCACCGCCGCCGCCGAACACGCCGCCCGCAGTCACGGGCCAGAGCTCGAGATCACGCGGGGCAGCGTTGACGATCGGCGCCGCGACCTCGTCGATGCGTGCTTCGATGGCAGCATCGGAGAGGATGGTGGGGCGTAGCTCTGCCCAACGTGCGGCCATGGCAGCGCGGATCTCGGGTTGCGCGAACAAGCGTTGGAACCAGTTTGCGCCAGGATCTCGCCCGCTATCGACCTGCCAACCCTCGACGTCATTGACCAAGTTACCGAGGGTGAAGTTGTAGTCCCACGCCGGGCCCGCGGTGATCAACTGATCGCGGTCTTTGTGCAGGTATACGCTACGCACGTATTTGTCGCCGCCTTTGGTGAGCTCGTTCAGCACCAGGATGTCGACGAAGCTTTTGACGTCGAGGTACTGCGCATAATCACCGATTGGCTCTGCCACCAACGTCGCGTGCGCCTGCGACACGTAGTCACTGATCCACGCGAGCTGCTCGGCATTCGGCTCGACGGGGTCCGTCAACTCTAGGTCCTCGAAACAGGGGTCTACGTCGCCCGTACACGGAATGGCGATTTCGCCTTCGTCTTCGCGCAGCGCCGCCATGTCGAATTTGAAGATGTAGCCGCCGGAAAGCTTGGACTGCTCCGTGTCGTCCGGCCGCAGCTGCTTGAGGTTGAGCCGCTCGGACTTGTTCTTGATGGTCTCGGTAATCGCGTACACGCCCTGGTAGTCAGCGGCTTCGAGTGGACCTACATCTTGATTGATGTAGACCTCGGCGAAGCGCATCTCTGGCGCATGCAGACCCATGTCCACCGCTAGCGAAAACGACAACGCGTTACGCACCAACGTCTTGTCGGAGTACTCGCCAATCATTGCCCAGTCGGAGTCGGCGGGCATACCGATCATCGGTCTGTGGAGATCTTCGTTGCTCTCGTCCCACAACTCGACACGATACGGCGTCTTGGGAAACGATGCGGAGGACTGTCCGCGCACGTGATAACCCGCACGGCTCGCCCACGTGGGAGGCGCCGAGATCGCGGCTACGCCGTCCACGGGCTCGAACAACATGAAGCCGAGATCGCGAAACAGGACCTTCTCCGGCCCGGCTTGCGTCGGGGGTTTGCCACCACCATAGGCCTCCATGATGATGAGCGAAATGTCCGAGCTCACGTCGAAGGTGCGCCGGATGTAGATCGCGGTGGCACTTGGTCCCGAAGGCTCGCCCGCGACGAACTGTTGCACACGCAGCTGCGTGGTTTCCGTCAGCGTTAACGGCGCGCCGTCGTAGAGCGTCGCGCTCGCCGTGGGCAACGTGCCATCCGTCGTGTAGCGCAGCTCGATGCCCGGCTCTGTGCCAGCCAAGGTGCCCGCGATCGTCACCATCAACGAACCCTCGAACGTACCGCTCGGCACGGAAAATTCGATTTCGCTATTCGGCGTGCTCGGCGAATCGGTGGTGCCCGATGAGTCCACGCCTGACGGACTCGTTGTCGGTGTGGTGCTAACGGGCGCAGTGTCTACAGGGGCATCAGTGCCGGACGCGTC
>CAZNZA010000058.1:7518-13924 GCA_964577325.1 uncultured Polyangiaceae bacterium
GCGCTTGGCCCAGGTTCGCTACCGTCGGGATTCGGGGATTGGGAGGAGCAGCCTGCGGACAGGGCTAGTCCAGCGACGGAAAGTAACAGTGCTGACGGCAGAATTGGCTTCATTCAGGGTTCCGGGGGCGGCAGGGGCGCGACTTTACGCGCCATAACACGATAGTCACCGGTTCGGCGTGTGGCCGGCACATTACTCGCGAGGAAACGGACCAGGGGTTTGGAAACGTTGGCTGCTCACCAGCAGTGTCTGGTCACCGCCACCTGGGTACGTTGCCGCGTAGACGTGATTCCGCAAGGCTCGAGAGCTGGAAGCTGGAACCTGGAAGCAAAAAAAAGCTCGAACTAGAGCACGGCGGTGCATCCCGTGAAACAGTTGCCACGTTGTGGGATTGGGTTCGCGGCTCCGCTTCCGTTCTGGTAGGCTGGGCGGGTGCCGGCGTTAGTCTGTGACGCTACAGGTCGTCGCGTTGCCCTTGGGGTACGGTGCATCGTGGGGCGGAGTCCCGGAGTGCAGCTCCAGCTGCACGACACGACGGTCTCTGCCGAGCATGCCAGCATCTACTTCGATGGGGGTTTTTGGAAGGTGCGAGATCTTGGTAGCCGCAACGGGACTTACGTCAACGCGCGCCGTATCGACACGCGGACCGCGCGCGGGCTCGGCGCCGGAGATGCGCTTTCCTTCGGTAACCTCCGGCAGCCCGCATGGAGACTGGATTCGGTATGTCCACCGGGCCCGGTGGCGCGGCTGTCGTCCGGATGCGTGCTAACGGCGGAAGGGGGCGTACTGTGGCTGCCGCGCGCCACAGAGCCCCAAGCGTGCATTCGTTTTCAGCATGGGCAATGGATCCTCGAACGAGCCGAGGAGTCGCGCGAGGTCAGAGACGGCGACTCTCTGACCCTGGAGGCCGAAACCTACAGCTTGGAGTTACCGCCCTGGCCAGCCGAAGGACGGCAACCCGCCGAGAGCACCCTCGACGCCGCCCGCTCCTCCGAGCCGCGGCTGCGTTTCGGTGTCAGTCGCGATCAGGAGCACGTTTCTCTCGAAGCCTCGCTCGCCGGCCACACCATCGGGCTCGGTGCCCGGGCGCACAACTTCCCACTGCTGTGCCTGGCGCGGCGAAGGCTCGCTGAGCGCCACGGGGGCATCTCCGAGTCCGAATGCGGATGGGTTTACGCTCAGGAGTTGCGCGAAGCTTTGCGGCTCGATCGCCTGGCTCTCAACCTGCAGCTCTGGCGCGCCACGCAGGCAGTGAAGAGAGCCGAGCTTCCCGCCGAACGCCTGATCGAACGCCGCATGGACGCCGGGCAGCTGCGGATCGGGTTCGCCGAGCTGGTCATCATCGAAGAGGAGCGACGCTCCGGCGGGCGCGAGCAGTAGCGCCGCCCGATACGTTCCAATCGGGCAACAACCCCTAGCTAGAAACGAGCGCGCAGGTGCACGCTCGCGCCAGAAGCCTGTACGCCAAGCCCAGCTTGCGCTCCCGCGCCGTCCACGATCAGAAACCCAATACCAATGGCACTTGCCACCACGCCCGAAATAAGACCCACGTTTGTGACTGCTACTGCGGTTTGGTAACGAGATACCGTCCCCGCAAGCTCGGAGGGACAAATGGCT
The DNA here is from genome assembly GCA_964577325.1 of uncultured Polyangiaceae bacterium. Classification (GTDB taxonomy): domain Bacteria; phylum Myxococcota_A; class Polyangia; order Polyangiales; family Polyangiaceae; genus SZUA-265. The sequence goes on from CAZNZA010000058.1 coordinate 9,136, forward strand.
TCCGAGGAGCAGCTCTCGCCGAGCTTCCCTTTCGCATCGAGAAGCACGCCTGCCGAAATCAACGCGCTTGTAAACCCAAGTCCAGCGGCGATCAAACCGCCCACGCCAACCGCGTGATAGGGCCGCGAGGCGGTCGCTGGAGGAGCCGTCACGGTCCGGCGAGGGGTGGAGACGAGAAGACCGAAAACTGCCCCTTCGGTAAGATCGAGCTCTTGGTAGGCGGCCTGCCCGTCCCAGCGGTGCCCGATGCGGTACTTACCGGGATCGACGTAGATGCGGCTGCCCACGGGCAGCGCCACCCAGCTCGCCTGTGTGTTATCCTTTAGGCGATACATTCCTACCGTTCCCGGGATGGCGACGATGCTCGCCCCTGCAAAGACCAGCTCGGCGCTGCCGGGTCCTTGAAAGAGCACCGAGGACAAGCGCGCTCGAAGTCGCTCCCGCTCTGTCTGCACGGCGGCTCGCCGCGTCGCGCTCCAGCCGGGTCGGCCCTGCTCGAAGAGAACGAGTGCTCGAGAAAGTAGCCACCAGGCTTCGACGAGATGCCCGAGCTCGCCCTCGCAGTAGGCGAGGTTGACCAGCGTGGACGGCGATGGGTACAGTTCGAAGGAGCGTCGATAGGCCCTCCGGGCCTGGCTGAGCTCACCGGCTTCAACGTGCTGCGTTCCCTGAACGTAAAGCTTTCGCGCTGCGGCCCGGTTGAGCGTGGAGGACGCTTGTTGCGTCGCCGTCGCCGAGGTTGAGCCCCGGTGGGAGGACTCGCCGGGTGCTTCGGATGCTCTAGCGGGATCGTCCTTGGCGCGCGCCACAGACGCGAGTGAGGCGAGGGTAAGCGAAAGCGCGGCGAGGCGGATCCAGCGCCACGGGTTATCGCGCGTCACCTGCTCCCCATGGGGTGCAGCCGCACGTATCGAGGCTTCCCGGATGAGAGCTCTCCGCTCCAGGTGGCCACGATCTCGCCGTCGCGCATGGCCGAGATCGTCTGGAGCTCCTCGGGGTCATAGCCGCTGATCCCGGCGGCTCCGCTTGCCACCGTCTGATCCGGTACCCTGCTGCCGTCACCATCCACGTAGTTGATGATCGCCGTAGCGGACGTGGGTAGCTCGAAAGAAATGCCGGGCGCGGGGTCCGCAAGACAGTCGACGATTTGTACCATGACTGAGCTCTTGATATCCGCCTCATACCAGAACGAGAACGCGCCGACTTGCTGCGTGCTGAGCACGCGCGTGATCTCCACCCGGCGTCCCCAGATCGGAATGTTGGCCGCAACGATGCTATCGGGAATGTCCGGTCCCCGAACGAGACGATACCCCCGCCACTCGTTGCCCACGCCAAAGTTCTTACCGCCCACAGGAAGGGTGGCATCATACACGCCGGTCACGCGATTCGTGGCGACTTGGACAACGGGCTCCGAACAATCGCTCCATTCGGGGCAGAAGGAGATCGTGAATTCGCTCCCCGCACCCTCGGCGCCCCTCACCAGGACCTGTTGTCGAACCTCAGCCACGACCCGCTCTCCGCTCGGCGGCCCATAATCCCCCACGCACTCGAAATTGCGGCCAAGGTCACACTCCGCGTAACGAGAGGCCCAGCAGTGTCGCACCAGCTCGAACCTCCAACTGTCCTCGAGAGACGTGTCCCCGTCGTCCGAGCACGTGGTTTCTGCGGAGGGAGCTGCGCGTTCTCGCATGCAAATGCTGTAATCGACACAGCCCGAGGAGGCAGCACAGTTGGTAAGAGCGTCGGTGCAGGCTGCGACGAACGCAGTTGCACATTCCTCGTCATCTCTCGCAAAGGCCTGCACGATTGCGCGCGTGTGCGAGTCCAGCTGCTCGAGCCCGTTACCGCCCGCGGCATGAACGTCGCCACGATCTTTGGCGGCACCCTCCGCGCCCGAGGAGAACGCTGTCCCGCCATCATCGATGCGGTACTTCGAGCTCGAAATCGGAAAATCGCACGCCAACGCCGCGCTCGCGGCTACGCAAAACATGAGCTGGCGCCGAACAAAAAAGGACGGCGAGCTTCGATGGAACGACATGGGCAGCTTCGGGGTGAACGGCGCGCGCAAGGGAACGAGGTGAGCAGAAGATTAGAAGTCCGGCTCTGCAAAGAAGAGCGGCAGGGGGCCATGCCCTACCGGCTCGGGCTGCCGAGCCCCGCGCGCGGGGCTCTCCGCCGATGGCTCCGGTGGCGCCGGGGGGTCGTGGGCCAGAGGCCTGGTTCGAAGCGGCCGCTGTGTTCGAGGCCCCGCCTGCCTTCCGGGGGACTCATCCCGGAGCGGTATCGCACTCGGATGTGCGGATGACGGAGGCGGCGCTGCCACCGCTTGCGGGGATACATGGGCAGGAGTCTCGGACAAGGACTCGAGACTGGAGCTCTGGCTCCAGAATACGGCGGTCGAGGTCGCGGCCGCGAGCGCGAGGCCCCACCGTGGGAGTCTGCCTCTTCGAGCCGGCCTCGACCGCGCTGGATCGGAGCGCGTATCTGTGAACGGCTCCCCCCCGTACAGCGGTCGAGACACGTCGGAAGAGGGGAGCCTATCCAGCACCTTGATCAGCTCCGAAACGTCTGCAAACCGCTCCTGGGGGCGCTTGTGCAGACAGCGCTCGACCAGGCGATGGATCGCGGGGGAAAGCGTGGGACACACCACCTCCAGAGGCTCGGGAGGGTCCGCCGCAATCACCGCCAACAGCCCAAGGTTGCTCGGCGCCTGGAAGGGGCGCCTCCCAGCCAGCATTTCATAGAGCACCACGCCGAATGACCAGACGTCACTGCGTGGGCTCACCTCGCCGAAGCGGATTTGTTCCGGTGACATGTACGCTGGGGAGCCCACGACCATTTGGCTCCCCGTAACGCTGTGTTCGCCGGACCCGCTGGGAACCCGCGCCAGGCCAAAGTCGAGCAGTTTGAGCTGGGCGCCCCCCTCTACCTCCACGAGAAACAGGTTCGAGGGCTTGATGTCTCGATGCACGAGTCCGATAGAATGCGCCTCGTGCAGGGCTTCCGCCAACTGCCGAGCCCAACGCAACGCCAGCTGTGGCTCGACGTGCCCGCGCATCGCCAGGTACTCCCGCAGCGAGATCCCTTCCAGCAGCTCCATCACGATTAGCGGGCTGCCCCCCGCAAGGCGCTCGACCCCGAGCACACGCACCGAGTGGGGACTCTTGAGCAAGGAAGCGAGGCGTGCCTCGCGCGCCATCCGACCCTCGTGCTGCGGGCCACGGCCTACCTTCAGTGCAACACGACGGGCACCGTCGAGCGCTTCGGCCTCATAAACACGCCCGAACCCCCCCTCGCCCACTTGGTGCGCGACCCGATACTTGCCCAGGACGACCTGCCCGTCCGAAAGCTCGTAATCTTTCTGGGGCGCGTGAGAGTCCAGCACGATAACCCGCAACTCTACCGCGGGTTGCCGTAGGTTGCATCAGTGTCCTGAGGGTGCACGGGCCGCCAGGCCAGTGGAGCTCGGAGACTCGTCCGGCGGCAGTCCTCTGGCGCATTCCTCGAGCTTGTTTGGCGCCGGAATACGCTGCTGCGTAGTTTAATCCCCTGCAATAGATTAACGCTGTAGCCGCAAGGCGGACGATATCGGCTGAAATCGCTTCGGCGTCAATGACGTGGCAGGGTCTCCTTCGTCGTTCGACCGTCCGCATCGTGGAGCGCTCGCACGACGCTCGGGGAATGTAGGGGGGCGGTAGAGCTCGCTCAACGCTCGTTCTACCCCTCACGCACTCCGGGCGCCCATCTCCCATGGGCCCGGACTCACCATGAAAGGAAGAATGCTCATGACGCGATACATCGATCAAGTCCCACCAGCAACCCGTCTGCTCACGCCGCGACGCTCGAATGGGGCGCGGTTCGGTATCTTGAGCGCTTTGATCTCAGCCGCCCCGCTAGCTGCCTGTTCGGGCGAAGTAGACGGACAAGATCCGACGGCAACTCAGATCCAAGGGCTGCGAATGGTGGACGGAGACGGGAACGTCTACAATCAAGACGTCTTTGCTCGGCAAGTCGAGGTCACGCCGAGCAACGGCACAACCATCACCCCGACGCTGGATCCAGCGCTCTGTGGCGACGAGGACAAGATGCGTGAATACCTCGTCGTCTCGCGCGACGCTCAGAAGCGCTTTCGGGTGATCCACCAGGTTAACCCACTGTCCACTTCCTTCTCCAGCTGGAAGATTTTCGACAACAACGAGGCCAATGCCCGGAAGTTTAATTCACGGCCTGCGTGCGCCATGCTCCAACAAGCGACGAACGGAAATGCTCGCTTTCTCTTGGTCGGGAAGAGTGACAACAACCGGCTGTACGCGAGCACCGGCAACGTGCCGCCAACCGATCTCAGCAATGCCCCCTACTTTACGGCGTCCCTACCGACGGTCGAGCAGAATTGGGACGACCTCAACACCAAGACCTACGGTTCTGGCTCCGAATGCCCGTCGGGATGCACAGATCCAGGTCCCGGCAGCCCCGCCGTTGCCTCGCAGGAAGGGCTCAACTTTACCGATACGCCAGGAACCACTGGCGCGATCGTGCTGACGTTCATCTCCGGCAGCACGGTGTATGCCCACTATCACGCGATGCCGTACGCGGGGAACAACTGGCAACAACGCGTCGCGGCTCCGCCCCTGCCCAGCGGCGCTACGCCGATAGGAACGCCCGCGATCATCTACAGGCCTAACCCTGCCAACCATGTTTTTCACGTCGTAGTCCGTGCCCAAATGAGCAACGGTCAACACCGGTTCTATCAGATCGCTTTCGGACGTACTCAGACCGGCTCGAGTTCTTA
>CAZNZA010000058.1:14024-25121 GCA_964577325.1 uncultured Polyangiaceae bacterium
CCCGGCAACAGTGTCAATTTCACTGGATCACCAGCGGCCCTGGGTGGAGTTCGCCAAGAGTTCGGGAACCACCTGGTTGTCTCCAGGACGACCGCCAACAAACTCTATCTCGAAGAGAGCTACTATGACGAGGCGGTCGCCCCGTAGCCAGAGGCGGAGTACTGAAGGGCGGACTAGTGCCACGCCTCTTTGGTCCTAGATGCAGACAGAAATTACGTGCTTGCTAAAGGCTGGGCCCGGACAAACGATCCGGGCCCAGTCATGTCTGTCCCGATGCAGTTGCGAACCGCCGGTGTTCCAAGGAGACGTCTGTAACCGTGTACTTTTTGCGCGGCTTGCCCAAACACGGCGGCCTCCGCTTTCGGTCGTCTCGTCTCACCGCTTCGTCACCCTAGGAGTACCATCACCACAAGGGGGCGGCAGAATGCAGGTTCGGCTAGGCTCTGCTTGTAGACTCACGTTCACCTACACAAGACTTGAAGAACGACGTGTCCCGTGCAGACGGTGCGGCCATCGCGACTAGCTCCTGGTCACTAATTGCATCCCGTCACCTAAAGCGCTGAAGAGCGAGATCCGTTTACTCGAATCAGGCCCTCGACGGCTCGCTGCCGCTCTCGAGCCTGTGGATCCTTGGACTGATGTTGGCGCTGCATAACAAACATTTCATTACGTGTTTGGTAGGCTACGCGCTGATAGCTTTACCGTTGGGCGTCGCTGCAGTGAGCGCTGGCTGTTCAGAGCGCCTAAGTCAACCGGCCACCGCCACCGGCGCTCAGTTCCGGATGCTCGAGACGAACAAGGCGGAGGTGCTGGACGTTCTCGGACTCCCCACTAAACGCGACTTGGCCGGAACTCTCGAGCGGTGGGGATACGCAGCAGGCCCTGTGGTGTCAGCCGTGCAAGCGCCGGCTGGCGCCGCACCGCACGCGCTGAGCGTGGAAACCGTCGCCTATTTCAAAGCTCAGAGGATCGTGTTGATCTACGTCTTCGATTCTACGGGTCTCTTGGTTGGTGTGAACGATCTGAGGGAAGAAGAATGAAAGTATCTAGGCGTCTGTTCTTGAGCTTGTGCATCCTAGCGTGCAGCACCGCACTGTTGAGCTGTGGTTCAAATCAAGTCCCGCCAAGAACGGCGCAGGGGCTGCAAGCCGAAAAGACGATTACGGTTGTAGCGTTCGATCGAAAGTCGATCAGCTACGACGAAATGGTCTATAAGGTCTTCTACAACGAGACGAACACGCACGTCGGTAGCTTCGAGGGGATCTGGGATGTTGACCACGACTTCGACGAACGCTGGTCTCAGTCGCTGTCCAAGTTGGGCGTTCGAAGCGAGACAGCGACGAAAGTTGTCGACGATGAGAAGGTGTTGGAGCATCTGCGTGGTGCGCTAGCTTCGCTCACTCTCGACAACGAGCTAAAGGTGCCCGCAGACGTTAGAACTGCCCTCCTGAACAAGGGCGTTCGCTACGTGGCGGGCATGCGCTCACCGGGATTCTTCGTCCAAGCCAACAGCTTCACACCTAGCATTTGCCAAGTCATCTACGGCGCGTGGCTGGTGATCTACGACCTAAAGACGAACACCCAGGATTTTGTCGAGCATGTGACCATGAAGGGCAACGTCCCGATCGAAGAATCGCCGCGGGAGGTTGAGGCCAAAAATCTCGCACTCCTCAAGCAGTACAGCGCACAGTTGTTCGAAGAATCCGTGCCCCCAATGATGCGCGAAGCACTCGGCAAGTCAGAGTAGGTGATTCAGCGCGCTAGAGTTGCACTGCGATTGCGCGAAGGCACGTCATTCCCCCCAATCTTGCGGCGCTTGGGTTCATCAGCGGCGACGCGCGCGTTGCGGAAGTGGGAAGCGGCCGTGCGGCTGCGCCGTGGTGCAGCTATCGCGGACGGAAGATGTCCTCAATGCCTCGTAGGGTCCAGCTTTGGTCGGAAAGGTCCGGCTCCTACCCGAAGGCACACGCATGACCATCACTCTATTTCATCATCCTTTCTCCCGCGCCGCCGGTACCGTCTGGGCTCTCGAAGAGCTCGGCGAGCCCTACGAGCTCCGCTTCGTGGATATTCTTGCGGGCGCACAGAAGAACCCCGAGCTGACGGCCCTCAACCCGATGGGCAAGCTCCCCACGTTGCTCGATGGGGACGCGGTGGTCACGGAGGCGGCGGCGATAGGCATCTATCTTGCGGACAAGTATGCGCTAGGCCGCCTGGCTCCACCGCTCGACGCCCCGGAGCGCGCCACGTACTTGCGCTGGTCGTTCTTCTCCCCGTCGGTGGCCGAGCCGGGTGTAATGGCGAAGGTGAACGACTGGTCGTTTCGCGAAGGGGCGGCGGGATGGGGCAACTACGACTCGATGATCCGCGCCATGAAGAGCGCGATCGAGGGTGGCTTCATCCTCGGTGAGACGTTCTCGATGGCCGACGTCATCTTTGGCGGCACGCTGCGCTACCTGCTCCAGTTCGGGTTGCTCGAGAAGGACGCCGCCTTTACTGCCTATGTGGAGCGATTGTCGCAACGGCCAGCTCTCCAGCGTGCCGACGAGCGCAACGCCGCCATCGCAGAAGAGCGCGGCCTCGATCAGAAGTGACGGCAAGGCGGCCACCCTCCACGCGCTGCGCCGGGACTTGATGAGACGCTAGAGCCGAGCGCAGCCTCTCGGTGCACGAAACGGAACCTGGTGCTGCCTATAACAAGTAAGGTGTACAGCGTTGGCTGCTGTTGTTGCACGTGTAGCGTTCGTTTTGAGGGCAAGCGTCGGGTTCGTTGCACTCGCAATCATCGATGGGCACGCACTCGGCGTAGCAGCCATCGATGATTCGCGGCACGTAGCCCTCGTCGCAGCTGGGTTCGGCGCGTCTACACCTCAACTTGCGCGTGTCACAACTGACGGTGGCGTCGGCTCCTGCGTCGTCGCCGGTACCGGTGGGGTGGTTTGAGGTTTGGGGAGCGGACGGCGACGTGGTCGTATCATCCGTTAATCCATTGCCGTCCTCCGAGCTGTCGCTCGTATCTGCTCCGGCGTTGGCCGCATCGGTCGGGCCGGAGTCTGTGACGGGAGCTTCGGTCGCGCCGGGTTGACTGGCGTCAAAACGTGTTCCGGTCGTGCTTTCGCTGCTCGTGCCCGCCGCGTCCGGGACCACAGGTGCGGTCTCCGGGCTGGTCGTACATCCGGCGACCGCTATGACTAGACCCAGGCACTGACGAAGCATCCCCTACCCTAGCGGACGTCCGACGAGCGCGCCAGCCAAGCGGGCCCCGCCGTGCGGCGTGGCCTGTCGCGCCGCGGTGGGCGGGAGGCGCACACGCGACGGTCGCAGCCGGAGCTCCAAAAAGTACGGCAGGGACGACTTTCCTCTTGCCACCATACCAACCGGTTGGTATGTACCCGTCATGTCCAAGAGCGCCGGCAAACTGGATGCGAGAGCCAAGCTGCTGGATGCGGCTTTGTGCGTCATTCGTACGAAGGGCTACTCAGCCACGACGGTGGACGAACTGTGTGCCGCGGCTGGGGTCACCAAGGGGGCGTTTTTTCATCATTTCAAGACTAAGGAAGATCTTGCCGTGGCTGCGGCCAACTACTGGTCTGAAATGACTGGGGCGTTATTCGCTCAGGCGCCCTATCACGAGCACGCCGACCCCCTAGACCGAGTCCTGGCTTATGTCGACTTTCGCAAGGCGCTGCTCCAAGGTGAACTGCCGGATTTCACTTGTCTGGTCGGCACGATGGTTCAGGAGACGTACGAAACGGCGCCTGCCATTCGTGAAGCGTGTCATCGCAGCATCAGTGGGCATGCCGCCACCTTGGAAGCCGATATCGACGCGGCGCTGCGTGCCAGAAACCTCGACCCAGAGTGGACGGCACAGTCCCTGGCGCTGCACATGCAGGCCGTCATCCAAGGCGCATTCATTCTCGCCAAAGCCACGGGTGGCGCAGATGTCGCGGCTGAAAGCGTCGCTCACCTACGCCGCTACATCGAGATGCTTTTTGGCGTGGCGAGGGTACGCGAGCAACGTCCTTCGCAAGACTCCAAGCGGCGCCGTCGATAATCGACCGCCGCTATTTTTTCGATAACCCATTGACCAAAAAACAACCGACACCGAGGAGATAGCTATGACCGAACTCGTCAACTGCTTGTGGTTCGACCACGGCGAAGCACTAAAGGCCGCCACATTTTACGCCGCCACCTTTCCTGATAGCCATGTAGGCCGGGTGAACAGCGCCCCCAGCGATTTCCCCGGGGGTAAGGGCGGCACTGAGCTGACGGTGGAGTTCACCGTATTGGGTCGCCGCTTCGTCGGCCTCAACGGTGGTCCGGAGTTCAAAGCCAATGAAGCTGTCAGCTTCGTGATCATCACCGAGAACCAGGAAGAGACAGACCGCTACTGGAATGCGATCGTCGGCAACGGGGGAGCGACGAGTGCCTGTGGCTGGTGCAAGGATCGCTGGGGATTTTCGTGGCAGATAACCCCTCGCCGGCTCCTCGACTTGACGACGAGTTCCGATGCCGACGAGGCAAAACGTGCCTTCGAGTCCATGATGACGATGAGCAAAATAGACATTGCAACGCTCGAAGCGGCCGTTGCAAAAAAGTAGCTGAATGCCGCCGCCCCATCCCGCCCAACCTCAACCAAGGATTGACCCATGCCCAGCACAGTAAAACTACACCGCGTTCTCACCGCCAAGCCCGACAAGATCTACCGCGCCTTCGTGGAGCCTGATGCGATAGCCAGCTGGCTCCCGCCTTTCGGTTTCACCTGCACCGTTCACGAGCTGGACGCGAAGGAGGGTGGTCAGCACCGCATGTCCTTCCGCAACTTCACGACCGGAAACAGCCATTCGTTCGGCGGAGTCTATCTGAAGCTCATCCCGGGAGAGACGATAAGTTACAGCGACGGCTTCGATGATCCTAGTCTGCCGGGCAAGATGAAGACCACGGTAACGTTGAAGGCAGTATCTGTCGGAACGGAGATGAGTATCGTTCAAGAGGGGATCCCCGATCAGATCCCTCCCGAGGCTTGCTACCTCGGTTGGCAAGAATCACTGCGAAAACTGGCAAGACTCGTCGAGCCAGAGATCAACGAATGAGGTTCCTCGCCGAGCCCCTCGCATCAGGAGAATGACATGGCCAATCACCAAATCACCATCACAACCACCGTTGCGGCACCCGTCGATAACACCTGGGATGCTTACACGAACCCCGCCGCGATCACCCAGTGGAACTTCGCTTCCGATGATTGGTGTTGTCCCAGTGCGGAAGTCGACCTCAGAGAAGGCGGCACGCACAAGGCGCGCATGGAAGCCAAAGACGGCAGTTTTGGCTTCGACTTCCAAGGTGTGTATGAAGAAGTCAAACCGCGCGAGGCGGTCACCCTCGTCTTGGGTGATGGCCGCAAGGCGCGGACCACATTCGAGAGCAACGGTAACAGCACAAAGGTAACGACTGTCTTCGACGCAGAGGGCACGAATTCGCTCGACATGCAACGCGACGGTTGGCAAGCGATCTTGAACAACTTCAAGGCGTTCGTAGAGGGCAAAGCACGGGCGTAGGGCCCATGCGGCGCTGCGCGGGGACAATCGGTACTCCGGGTGGCACTTCGACAATCAAGGGGGAAGGCGAACGATGAATGCCCGCGCTTGAGCATCTCCGAGGGCGACCGTGCCGTCGGCGCTCAGCGCCACGATGCGGCTGGTAGGCTCTGTCACATCGACGTCCAGGCCTGCCGCCGCGAGCTCGAGGTATCCGACGACGTCGAATTGGTCGTTGCCGAACCACACCACCGGAGTGTTGCACCAGCCTGCAACTCGAGACCCCTCTGCATTCGTGCCGTAGGCGAAGCACACGCCGGCTCCGCTGGCGTTGAGCCAAGACCATTGTCCGTCCACCAAACGCCCGGCACCGGCGCCACTAGTGGTCCAGCCCACGCCCACCGCGACACGACCATCGTCGCTGACGTCCGTCAGCGTGATGGTCGACACGTCCGGCACTTCGAATACGGAGAACGTGTGCGGCGCGGTCCAGCTGACCATTTCACCCGCTCCACTTCCCCACACCGTGCTGCCGTCGAAGGTGACCGAGTACAAGGTGGCGCTCACGTCTTGCGGTTGGCTGTAAGCGATGGCTGACTGCATCTCGTTCCAAACGAGCAGGGCGCCGCTCGCGTCGTTGCCGACGGTGACCAGCCCATTTCCACTGATAGCTTCTGCATAGGTGTCATCGGTGCCGCCGGCGAGGATGGTTCCTGTGCTATTGCGCCCCTGCCAGCGTGCGGCCTTCCACATGCCACCTGCATTGGATTCGAGGGTCGCCACGAAGACTTCGCCGTCGGCGCTCAGATCGCTCAGAGTGCCCGATGTATAGCCGTTGGGCAGAACGAGATACTGCCATCCGCTGCTCGCGGTCCAATATGCGGGTCGTGAGTTACACGTGGCACCCACGACGCTGCCATCCTGCGACATAGCAACGGCCACGCAATCAGAGCCCCCCGGTCCCAACGGCAGCACCTCGACTCGGGGTTGCTCGCAGTGTCGGCCGGCGTAGGCGGTGTTCCCGCAGTCGCACGTGTATCCGCTACCGTCGTCGCTGACGTCCGGCTCGCACAGGCCTCCGTTCTCGCACGGCTCCGCGGCGCAGGGGCAATCGGCAACCTCGTTTATCTCACCGTCGCAGTCTTCATCGACGTCTCCCTCACACGTCTCGGCGCTGGTCGCCTCACACGCGCTGGCGGATGGCCATCTCCCTGCTTCGCTGCACTGAAGCTCGATGGCAGCGCATACCCCAAGCGCTTGGTAGACTTGGGCACAGGTCGTGGTTTGCCCCGCGATGCATTCGCAGTCTTCGTTGGGCACGCCGTTGCAGTTGTCGTCGTTGCCTTCGACCGCGCACGAGTCCGCGGCGGGAACGTCGGAACCCGTGCACGTCTCTGTTGCGTCTGGCGCTCCCGGTCCCGCCTCCGACACCGAACCCGTAGGCGGTGCACTGGACCCGTCGGAGGCGTCGCTTTCAGAGCCGCTCGGCTGAGGCTCCGTGGTTGCGGCGTCACCGACACCTGAATCCGAAAGGTTGGTGTGTTCAGGGATAACGCGATTGGCAAACGTGGGGCGCTCGCCGGCGCAGGCGTTGATTTGAAGAAAACCCAAACCCAAGAGCGCGGTTGATTTCCGCTTCGTCAGACTGTCGTGGAACATGGAACGAGCCATTTGTTAGCATACCGCGCTGCGTGTCTCGCGGTAAAGGCACCGGGTCCTGGTGAAACACCGAGCTTTGCCAGAGGCTTCCGCAGTCATCGCTGGTGGCGCAAGACAATTGTCAGAGCGTGCCACGGGCCGTCATTGCAGATAGAGACGGCATGGTGATTGCAGAATCTCCCTCACCTGTGCCAACTGTGCCAGCCGCCGAGAGTCGCTGTGGCCGAGGCACGAACCAACAAGGGAGAGAGACATGCTGCGAACGCAAACGGATCTGTGGCGCCTGGCGCTGCTCACGAGCCTCGGAATCTTCCCGAACGGTTGCGGGGCCCAGGCCGGCAACGACACGAACGGCCCGGGCCCCATTACCCCTGGGGGCAGTCCCGAGGCTGGAGTCGCAACCGAGAACACCTCCACCCCGCAGCCGAACTCCCCGCCCGGCGAGGCCACCGCGTGTACGGACGTCGTGCGCAACGGCGTCAATTCGGGACTGAAGGAGTGCGACAATGGTGTCGTGCACCGTCCAGTGGCACAGGAGTGTGCCTCCATGCTGCCGCGCACGGAGGCTGACGCGGGCCAGCCTCAGAATGGGTTTGCCAACAACGACTGCCGGTATGACGCCGACTGCGACGAGGGTGCGTACGGCCACTGCGCGTTGCAGGATGCCGTTCCCCTGGGTCCTGTAGCACGTTGCTCGTACGGTTGTGCTTCGGATGGCGACTGTTCGTCGGACCAAGCGTGCGTGTGCGGAGATCCGGTAGGCACGTGCGTCACAGCCACTTGCCGCGCGGACAGCGATTGTGGCGAAGGCATGAAGTGCGCGCAGTGGGCTGAGGTGCACGGGATCGGATGTGGACCAGGTACGCCCATCTTCACCTGTACGACGCCGGAGGACGAATGCGTCACGGACGCCGACTGCGGCGATTCCCACTTCTGCTCGGCAGCCACAGGTGTACGCAAGTGCACCGACGTGCCGAACGTGGCTTGTGGTCGACCGTTTCTCGTGGACGGCCAAGAACGATTGGCGCCGCTTACCACAAGCGCTGCGTGGGCTTCGGACACTGGTGCTCCCGCGCCAGCCGTTTACCAACGACCGGCCGCTTCGTGCACGCAGCTAGAGCCACTGACTGAAGATCAACGTCAGACGCTCGGTAGGCGTTGGGCCGAACTGGGTCTGATGGAGCACGCCTCGATCGCGGCATTTGCACGCTTCACTTTACAACTTCTGCATCTGGGTGCGCCAGCCTCGTTGGTTGAAGGGACGCACATGGCCATGGCTGATGAAACCCAGCACGCCCGTGACTGCTTCGCCTTGGCGCAGAGGTATCTCGGCTATGCAGTGGGACCGGGAGCGTTGCCAATGCACCAAGCGCTGCAAGAGACGACCTTGGAAGAAATCGTGCGCCTGACGGTGCGAGAGGGCTGCATCGGCGAGACATGCGCCGCTCTCGAAGCTGCCGAGGCTTGTGAGGCAACGGTCGATCCCGACGTCAAAACGGTGCTCGAGAAGATCCGAGCCGACGAATTGCGGCATGCGGAACTAGCGTGGCGGTTCGTCAGCTGGGCGCTCACTGAAGCCGCTTCCACCGGCGACGCCCAAGCTCGCTTGCGTCGGGTGGTTCGCGCTGAGTTTGCAAGCGCTGCCGAAGAAGTGGCGGTCGCAAGCGTCATCGTCGAGGGCTCACGCGCCCCGGCTGACGGTGGCTTCGACTCCCTGCCCCACGGCGTCGTACCTAACGCGCTACTGCCCGAAATCAGGCGACGCGCCATGCTCGACATCGTACTGCCGTGCGCCGAAGGCTTGTTGAGCTCGCTCGCTGGGGCTTCCGATCAAGAGACTGCCCCTGTCGCCCGTGCGAACGCGTAATCGCGTCGTTGGCGGTGAGCGTTTGCTGGCGTCTACTGCGCGCAGTCCACAACGCTCACCTCGTACTCGATCGGAGTCGCGACCCCACCTACGCTTATCGCGTAGGTGCGGCCGGCTTCCGTCTCCCAACCGTCGGGGTTGAAGCGAAAGGCATCGCGGGAGCCATAGTTGGGGTCGAGCTGGGTGACGGTCACGGGCAAGTTCATGCCGTCTGAGGTGACCGTTACGCTGGCGTTGCCTAAATCGATGTCGTCGCTCTGTACCGTCCACCCCGTTTCATCGAGGGTGGTGCGGCGACCGAGGGATGTCGCCTGCAAAGGGAACGCACCGGGAGGAGGCCAAGCCATCCACGGTTTCTGGGCATCGCCCCGGCCGCGCAGGTTGTGCATGCATGAAGCGCCGTCACCGGTCGATCCGATACCGATGGGTCCGAGCGAGTTGGACAAGATCCAGCGGCGATGTCCGATGGTGGTTTCATTGCCCGGATCGATCATGTAGCCATCGACGCTGCGCACGCTCGACCCAGTGGAGATGTTGCTGCCCCCCGCGCCGTCGGCGCCATCCTGCGTCCAACACGTCCAGCTCATCGGAGGGTTGTGCGACAGGTTGCCGTTGGCTTCCATCAAAAGCGAGCAAGCCTGGGCGAGGCGGTCGAGCTCAGGGTCGGCAACGACTGGCGGCAGGTCCGCGAGCCACCGATACAAGTTGTAGAGCCGTAACGCGTTGGCGTGCCCTTCGGCAGAAATGGTTCCAGGTTCACAGGCTTCGACACTTCCGCTCCACGTTCCTTCGCTCATGTCGGCGCGATCGGCGTTCCATCGGGCGCACACCGCCGCAGCAGAACGGTCGTCGGGTGCGAACGTCGTGTCGTCGCTCGTGTCACCGGCGTTGCTCGGATCCGTGGTGTCGTCCGAGTCGCTCACGGCGGTCTCGTCTGTAGTCGCGGTCTCGTCTGTAGTCGCGGTCTCGTCTGTAGTCGCGGTCTCGTCGGAAACTGCGCTGTCATCCGCGTCCGTCATGTCATTCGTACTCATCGTGTCGTCGGACACGGCGGTGTTGCCGGGAGCGGCGGTGTCGTCCGAGCTCATGCCGCTCGCTGGTGGATTCGAGTCATCGGTATCACCCGCGCTTGGTGCTCCGTCGCCGAGCGTGGTGGTGTCCGTCGCGTCTCCGGACCCGGGGTTAGCAGTGGTCGAGCCCGGAAACGTGGTGGAACCGCTTCCACTCGTGTCCCCATCGTCGCGCGTATCGCCCCCAGAGGTCGGACTACTCGTGTCGGTACCTTGCTGCGGTGTGTTGGCGTCAGGCGAGCAAGCCACGAGAGCGAGCAGCGTGACGCTTGCGAAACCAGGTCGTTGGCGCATGCCGGTTTAGCCTCGCAGCGATCCTCCAACCATGCAATCGGTTCCTTCCGCGATGTACAATTGCAGCCGCTCTCGGACGGCAACTGCGCGAACCGCAGGAGCGTCATCGGGTCACCGGAGCGCTCCTCGAAAGAGATCGACCCGCTCCGCACCCAGCGTCCCCTGAAGGTGTCTGCCTTGAGTGAACAGGCGAGCGAGGCCGATGTCAATTTCTGACGTGGACCCTCCGGAGTGACTCCCTCGGGCACCACCTCTTACGCGCTACAGCGCCAGGGTGCGTATCAATGAGACACAGGCCGCGCTGCAAGCCAGCGCTTCTATACGCTGTGCGAAAGTGGTACGCAAAGCGGATGCGACGACTTTACCTCGTCTTCTCGCTTCTCGGTTTGGGTTGCGATGGCAAATCGGTCGCCGAACGCGAGATCGAGGCAGACCGCGCGGCATCACAGCCGTTTGTCGAGCAGCTGAAGAAGACGAACGCGTGTCCCGATTGCAAGATTGAGTACGCCGATCTCCGTGGAGGCAAGTTTGATCAGGCGAACCTGCGAGGAGCAGGATTATTCATGGTTGACGCCCCCGACTCGAGCTTCCGCGGCGCGGACTTCACCGATGGGTTCTTGTTCGGCAACCTGCAGCGCGCCGATCTGCGGGATATCCGCTTCCATGACAGCGG
>CAZNZA010000058.1:25221-31093 GCA_964577325.1 uncultured Polyangiaceae bacterium
TTGGCGTCGCTCAGGCCCGGCTATGGCGGCATGCACCTGGCCGGCGCCGACTTGCGCGATGCCGACCTGCGCGGGACCAACATGAACACCTGTGATCTCTCCAACGCTGACTTGCGGGGCGCGAAATTGCAGGGAGCGGAGTTCAGCGGCGCTAACCTCCAGGGCGCCAAGTTGTCCCTCGACCAGTTGGCGGATGCTCACTTTGGCGCAGCGACTTGGATTGACGGGACCACCTGCGCCGTCGAGTCGAGCGGTAAGTGTGTACCTACCGTGCCCAAAGCGTCCGCGCCGGAAGGCCCCAACGTCGCCCCTTAACGCTCCTTGGACGCTTGGCGTCTCAAGGAAGTGATCTGTCCGCGCAGCAACGTTTCCACTTCAGGGTGTAGTTGCCTTCGACTCACAGAATGCGCGACGTACATGAAATGCTCGAGGGAGCCCAGGGGGGGATGCTTGGGATCGGTGGGAGTGGCCACGCTGAGCGGCACCTCCATGCCCCCGGCGTCCCTTTCAGCCAACAGCCCCATCCACGTATCCACGCTCGTAGCAAGCCGGTCCAACGCTTCGTAGATGGTCGTGCCTCCGTCGTCGAACCAGGATCGTACTTTGCTGACAGCGGCCAGGCCTGCCAACGTTTTCCTGATCCCACCAATGAGTCGGGGATGGGCACGGTATTGGGCGACCAAACCCCGCACGGCGCTCACTTGCGCGACCAACCGCAACATCAGGTCGACCACGTCTCGCTGTTCGCCGCGCTCGGCGTAAGCCTTCTCCGACGCCTCGACCTTGGCAATGAAGTCAGGGAAGCGTGACCAGTACTTGCTGAGGTCTGGGTCGGCCCGATACTCATCACTCATGCTCACGTCCACCTGATCGAGGCGCTGAGCAAACGGAGTTCCTTCCAACTGGGCTGCCGGCGAACGCACGGTGTCGTCAAACTCGTCCACTTG
Source organism: uncultured Polyangiaceae bacterium (assembly GCA_964577325.1). Taxonomy (GTDB): domain Bacteria; phylum Myxococcota_A; class Polyangia; order Polyangiales; family Polyangiaceae; genus SZUA-265. The sequence goes on from CAZNZA010000058.1 coordinate 26,169, forward strand.
ATCGAGAGCGAAGGCGACCAATAGGTTGCACAAGGGCCCCTCGAGCTTGTTGCGATCGATGGCGATCAGTGTCCCCACCTTGTCTAGAAGGTCGACGAGCAGACTGCTCCCCTCGCTCAGAAGCTCACCGAGGACATCCATCACCGGATAACGGCCGATCGCGCGCCGGGCCTGCAATTGCTCGCGAAGTGGCCGCCCTGCCTCCCACACCGATCGCAGTAGGCCCTGGATACGCTGAGCGCTATCCTTGGATAAGATAGAACGTTCGGTTTTGACTTTCCCCTTCAGCCCGGGTGCTACCGGATACGTGAAGGGCGTCGTGAGATGCTCCACCACCCGATGAGCCTCCTGCACCAGGCCCTCGAGATGATTGACGACGTCGATGAGTTGGTCGTAAAGGGCGTTGCCCTCCTTCTGGCCCAGGACGATTTCCACCTTAGGGAGGTAATTTTGGAACGACCCATCGACGTTTACGGAGCCGATCGCCGCGTCGACGACGGTCTCATCCCAAGGAAACTGATCCAGGCGTTCGAGAAGCGCGTCGGCTTTTACGTGCAGCAGCACGTTGCGCAACGGCAGCATCGAGAAGTCGGCGACCACCCTTTGCGTCAGATCATAGTCGTCCGTCGCGTTGATGATCCGACATTCCGGGTCGAACGTGGCCGTGTTCAGCGGGTGTAGGCGCTGAAAGAACGGCGTCGAAAGATAAGTCACGCTGCGTATGCGCCAGCGCGCGGGCCACGCCGTGCCAAGCTTGGCTGCCTGCTGCAGGAACTCGTTGACCACGTTGCCGCCATGGCTATGGCCCATCAGGTGGATATGCACCGACTTGTGACGCCACGCTGGGTAATAGGCCTTCTCCCCTTCCCCTCCACACAAGCGATTGGCGAGATACGCGCCCGCTACCTGGCGGTTGACGATGGCGTTGTCTCCACTCCAGCCGTGGGCGGCGAAGATCCTGAAGCTCAGGTAGTCCTGAGACAAGGCAGCGACGGCCTTCCGAAACTCATAGTCCTCCTGCCAGTACCAATCGAGGTCCGAGAGGTTTGCGTTGACCAATTGATCCTGTCGCATTCCCCAATAGTCGGTGCTTCCCGTGGACACCCCATCGTCGCTATGGCCTTGGGAGCGCGTCCCGCCCGGATCGGACGTCCCATCCGCTATACCACCTAAGTTTACGGGTTGGGTAGTCCCTCCGATGAGGACCAAAAGGTTGATCGTATCCGTCGCCCGCAGCCGCTGAGGCTTAGCCTTGGGACTGAAGTTTACGGGAATGCGCGCGGTGGATGCTGAGTTGCCCATGGTGTTGCTCAACGGCCGGAGAGCTCATTGAGGCGAGCGCAGGTTTGCTCACCCAGCGGCTCGTCCTCGGTGATGTCGTTCTGGGTCTGGAAATCACGCAGCGCGGCTTCGGTAAGCGGCCCGAGCTCCCCATCGACTACTCCTGCTTGGAACCCCAAGTTGTTCAGTCGTGCTTGAGCCCCCGCTACATCGAGCGCCAATTGCTCCGAAAGCTGCAGTCTCCACTCGTACACCTCCGAGGCGCAATCTGGACTCTCGTCCGCGCTGCACGCCTCGGCGGCCTGCTGCCGCAACTCTGGCGCGGGCGTGAGTCGAAGCACCGCTTCCTTTCGCGTCAAGGGCACGCGCTCGCGCAAGACGCCGTCGCCGTCGGTGGTACCCTCTATCTTTCGGGCGCCAATGGTAATCTCGTACGGCGAATTGGCAAAGGCGAGTCCGCGAGGGGATTCGAGCAGAAGCACGAGCTCAATCTTCGGTCCGTTGATGACCACCGTGTGGTGCTTACCGGTCTGCAGCTTGACGGTGACGGCTTCGGCGGGGACGCTCACTTCGTCACCCACCCTCAAACGGCCGGTTTCATCGTAGCGTTCTCGCACGGTTCGGTTGTCGGGATGATCCCAGAACACATCGAAGTCGAGCATACCCAGCTTGCTGAAGAGAGACAGCAAAGTGTCGCCTTGTTGGACTACGTACTTTCTGACCACGACCTACGACACCATACCCGTTGCATCGTTGTCAATGCGCACTCGTCGCGTGTAGTCACCGACAGTGCAACAGACGGTGAGAAAGTGGTTCATTGTGAACATCTTACGCAAGCTCCCATCCAGCACCAGGCAACGCGTGACCTAGATGCGTCACGACATGCCCGATCGCACCGTTTGCTACCGATTAACGGCTCTTATCCGCACGAGAGCCACGCCCCTTCAACGCGAAGCGACGAGCCGAACTCCAACGGGCAATGAGCGCCGCACGCTGCCGACGCTTGACAAGGCGCATAGCCGATTCCACCCCCCGCGTGAATGACAGGCTCTGACAAAAGCCGGCGGTGAGTCGGACCACCTTAGCCGTCCGTTCTTTTCAACACGAGTTTGCCAAGGCGTTGCACGCACGTGGCGTCGGCGCCTCGCAACCAAGATTAGCTCCTCGCGTCGCCTCGCGGGAGAGCCCTGCCGGCGGCGAAACGAAACCGCAGCCAGGAGGATGATCATGTCTAAGCATTTGAACCAGTGTGTCGGGAAAGTGGCCGTGGGCTCGACGACCCGCCGACGGGAAGCAGCGGTGCTGTTGTCACCCGCGCTCGCCTTGGTGTGCGCGGCGTGCGGAGGGCGAGCGACCGACGTTGGTTACGACAACGAAGCCGTCGACCAACACTCGGAGGCGCTGGGTCGTTGGTGGCGACCGCGTCCTGTGGCTCACGCCCTCACCGGTTGGGCAGCTCTCGATCACTCTGTTCGGCAACCTGGACCAACCAGCGGCCAGTTCCTCGAAAGCGGTCCGTACGCAGGTCAGCCAGTCCCCGGCTATTCAGGGCTGCTCGATAACGGTGACGGCACCTTCCTGGCCTTGCCGGACAATGGTTTCGGCTCGAAAGCGAACTCGGCCGACTACGTCCTCGGCTTCTACAACATCGCGCCACACTTCAAGACGACCAGTGATGGTACGACCAACCCTGGCGCCATCGAGAACCACTCGTTCACGGCGTTCAGTGACCCAAACGGCATCTTGAACAACGGTGTCGGGATAGATCTGCTCGTCACGGCCGACTTCGACAGCTATCGAAGCGGTAGCGGTCACGGCACGAGTTCAGGGATCCCCGTCGATCCAGCCATCAAAGAGAACCGCCTGCTCACCGGCTACGACTTCGACGTGGAGTCGATCGCTCGCGACGCGGATGGGACGTATTGGGTCGGCGAAGAATTCGGACCGTACCTCCTGCACTTCGACACGAACGGCACTCTCATCGACGAGCCGGTGCCGCACCCGGTACTCGCAAGCCCCCACAACCCGGTAGTCTTGGCGTCGCCGGGCACGCATACACTTGCAGCCAGCCGCGGCTTCGAAAGCCTGAGCTTCGACCACGCTCGCGAGTACTTGTACGCAGTGCCCGAATCAGCGCCCGTCGTGGATGCGCTGCGGCCTGTACCGGGAGACGAGCGCGTGCTCGAGTTCTATCAGTTCGATCCTCGAACCGTCGAGTACACGGGGGTGACGTACAAGTACCGCAAGGACGGTGAGCCCACGGACAACGGCATCGTGATCGGCGACATGACGAGCGTCGGTCCGGACAAGTTCGTGCTCATCGAACGCGATAACTTCGGTTTGGATGCCGAGATCAAGCGTCTGTACATCGTGGACCTCAACGTCACCGACGCCGACGGCATCTTGAAGAAGAACCTCGTCCTCGACTTGCTCGACATCGACGACCCGCGCGACATCGGTGGTCCGCTCGTGGGACTCGACGCCGACAAGTTCAACTTCCCCTTCGTGTCGGTCGAATGTGTACTGCCACTCGGACCCAAGACGTTGGGCGTCGCCATCGACACGAACTTCCCCGCCACCGGACGCGATCCCGAAGTGCCCGCGAGTACGGAGTTCATCAGCGTCGGCTTCTCACGTCCCGTAGCGTCACTGGCGCCGCGGAACTGAAAGACGGAATATCGAGGTGCGGCAGGGGCGACCCCTACGGTTGGCTCGAAGATAGTTCGTTGTCGTTCGGGACCATCGTCTCCAAGCACGCGGGCTTGTTCTGATGATACACGCTTGGATCCTCTCGGACCCACGTCGTTTCTCCAAACATGCGCCAAAAGTAGCGCTCGTCTACGAATCGCTCGACTTCTTCCGCCACGACGGTGGTCGGTTTTTCCACGGATGTCGTCGCCGAGCTTGGTGCTCCTGCGTCCGAAATAATCATCGGGACATACCGCTTGCGCAATGAGCGGAGCAGGATCTGCTCACCACAAAAGAGCAAGCTCTTCGGCTCGGAGTCGCCCCCATACCAAGTCAAATAGTCAGTATCCATATGCAGCTTATACGTGAATGTATGAGTGCTACCGTAGTCAGTGTTCGTGAGCATGCCCCGACGCTGCGTTATACGATCGCTCTTCTCTACAACCAGGGGCATGCCGTTGGCAGCGACGGCGTGCCACACGTAGTCGCGTTCTACCGTTTCACACGTACATGCGCTCAGAGAAACACCGCCTAGATACACGAAGCTCAGACGCACGAGCTTGCCGATAGCCATGGGCGCGATCACTACTCGACCTGCCCCCACAGTGCCAGTAGTGTCTGCGGCGACGGCAGTCTCACCACAACGCTTTGCCTCGCTTTGCGGTTAGGCCCCTACTCGTACGCGGTCCGAGGTAGTAGCGCCTTGAAGGCTTGGTCGGTTCCGTTGGGCAGCGTGGCCCGCCCCACGATGACGCGTCCGTCGTCGGACATGGCACTTGCCGACAAAGTCACCCCCGTTATGTCCGCGCCGTGCTCCATCGCGCTTTGCACCGCGACCTCAACACGGGCAGTCGGAACTCACGAACCGAAGCTCCTCCGTCGGCTCTAGTCGTTCGTCGAGCAGCTCTCTCCCCGCCGAAAAGGTGGGACGAATCAACAGTTCCACCCGCCCATCG
>CAZNZA010000059.1:0-1076 GCA_964577325.1 uncultured Polyangiaceae bacterium
TTCGGCGTGCGCTTGTCGACGTATCTCTGAGTGTAACGTCCGAGCCCGCATCTCGAAGAGATGCGGGCCGCGAAGAAAGGCGCCCTGTTCGGGCGCCTTTCGCCGTTTGTAGCTCCCAACTCGTGCCGCGCTGCGACCGACAGCCAAAGCGCGCTGTCGAGCTGGAGTCGGGCGCCGACGACGACTGATCCGTGGCCCCTAGATCTCACGCCCGTGCGGCCGCACAACGCGCCGCGTGTTTACAGACTGCTCGACTTCTGACTCAAGTCTTTCGCGATGCGCGGCAAGTGAATGCCGCACTCCTTGTGCTCGCCCAAATGACGACCCGCACGCGGGTCTTCGCCCTCCAGCGTCGGAAACGTCGAGTGCTCGTCGCCGATCGAACGATAGCCGCGCCGGTACAGGGGGTGGTACGGCAGCTCGTGCTCACGCATGTAAGCCGCCACGTCCTCCTCGCCCCAGGCGAGAATGGGGTGAACCTTGTACACGCCGCGGTGGAGCTCGACCGAGGAGAGGGTTTGGCGGAACCTCGTTTGGTGCTTGCGCAGTCCCGCAATCCACGCTCGGGGCGCCAACTCGCGTAGCGCCCGGTCCATGGGTTCGACCTTGTTGACGTATTGGTAAGCGTCGAGGTCCTCTTTGCTGCCCTCCCAGCGCTTGCCGTAAAGCGCCTCTTGCCGGGCCGGCGTCATCTGGGGGCCGTACACCCGCACGTCGAGTCCGAAGCGCTGGGTCATCTCCTCGGCGAAGCGATACGTCTCCGGAAAGAGGTAACCCGTATCGATGAACACGACGCGAGTGCGCGGCATGATTTGGCTGACCAAGTGCAGCATGAGAGCCGACTCGGCGCCGAAGCTCGAGGTCAGCACGACGTCGTCGCCAAACCTTGCCCGCGTCCAGTCCAGAACAGCTTCCGCCGAGGCGCCGGCAAGCGAGCCGTTGACGGCGTCGACGTCGATGTCCGGCTTCCCCCCACCGCTGTCGACGGCGTCAAATGATGTGCTGGTGACGAGTTGAAGCTCCGCCATGACGGCTAAGTGTGAGCCTGGTTGTCGACTTCTGCAATCGGGAAAGTG
>CAZNZA010000059.1:1176-30806 GCA_964577325.1 uncultured Polyangiaceae bacterium
ATGCTGAGTCAGTCAGGGCGAGTTTGAGGGCCTGCACGAGCCCTGGCCGTCACGCGCGCGGCGTGAGCAGCTCGCGTTCGGGTTCGATGGTGCGGTTGGCAGGTTGCAATGCGCTACCCCGCCAAAAATCGCGCAGGAAGCCCTCGCGCAACTTCTCGGGCTTACCTCGCAACCTCATTTGCACCTCTCCCGCTAGGTTAGCTGCGGTGGTGAGCGCATCGGTGCACACGGCGTACGTCTTGCCGTAGTTCTTGAGGAAGTAGCGGCGGCGGGACTCGAACCAGTAACTGGGCAAGCGTTTGACGTCGGCGCCCTCGGACGTCACTCCAGTGCTCTTGCCGGCGATGTGCATCACGCGGCTGGCAGGGACGTACCAGTTCGTCCAGCCGTGGCGCTTCAGCTTTAGGCAGAAGTCGGTTTCCTCGTAGTACAGGAAGTACGATTCATCCATGCCACCCAGCTCTTCAATCACTGAGGCGCGGCAGATCATGGCGGCGCCCGGGAACCAGTCGACCTCCTCGGTCTTGTCGCCCATCGTGCGCGCCACCATGCGGTCGGCAAAGAGCCGGTACAGAGGCCCAAATTGTAAAGCGGGAATGACTTCGCTCAACATGCCGGGAAAGCGGAAGGCAACCGGCCACAGCTCGCCCCGTTCATTCTCGAGACTGCTACCGGCAGAACCGGCGCGGGGGTGGGTCTCCATGAATTCCACCAGCTGTGAGATGGCACCTGGCCGCACCACGGCGTCTGGATTGAGCAGGAAGAAGTAGTCCGGCTTCGGGCTTTGCGCCAAGCCGTACTCGAAGCCTCGGTTGTTGCCGTAGGCGAACCCCCCGTTGCGCTCGGCTTGCACGACATGAAGCCATGGCTGCCAGCCTTTCTCTTGCACGAACGCCTGAACCGGTTCGAAGTCGACGCCGGAGTTGTCGATCACGTAGCAGCGCACGTCGATGCCCAACTCGTCGACCGCCGCTCGTTCGTCAGCTAAGGCCGAAAGGGAGGTTTTAACCAGGTCCGCGGTCTTGTAACTGACGATGATGACCTGGACGGTGAGGCGCTTTTTGGCTTCAGACGAGCTCATAGAGCGCGAGCTTACCTAACTACTGATCGCTCTCGCGGTGAAAGGCAGGGGCGCGAGCACGGATTCCGGCCCCAATTCCACTGCAGGTACACCACCTACGGTAGCTCCGGGCCGCACGTCACGGGTGACCACGGCGTTGGCCCCTATCGTGGCGTGATCGCCGACCACCACGTCGCCCAGGATCTGGGCTCCGGCGCCAATGTTGACGTGCTTGCCGATCTTGGGCGCAGCCATCGGCCGATCCAGGCGGCGGTTACCCAGCGTGACGCCTTGGCGCAGGATCGTTCCGTCGCCGATCTCGGCGTTGCCGTGCACGACGATACCGCCTTGATGCTCGATGACGACGCGGCGTCCGACTCGAGCGCTGTACGGCAGCTCGATGCCGTATACGTTGCGGACCATGACGAACAGTCCGTTGTACAAGGCCGACAGCGGTAACCGGAGTCGCCGGCGCTGAATGCGCATGCGCCAGTTGCCAAACCGGTGTAGCGCCAGGGCGTGGAATCCTGGGCGGGTCCAGTCACCGCCGTGCGCGTCCAGGTCCTCTCGGACTAGCTGAACCATCAAGCGGAACCCGCGGCGCGGTGCGTTGTACTGTGACTGCATGTTGGATCCTTGGAGTAGACCACGATGTCCGGTAGTCAAAAGTACATTTCCGTAGGCCCAATAGCCGTAGAATCCCGTCATGTGACGGGCGCGATCCTGGCCGCGGGTGCTTCTTCCCGCTTCCAGTCCCCGAAAGCACTGGCCATTTACCAGGGTACACCTCTGCTAGAACGGATCTTGCAGTGTCTAGCCTCTGCGGGCTGTACCGCTCCGGTTGCCGTCGTGGGCGCTCCCCACGCCCCACTCCTCGAACGGGTGGCAGCTCGGGTGCCCCAGGTGCCGGTACCCGACCAGGCGCGGCCGTCGATGCTGACGTCGTTCCTCACGGCGCTGCGGTACGCTCGGGAGCAGAAAGCGGACGTCCTGGTCGTGGCACTGCTGGATCAGCCGCGCGTCCTTCCAAGCACAGTGGCGGCACTCGTTGCTGCGCTTCAGCTCGAGATGGCGTCACGGCGTGCGAACGGGAGGCGCTGGGCCGTGCCTCGGTACGGCGGACGCTGCGGTCACCCCATCGTGGGTTGTGTACGAACGATGGGCGCCCAGCTCCGGAACGCTCACGACGGCCTGACGCTCCGCACCGCATTGTCCCGCTGCGGCGAACGCCTCGAAGTAGAGGTCGACGACCCGTCGGTGCTCGATGACTTGGATTGCGTCGATGATGCCGTCCGCTTGGGGATCGTTCCTTACCAGCCCGATTGAGGCGGTCCGGACTGCTTCCCATTGGCGCTGCGCAATGATTCGCGTTAAGCAAGCGCGGTGTCACGCCCCTTCCGTATCTTGGGCCTGCAGCAGATCGCTGTAGGCGGCAGCGATAGGTCCCAGCTGCGCGAGCTTTGGGTCGACCTGCTCGGAGCTGAAGCGAAGGGGACGTTTCAAAGTGCCGCGGAGAACGTGGATGAGGAGATACTCAGTCTCGGCTCCGGCATCCGCGCGTTCGAGGTCGATTTGATGCAGCCTCTCGATCCCGAGAAGAAGCCGCGGGTGGACGTGCCCGCCCTGAACCACGTCGGACTTTGGGTGGACGATCTAGCGCGGGCGGTGGAGTGGTTGACGGAACGCGGGGTGCGCTTCGCTCCTGGGGGGATCCGTAAGGGCGCGGCCGGACACGACGTTTGCTTCATTCATCCCAAGCCGAGCGATGCGTCTCCCGTCAGCGGTTACGGGGTGCTGATCGAGCTCGTGCAGGCTCCGGCGGACGTCATCGCTCGAGGTTCGACGCGCTAAGGCATAGCACCGAAGAGGCGCTGTTGGCCCTACTTGTATTCGATGAGCCCGGTGTGCCTACCGCGCAAAGAGTTGTAGGCGTAGGTGAATGCTCCGGCGGCCTCCGGGAACTTACCGAGTGTGCAAAACACGGCATATAGCCACGCGTCCTCACTACTGTCCCCGCGTTCAACGCGCGAGCGATAGGTGGCATGAAGCACCCGCACGTAAGGCAGGACGTGGGCGGCCACTACCGCGCGGGCTGCGTGTTTTCCCAGGAGAGCAGCCACCGGTACTCCGAAAGCCAGTGCTGATGCTGGTAGCGCCGCACCGTATACGAGCGCGCTTAGCGTCGGCTTGACGTTGTGGCGGAGTTTGCTGCGCCCGTGCAACGCCGCGCCCTCGGCGAAGGCGTGGCCACCGCGCTTGACTCGCTTCCACCACTGGGTGAACGACTGCAAGTTGGCGTCATGGATCGTCATCGGCACGGGTAGGCGCAGAATGCGACCGCCCTGGAGGCGAATGCGCGCGCACAGCTCCGGTTCTTCTCCTGCGATCATGCTCGGATTGAAAGCACCCACCTTCTTGAGAATGTCCGTTCGGTAAAGTGCATCGCCGCCACACTCAGCCACTTCACCGGCCGGAGCATTCCACTCCATGTCGATCAATCGATTGTAGATGCTGGCTCTGGGAAAGCGCTCGCGCCGCAAGCCGGTCACGACGGAGATTTCTGGGCGCTGTTGGAGCGTACTCAATGCTGTGGCGATCCACCCTGGTTCGACTTCGCAATCTCCATCCACGAAGTGAACGAAGGGAAGCTCTGGCGCCTGTTCCAACAGATGTTCCAGCCCCGCGTTGCGTGCCCGGGCCATGGTGAACGGCTGGCTCAGATCGAGGTCGACGACGGCGACCGCGAGGGAACGCGCAAACTCGGCGCTGCCGTCGGTCGAGCCCGAGTCGACATACACGATGGGGGAGGCGCCCTGGGCAACCAACGACCGGAGGCAGGCCTGGAGTCGTTCGCCTTCGTTGCGTCCAATCACTACGACGCCGACGGTGTCCGCGCTTCGCTCGCTGGCGGGGGTGCCCTGCTCGGATCTGTCGCTGCTCGCTTTCGCCATGAGTGAGGGTGTTTCAGCTTTAGTGCTCGGCGTCAAGCCGAGCACTGCTCTTGCACGCCGGTCGTCTCACTCGCTGTGACGTCACTTGGCGAAAGGTCGGACGGCGGAGGTTTTTCGGCGTTCGCCGCGCTTCCGCTCGAAGCCGTTGCCGCGTCGATGCAGCGTCGCAAGTTGGCGGCCATGATGCGGACGTTGGGCTCGAGCACCATGTTGTCGTGGTCACCAGGCATTTCGTAGACCGCCACGTTGCGCACGTAAGGCCCCCATCCGTTGTCGGTGTAGATGCGCCGACGATCTTGATTGATCATCTCACCGGAGGGGAAGGTGTGCGTCGGACGCAACTTAGGACGGAACAAGGTCACATCCACCGCCACAGGCTGAAGCCTGTACTTTTCGAGGGCGGAGTAGAAGGCGGCTTCGATAGCTTGCGAGTGAAACTGTTCGCTTGGCGCAGCGCCTTGTTTTTGTTCGTGTAGGCGTCGCGCCTTTTCCGCCATCTCGCGGTGATACCGCATCTTGTCTTTGAGCCAACTCACCGGATAGCGCGCCCCTTGACGCGTCAGGTTCTGGCGATGAATGGCCAGCTTCTCGGCGGTGGAGAGCGGCTTGTCCGACGGGAGCGGCGTATCGAGCATGACCAAGAGGGAAACCGACTCGCCTTCGACCAGGAGTTGTCTGGCCATCTCGTAGGCAACGATGCCGCCTCCCGAAAAGCCCCCTAGCAAGTAAGGACCATGCGGTTGAACTTGGCGCACTTCGCTCAAGTAATCCGCAGCCATTTCTTCGAAGCTTTCGTGAGGTTTGTCTTCACCGTACAGACCTCGCGCCTGCACGCCGTAGAACGGACGTTCTGCGCCAATCAGATTGGCTATCTGGCGCAGGTTGAGCACGTTGCCGAACATGCCGGCGACGAGGAAGAAGGGGGTGTCGTGCGGCGAGTCGCTGGGGTGCATACCGACGAGGTAGCGAAAGCGAACTGGCGGAGCTTTGGGTTTGCTGGTGCTCTTCGGCTCCGCATCCCCCGTGTAGTCGGTCGAGGTTCGTATCAGTGCCGCGCAGGCTTCGATGGTGGGCGCCTCGAACAGTACAGAAATCGGATAGTCGACGGCGTACAGCTTGTTGATCTTCGAAAACAACCGCACGGCAATGAGGGAATGACCACCGAGGTCGAAGAAGCTGTCGCGCACGCCGACCTTGTCTACGCCGAGCAGATCCTCCCAAACTTCGACGAGCGTTCTTTCCAGATCGTTGCGGGGCTCTACGTAATCGGAGTCGAGCTTGGGTCTGCTGAACTTGGCCATCTCGCTCGAGCGCTGGACGACAAGCGTGTCGCCCTGCCGGACGAGCTCGTTCAGGTCCATGCTCGTCACGTAAAGCTGACTCTGAACTTCGCTGCTGAGCACTTGCTCGAGGGCGCGCATGCCTTCGGTAGGAGTGAGCCCGTTTTGAAGGTTGTGCTGAAAGGCTTGCTCTTGGGCCGATAGTTCCCGTTTGCTGGTAGGCAGCTCGGAGGGGGCAGTGGCCGCGCTGCTAGCAGTGATGAATTCGGGATCGCTCAACCGTTTGATCGTCAAGCCCTTCACTTCGACAAGAACCAAGCCCTCCCGATCGCTGATGGTTACGTCGAAGGACGCGAAATCATCACTGCCCTTGGCCTGACTGGTGCCCTTCTGCGAGCGGCGCACCCAGCTTGCGATGTGAGCTGGTAACCGGTGCCGCACACGAATGGACTTGTAGGTGACGGGCACCCAAAGCTGCCTTGGGTTGCTTTCGTCGTAGCCGGGGATCAAGCTCATGGCAAACCCGGTCGCCAAGTCCAGGAGACCCGGATGTAAACCTAAATCATCTACATCTTCTGCAATGCCGGCCGGCAAGGCCAGTCGCGCCCAAGCTTCGTCGTGGCCGAAGCGGGCCTGCTCGAGCACTCGCCAGCGCTCGCCGAAGCGCAAGTGCGCTTCTTGGGGGGAGCGGATGACCCGACCCTCACGCCCTCGCATCTCGCGCGGAAACCGCCGCTCGAGTTCGTCGAAGAGCAGGCTGCTCTCGGGCGAGTCGGTAGAGCGGCGTAGTATCGTTTGAGCCTGCGCGTGTGTCTGCCAAGGTCCAGATGTCTCGTCGTCGCTGAGCAACGTGCTTACTTCCACCGCGTAGCCATGCTCGGATGGCGTGAGCTGCACGCGAGCGATCTTGGTGGCGTTGTCAGCGACGCTCAAGGGGGTGAAGAAGTAGAGATCTTGGATCTCGAATTCTCGCTCCCCAACGACCTCTCCCAAGGCCGCGCGGATCAGCTCGACGTAACCCGTGCCCGGCATGACCGCGACACCGCTAGCGGTGCGATGGTCACTCAACACCCAATGCTTTTCTGGGCTGAGCTCCACAGTCAGGGTGGCGCCGCCCTTGGCGCGTCGCATCCCGCGAAACCAAGGATGCTTGGCTGGCTTTTCCGGCGCGACGCCGACGTTCAGCCCGAGTTGTGAGGCAGCAGCCACGGCCATGCCAACCTGATTCCAGATCCCCCAATTCAACGCAACGGCGCGCACACCTTTGCCGCGCAAGTGCTCAGCGAACGAGTTGAGGTAACAATTGGCCGCTACGTAGTCCACCTGACCTGGGGCAGCGATGGCTGTGCTCGTCGAAGAAAAGAAGACCATCAGCTCAGGGGGTTGATCCTCCAGGGCTTGCCACAATACTCGGGTGCCGTGCACTTTGGCCGCAAAGCTTTTCTCGATTTCGGCTTCGCGCTTGCCGACGATGGGTGCGTCGTTTACTTCTCCCGCACCATGGATGACGCCATGGATTTCACCGAACACCGATCGCGCGTCAGCGACGGCGTCGGCAACGGCTTGCACATCCGCGACGTCCGCAGCCAGCGTAAGCACCTGAGACCCCAGCTGCTGCAGCTCTCGAGCCACTTCGATGCGCTGACTGATGGCATCTCCCGGGTGCGCGTCCAGCCAAGCTTCCCACTCCGCTTGAGGAGGCAGGGGTTGACGGCTGAGCAGGACCAGGTTTGCGTGATAGTTCTGTGCCAGGTGACGGGCAACGCATTGTCCGATGCCACCAAAGCCGCCGGTGATGAGGTAGCAATGTTGCGCGGCAAAGAGAGGTTGACCAGCTTTGACCAGCGCACGGTCGTAGTGCAAACGCAGGCGAACGTCACCGCGCACGGCCACCGTGCGATTCCCCGGCTCTGCCAGGATCTCCGTCAGCAGACAATCGACGACGGAGCGGTCGATGTGCGGTGGTTCTTTCTGGGGCGCGAGTTTACTGCGCAGCAGGCGTATGCCTTGCTCGACCGCAGCTACCGCAGAGCCGGTGACGGGCAACGCGGTGCGGGAGCTTACGTCCACCACCGAGCAAGTCAGCTGGGGGAATTCGCGCGGAATGACGCGCGCGGGGCCTAGCACCGCCGCCTGCTCCGGGTACGGCACCCGTTCGTGGCCAGAATCTCCGCTCGTGCTGAACGCTCCCGACGTCAGTGCGATCAAGTGCAGAGGCGCGAGAAATTCCTCTTGAGCGATGGCCTGCGCTAGGTACAGCAAGCTGTAGAAGCCGAGCTCCAAGTTCCGGTGGAAGAAGGTCGAGCCTGGGCGGAAGCGCTCCTGTTGCGCCCAACACCAGCCGACGATCACCCGCTCCGGCAAGTGACCCCGGCTAACGAGGTCGCGCAGCAGCGCCGCGTACGCGTCGCGCCCATGCTCGGGGGGCAGCAGATAGGTGTCGTCCTCACAGCGCTGGAAGACGTCACCGGCCCGCACGCTGATGACCATGTGGCCTTGTTCTCGCAGGCGAGCCACGACCTCTGCGGTAAGCCCATCCTCATCCAAGAACGCGAGCCACGTGTAAGTCTGCTGCGGTGGGACACGGGATAGATCTTCTCGGCGCCAATCCGGAGCAAAGTACCAGCCATTCGGGTCTTCGAGCCGACGCGGCTTGAGAACTCCCGCTTTCGTTTTAGTTTGCCCGACACCGGGCTCGATGAAGTAGCGGTCCCGCTGGAAAGCGTAGGTCGGCAGGCGCACGCGCAGGCGGCGCTGATGGGGCCAAAGGTCGTGTGGGGTAAGCGCGCGACCGGTACCCCAGAGACGTCCGAGCACCAGCAGCAGGAATGCGTCGTCCGGCGTCTGGTCCTGAGGATGACGCAGGGTATTGATGACGTTCTGCGCCGCTACTTTCGGGTGCAGCTTGGCTAATGAGCCCAAGACGGTTCCCGGACCCACTTCGACCAATACCCGGTTGCTGCCTTCGGCAACGGTGCCTATGCCCGCATGGAAGTGAACGGTGTGTCGGAGATGTTGCACCCAGTACGTGGGGTCCGTGGCCTCTGCGTCGGTGACCCAGGTGCCGCTTCGGTTTGACACGAACGGCAGCGTCGGGGCCGAAAGCTGGATCGATCGCAGGTAGGCCTCGAACTCTCCAAGTATCGGTTCCAGCATCCGAGAATGCGCGGCGATGTCGATGGGAATGGGTTTGATGTCGACACCCTGTGCCGCTTCACGTTCGCGAAACGCATCAATCGCTGCTCGCGGTCCGGAAACCACACACAGTTCCGGTCCATTGATGCAAGCCAGATCGAGCTCCGTCCCTAGGCGTTCGCGCACTTGGGCTTCGGTCAGGGCAACCGAGAGCATGCTGCCTGGCAATACCTTGTCCAAGAGTCTGCCTCGCAACAGTACCAAGCCTAGCGCATCCTCAAAAGTAAACACCCCGGCCAAACAGGCCGCGGTGTTCTCCCCCATGCTGTGGCCGATCAACGCCTTGGGATGAATCCCCTTGCTGATGAGAAGCTGGGCAAGCGCATACTCGACGATGAACAGCAATGGCAACTGGAGGCCGGGTTTGAGCAAATCCTGTTCGAGCTTTTCCCTCGCGACGTCGCCCTTGGGGAGTAAGACGGATGCGGCGTCGATGTCGCTGTGTCGGCCTAGGTACTCCAGGCCCCGATCGACCCAGCGCCGGAATTCCGCTTCCTTGCCATAGAGGCCGGACGCCATGCCCACGTACTGAGCACCCCCGCCGGGGAACATGAATACGACTTCAGGTTCATCGCCCTTGGAGGTCAGCGTAAATACCCGCCGTGGATCCTGCGAGCGCAACAACTGAACGGCCTCTTCGCGGGATTGCGCTGCGAGCACGCGCCGCTGAGTAAACGCGCGACGGCCCTCCAGTAGCGTGTAACAGACGTCGGCCAGCGGTTGGTCAGGGTGCTGCTCTAGGTGATCGGCCAAACGCCGAGACGCATCGTCCAGAGCAGCTCGGTTGCGCGCCGAGAGAAGCAAGAGCTGCCAGTCGTTGACTGGGGCACTGCTCGGGAGGGTCGGCGGCTGTTCAACGACGACGTGCGCATTGGTTCCTCCGACACCCAGCGAATTGACGCCCGCACGCCGTGGTTCAGTCGAATTCCATTCGGTCAGCTGGTGATTGACGACGAAGGGACTCGTTGCGAACTCGATGCTCGGGTTGGGGCTTTCGTAGTTGATACTCGGGGGAATGACGCCTTGCTTGACGATGTAGGCAGCCTTGATCAGCGACACGACGCCAGCGGCCGTGTCGAGGTGCCCGATGTTGGTTTTGACGGAACCGATGCGACAGAAGCCGGACTCGTCCGTGCTTTCGCGGAAGGCGAGAGACAGGGCTGCCACTTCGATGGGATCACCGAGGTAAGTGCCGGTGCCGTGGCATTCGACGTAGCCGATGCTGCGGGCCGAGACATCGGCGATCGCCAAGGCCTCCGCCACTGCGGCCGCTTGGCCATCGACGCTCGGTGCGAGGTAGCCCGCCTTGGTGGAACCATCGTTGTTCACCGCGCTGCCGCGAATGATCGCCATGATGTGGTCACCGTCGGCCACCGCATCGCGCAAACGCCGCAACACCACGACGCCGGTACCGCTGCCGAAGACGGTACCCTGAGCCTTGGCGTCGAAGGCGCGACAGTGGCCATCCGGGCTGAGGATCTCGTTCTCCTGATACACGTAGCCGCGCCGGTGCGGCAGCTCGATGGTCACTCCGCCGGCCAAGGCCATGTCGCTTTCACGACTCAACAAGCTCTGACACGCCAGGTGCACGGCCACGAGAGACGTGGAGCAGGCGGTTTGCACGCCCAATGCCGGTCCTTGCAGATTCAGGAGGTAAGAAAGCCTCGTCGGAAGGAAGTCCTTGTCGTTGCCGGTATGCCGCAACAGAAACATACCCACGGAATCGACCAGGTCCGGATTCGTGCACAAGTTGAAGTAGAAGTAGCTCCCCATGCCGCAACCAGCGAACACGCCGACCCGACCTTCGAACTTCTCGGGAGGATGACCAGCGTCTTCGAGCGCTTCCCAGGCGCACTCGAGAAAATGGCGATGCTGGGGATCGAGGATGGCCGCTTCTTTGGGGCTGAAGCCAAAGAAGTCCGCGTCGAAATACTCCATTTGCTCCAACGGGGCCGCAACCGGGATGTAGTTCTTGCCGGCTATCGTTTGGGCGTCCTCGCCTGCGTCCAGCAACTCCTGCGTCGTGAGACGCAGGACCGATTCCTTGCCCGCCACGAGGTTGGCCCAGAAGGCATCGGCCGAGTTTGCTCCGGGCACGCGCGCTGCCACTCCGACGATGGCGATGTCAGTGTCGCTGATGGTGTCGAGATCCAAATCCGTCATATATCAAGTCCAATACTAACCGCGCGCCCCACGCCGCAGCATCTCACGGCGCATTTGTCCGCGGCTCTTTGCTTGTTTGGCCGCCGCGGAAGTCTCACCGCTGTTCAGGTTCTGCACAAAGCTGCGTATCGTCGGGAAGCGATACAATGCCGTCATCGGAATGCTCGGATTTAGGGCCTGCTTGAGCATTTGGTGCAAGCGAACCACCAAGAGCGAGTGTCCGCCGAGATCGAAGAAGTTGTCGGTCACGCCGACGCGATCCATGCCCAGGACCTCTTGCCATAGTGTCGCCACCCGGTCTTCGAGCCCCGACTCCGGGGCGACAATGGCCGCTCTGGCCGTGGCTCCGACGCCTTCGGGCGCTGGCAGTGCTTTGCGATCGATTTTTCCGTTCGGCGTTTGCGGCAGCGACTTGAGGCAACAGAACGCCGACGGCACCATGAAGGACGGAAGCACCGCTCGCAAAGCGATCCTCAACGCCTCAGCTTCTGCTTGACCGGTGTAGTACGCCACCAACCGTTGATCACCGGGAACGTCTTCACGGGCAACCACCACACCTTCGGCGACACCCGGCTGTGCCAACAGCTGCGCTTCTATTTCCCCAAGCTCGATGCGGTAACCACGCAGTTTGATCTGGTGATCGGTGCGGCCCAAAAACTCGAGCACGCCATCATCGCGAAAGCGCACGAGGTCACCCGTACGGTACATGCGTGCGCCGTCGGTAAAAGGGTCGGGAACGAACCGCTCCTGGGTGAGCTCGGGGCGTTGGTAGTACCCGCGCACGACACCGGCGCCAGCTATGTAAAGCTCTCCGGGTACGCCAGGGGGAAGCAACTGGCGCTCAGCGTCCAGTACGTACAGTTGTGTGTTGGCAATCGGTTTACCCAGGGGCACCGACGATGGCTGCGCCTCGACGCGGTGGGTGGTCGACCAGATCGCCGTTTCCGTCGGCCCGTACATGTTGGTCAGATCGCCTACGGGGCGTGAAGCGAGCTCTTTCGCCAAGTCTAGAGGCAGCGCCTCACCGCCAAGCATCAGATGGGGTATGGCCATCAGGGCGGCCTTCGCCGATGCGTCCATCATTGCCATGCGCATCAGCGCCGGCGTGCATTGCAGGTGCGTGGCCGCGTGGCGTTGAGCGAGCGCGCCTAGACTGAAGTCGGCCGTCGCGTCCCCGTTCACACTTGGCCCGTCCACATTTCGCTGCTCGAAAAGCGCATCCGCCTTTCCCTTGAGCTCTGCTAGATGAACCAGGCCTTCCTTGACTTGGGCCGTTGGCACTCCAAAATCGATCAAGCAGGCGATGTCATTCACACCTATGGCTTGCAGTCGCCGAAGTACATCCAGGCACTTCTCCGGCGTTCCAAACAAGCCGCTCGACTCGTAGTAGCGTTCGAAGGCGAAGTCCAAGATCGTGTCTAGATCGTCTTCGCTCAAACCGTCCAAAGCGAGCTCTTCGCCACCGCCGCTCTTGGGTTTTTTGAACGCCGGAAACGCCCATGCAAAACCCTTGATGAGATTGACTGAACTCCGCAAGTAGTCCTTCATCGGCTGCCGTACACGGGCCTTGACTTGCGCATCGTCGGTTCCCACGTACGTGTGGAGCATCAAAGAGACAACTCCGGTAGACGGATCGAGCCCCGCGCTTTTGCGGCCCTCCCGGTACACTTGCACCTTGCCCTCGAGCTCATCCAGACTCTGGCCGAGTAGATGGGTGAGCAGGTTGGCTCCTGACTCACCAGCAATGCGGAAGGTTTCAGGATTGCCAGCGGTCGTGACCCAAAACGGCAGCTCGGCTTGCACGGGCCGGGGTTGAGTGACGACCGCGACGTCCTTTCCCACACCGTTGGTGAAGGAAAGTGCTTCGCCGCGCCACAAGCGCCGCACCTGGTCGATGGCTTCGACCATGATTTTCTTGTTCTCCTTGAACGCCTCCGGACGCAACAAGAAGTCGTCGGGCTGCCAACCCGATGCGAACGATATCGCTGCCCGGCCGGAAGACAAGTTGTCGATGACCGCCCACTCTTCGGCTACCCGCACCGGGTGGTGCAGGGGAACGACACAACTACCGGCGCGAATCTGAATGTTTGAGGTTACCGCAGCCAGAGCGGCGCCCGTGACGGCAGGGTTGGGGTATGGCCCACCGAAGGCGTGGAAATGCCGCTCGGGCGTCCATACGGCGGCGAACCCATGTTCATCACCAAACCGCCCCGCGTGCAGCATGAGGTCGTACTTGTTTGCAGATACTTGGTCATCTGCTCCCCAAAGAAAGATACTGAAGTCCAGACGTCGGTCGGACTGAAAGCTGGGGCCGTTGGTCGTTACCGGAGCGGCGGTCACCCGCTCGTCGTCGCGGTGAACGACGACGGTAAACCCCCGGGACAAGGTCCAAAATAGCTCCAGCACCGAGATGTCGAAGGAAAGGCTGGTCACAGCCAGCCAGACATCGCTGCCGTCACCCTTGCGTGGAATGACAGCGTCCATGCCGACGAAGAAGTTGACGACGTTACGGTGCTCGACCATCACCCCCTTGGGTTTGCCGGTCGAGCCCGACGTGTAGATGACGTACGCGAGGTTCGACGCGGCCGCAGGGTGAGGCGCGGTCGCTTCGTCGCCGTCGGCGCTCGCGGCTCGGGCCACCACCTCGTCGACGGCCAGCATCGGGACGTCCGTGCCAGCGGAGCCGATTAGACTGCTCTGAGACAACACCAGCTGAGCGCCAGAATCTTCGAGCATGTACTCGATGCGGTCTGCAGGATAAGCGGGGTCGAGAGGAACATACGCGCCTCCGGCCTTGAGCACGCCCAACACGGCAGTCACCAAATCGAACGATCGTTCGAGCATCACCCCGAACAGCTGATCTGGTTTCGCGCCCCGGCGGCGAAGCTCGCGAGCCACGGCCTCGGCTCGGCGATTGAGCTCGGAGTATGTCAGGCGCGCATCTCTGAAGATGAGGGCGGTACGGTCCGGAGTTAGCTCCGCCTGTCGCTCGAACAGAGTGTGAATGCACTCCTGCTCAGGAACCGAACAGCTCGTGTCATTCCATTCGCGCAGCAGTTTCTCGCTTTGACCAGCGTTCACTAGTGGCACGTTCCTGCACGTGGTGTTCGCGTGGGCAGCGACGGACTCGATCACGGTACTCAGTTGACTCGCCAGCGCACCTCCGTGAGCGCCGAAGGCCTGATCCAACGTCAACAGCTCCAGGCCCGAATCGTTCACCCTGACTTCCACGATGGCGCCGGGCGGCAGCTGCCGTTGCTCACACGTTTCGCCTACGTTCCAGGTTATCACGACTGGCGAAAAGGAGGCCGTCGCAAGCTCCGCCCGAGCAGCGAGCTCGGGTTTGCGTACGACTAAATCTCGGAAGTATGAACGCTTCGTTTGAACCGACTCGAGTTCGCTGTTGACGGCTTGCACGAAGGTCGCGATAGAAGCGCTCCTGTCGACGGGCAGAACCAAGGGGACGAACGCACTCGTCAACGCGCTCAACTCCGCGCTCAGCCGCTCTTGCAGGCGGCTCTGAAAAGTCAGACTCACGCTCGTGTGACCCGACGTGCGCGCTAGATAGAGCGCCACTGCTGCAACCGCCCATACCGGCGCCGACGCCGTCTCCGGGTTGGTGTTCGGTAACGGGATGGTGTGACGCTGCCACGTGCTGTGCGAAGCGGTCTCCGTTTGAGTCGCTTGGGCAAGTACGACTTCAGCGGGTTGGGACGCCAAGAGACGTTGCTGCCAAAACGCTTCGGCACGCGCCAGCGCCGGTTGTTCTTTGTCGAGAGACTCCCGCAATGGAGTCGGGACCGCAGGAAGTAAACCGAGGGGCAGATCGAGGTGTCGGACGAGATCTTCACTCGTCAAAGCCCCGTCGAGTTCTCCCGCTGACAAGACGGCGAGCTCTCCGTTGCTCGTCGAAAGCCGCAACGTTCCGTCCTCGTAGCTCAACGTGCCGGGCGGGTGCGCCTTCTCACCGAGCAGCTCCGTGCGCCCGAGTCGAATGGCTCTTTGCCCCAGCCACAGTTTGGGCACACTCAGGGGGTTGTCGTAGTTGCCGAAGTCGAGCGCGCGCACCATGGCGTCGAGCTGGGCAGCGGGCTTGTTCCAGTCCACCAGAGCAGCGTAGACAGGCCGTTGATGTCGCGCGAAGTACGTGCGCTGGGTGAGATCTTGAGCGCGTTTGGTCCACGTGTTGCGCTCGAGTTTTGCAACCAGCTCGCTGAAGGTCTCGAGCGCGACCTCGAAGTTGCGAGTGTTCAGCGTCAGCGACGTCTCATCCGGAGCGACTTCGAACGTGCGTTGTTCGACGATGTCCCCTTCATCCGTACCAGGCGCCATGACGTGCCAGGTAATTCCGTACTCGGTCACCTGGTCCATGAGTGCCCAGGCCGGTGCGTTCAATCCCGCATAACGAGGCAGTGGTCCATCGTGGAAGTTGATGGCTGCCTGGCGTGGCAACGCCAGGACTTCATCCGGGATCAGGTTGAGGTGGGTGATGGCGAACAGGTAGTCGAAGGGTTCGCCTCGCAGTGCGTCCGGGTACTGCCGGTCGAGTGGCACGCAGCGCAAGTCTCGCTCGACCGCCCAGCGTCGCACCTTCTCGGACGCGGTCACCACAGCGCGTATCTGGTGACCCTGAGACAAGAGCATGTCTCCGCACTCGAGTAGCAGCGTATCGGCCCCAATCAAACAGCACGAGAAGGTCATAGCGGGCTCCCAGAGTAGCAGTTTGTCTCGCGCGCGACGTCAAAAGATTCGGTACCTCCCTCATTCCGGTGATGCAGCGGTTCGAGCGGGAGCGCGAGATAGGTGGCGCTCCACGAGGGGTAAGGGGTGGACGTCTTGGTTTCGGTCCAAGCGGAACACTCCCGCACACCTTTCATGCAACTCCTAAACAGGACGCGTGGGCGGACTTGAACCCCCGATGGGGAATTGGTATCGGCAACTCGTGGCCCGCTTCAACTTGAACGGCGCGTGGGTGGAGCTGCCCGACGAGCCGGAGATCCCGCTTTTGTGGGTGCTGCGCGATCGCCTCTCCTTGAAGGGCACGAAGTATGGGTGCGGAGTCGGATTGTGTGGGGCATGTACCGTGCACGTGGACGACGAAGCGGCGCGGTCGTGTCAGCTGAGGTTGCCGGACGTGGAGGGCAAGCGCGTCACGACGATCGAGGGTCTGTCGGAAGACGACTCGCACCCCCTGCAGAGGGCTTGGCAGGAGTTACAGGTGCCTCAATGCGGGTATTGCCAATCCGGGCAGCTGATGGCCGCTGCGGCCTTGCTCAAACAATCTCCCACGCCCACCGAACCGGAAGTGGTGGCTGCCATGGACGGCATCTTGTGCCGCTGCGGCACGTACCGCCGCATCCGCCGCGCTATCTTGGTCGCGAGTCGGAGTCGCTGACGGTGGCTTTTAAAAAGTTAACGCGCCGGCAACTCTTGATGGCCGGCACGGCGGGCGGAGTGATGACGGCCGGCGGCGGTTTGTGGTTTGGGATCTGGAAAGCGGGCCAACGGCGCTGGGCGAAGGCGGTGGCCCGCGACCAGGTGTTTGCTCCGAGCGTTTACTTGGCCATTGGCGAGGACGACCAAGTCACGATTTGGGTAACCAAAGCGGAGATGGGACAGGGGGTATCGACGGCGCTACCCATGCTGATTGCCGAAGAGCTGGACGCAGACTTCTCTCGGGTGCGCATCGAATACGCAACCCTCGGTGCGACGTATGACTACGGCAGTCTGTTTACCGCCAGCAGTACCAGCGTGCTATCGCTATGGGAGGAGCTGCGTAAGGCCGGTGCCGCGGCTCGAGCGATGCTCGTGGCCGAAGCCGGGCATCGCTTCGGCATCGATGCCGAGCAATGCATCGTTGAAGCGGGCGTCGTTCGTCACCACGGGTCTGCGGAGGGCCTGTCGTTTGGCGTCCTAGCGCGAGGGGCCTCCGCACGGCGCGCTCCGCTGAGGCCAACCCTCAAACGACCCGAGCAGTTCAAGCTGATCGGAACTCCCGTGCGACGCCTCGACCTCCGGGATAAAGTGAATGGCAAAGCGCAGTACGGTATCGACGTCAAGCTCGAAAATGCGTGCTGGGTCGTCATGCGCCGCAGCCCGGTGTACGGAGGAACGCTGCAGAGCGTCGATGAGGCGGCAGCTGAAAGTATTCGTGGGGTGCAACGGGTCGTGACGACCGCCGATGCGATTTTGGTGGCTGGCGATTCCACCTGGGCCGCCATCGAAGGCGCGCGAGCTTTATCACCGCAGTGGGAGTTGCCGCTTCAGCCCAGCTCCGCCGACGTCGACCATGCACTCAGCGAAGCCGTCTCTAAGCCGGGCATCGTGATGAACGAAATCAACGGCCGCACGTCGAGCGGCCGCGAGCTTGCGACCCTCGACGCTCAGTACATGGTGCCCTTTCTCGCGCACGCTACGATGGAACCGCCCAATTGCAGCGCCCACGTCGAGCCGGACGCGTGCACGGTGTGGGCCCCCACTCAGCATCCCGACGGTGTGCGCGCCGTGGCCGTGGAAATCACGGGACTGCCACCGCACAAGGTCGTCGTTCACCGCACGTTACTAGGCGGTGGCTTTGGTCGGCGCACGCAACCGGACGAAGCCGCCGAAGCCGTCCGGGCATCGATGGTCTTGAACCAACCCGTTCATCTGGTCTGGACACGGGAAGACGACCTCGCCCATGATTACTACCGAGAAGCGGCGGCCCATGCCTTATCTGGAGCCATCGAGCAGGACGACGTCGGCTGGCGGCTGCGTCTCACGCACCGCGTCGCAACGGCTTCTCGGGAGGAGACGGCTTCGGAGCAAGAGGATGCTGATGGCATCGCGCTGATGGGAGCTGCAGACATTGCCTACGACCTTGCGCAGCTGAGAGTGGAGTGGCGCGCTGCTGGGATGCCCGTGAAAACGGGCATCTGGCGCTCTGTGGGTTACTCGCACAACACGTTTGCGTTGGAGTCGTTCATCGACGAGTTGTGTGCGAGTATCAATCACGACCCGCTCGACGCACGCTTGCGGTTGTTGGCGGGACAACCCCGGATGCTGGCCTGCCTGGAACAGCTCCGTGATTTGTGCGCGTGGAATACACCTCGGACGACGGATAGGGCCCTCGGGCTCGCCGTGTGTCCGTGCTTCGGCAGCTACTTCGCCCTTGTCGTCGAGGTCATCCGCGGCGATAACGGTTTGCCGCGAGTGGACAAGGCGTGGGCGGTCGCTGACGTCGGAGTGGTCGTCAATCCCGACACCGTCGAAGCTCAGATCGAAGGCGGCATCATCTTCGGTCTCACCGCGACGTTGTATGGGCGCATCACTCTGGACGCCGGGCGAGTCGTCGAGAGCAACTTTCACAACTATCCGCTTTTGCGCCAATCAGAGGCGCCTGAAGTGGTGGTGCAGCTGGTCAAGAGCGGCGAGGCTCCGGGCGGTGTGGGGGAGCTATCTGTACCTGTCGTGGCGCCAGCGGTGTGTAACGCGTGGGCGCGTCTCACGGGCCAGCGTGTCCGTAAACTGCCGTTTGCGTAAGCCGCCTTTTCACCCAGCGCGACGCTGAAGACTCGCGAGAAAGAAGCCATCGCTGCCGTGAACGTTCGGCAGGAGGCGCAGCTGACAATGCCCGTGTAGCAAGGGCAGGTCGGCGTCGAAAGGGACTGGTTCGTACACGTCTGACACGCGCTCGACTACTGTCTCACATTCGCGGCGAAGCACGCTGCACACGACGAATACGACGCGACCTCCTGTCCCCAGGTGATTGGCAACCTGGCGCAGCAAGCGTTCCGATTGGCTCGCCAACCGTTCCGCATCCTTCGGCTTCAGGCGCAACGCGATCTCTGGCCTGCGACGCAATGTGCCGGTTCCGGTACAGGGCGCATCGACTAATATGCGATCGAAATCACGCGGCAGTTCGGTAGCGGGAGCTTGGCTCCAGTCAACCGTGTGCGTGATGGGTAAAGGTAAACTAAGTCGTGCAAACTCAGCGTTTAGCGCCTCGAGTTTGGCGGAGGAAACGTCGGTCGCAAATAGCACTCCATCCGGCGCAATGACCTCAGCCAAGTACGAGCTCTTCTGACCTCGACCTGCACAGGCATCAAGCACCTTGTCGCCAGGTCTGGCGCCGAGCGCTGCCGCCCCAAACATCGCTCCCTCTTCTTGCACTACGTACGCTCCCTGTTCCCATTCCGGAAGCCGTTGTAAGTCACCGGCTTTGCGTAACACGTATGCCTCGGGGAACAGGTGACCCCGCTCGGCGTCTTCGAGCCAGCTCGGTAGTGTCGCACCGCGACGTAGCCGCACCGCCGAGGGAGTTACGGCGCTCGACGGGGTGGTATCGGTCCCGGAAGCCGCACCCATCAAGGCCATGGCAGCCTGCTTGCCGACGGAACTTTCCATTTCCTGCCAAAGCCAGTCCGGTGCGTTGCGGAGCAGGGCTTCATGAAGCTGTGGGCGCGGTAGGCGTGATAGCTTGCGCAGCACGGCGTTGCCGAAACCCGCTACGCGCGGACCAGCTAGACGGCGAATGGCGGAAACGGCTTCATCCACGGCGGCAAACGCGGGCACTCGATCCAGAAACTGAAGCTGGTAAGCGGCAACCAGCAAGTGCACGCGCACCTCCGGGGTGTTTGCAGCCAGCCCCCGCGGGGCGAGGCTCTGCAATGTAGAATCCAAGTACCTCACGGTGCGCAAGGTGCCGTACACGAGCTCCGTCGCCAGCGCCCTATCGCGCGCGTCCAACTGCGGATGACGACGCAAGACGTGATCGAGCGTTGCCGAGGCAAAAACGCCTTGGCTCAGAACCGCGTGCAGCACTTGGGCGGCCAGATTTCGCGCGCTATCGGAAGCTGAGGATGGACGCGCTTTTGGTGCGGTGTCAGCCACTACCCCACCAACTCAGTGAAGTGGCCGCGGATGACATCCCAACGTTTCTCGACGTCATTCTTGAATGACACCGCCATCAAGAAGAGGATCAACATCAGGCCCAGCACGTGGGCGAATTCTCTGACCCGCAGCGGGATGGGGCGGCGAAGGATGCCTTCGATCGTAAAAAACATTAGATGACCCCCATCTAGAACGGGAATGGGTAGCAGGTTGAGCAGGCCGAGGTTGATCGAAATCAGCGCCATGACCCAGATGAAATACTCGGTGCCCTTTCGGCCTTCTTCGCCGGCGACCTCATAAATGGTGATCGGACCACTGAGGGTGTCCAGGCTGAAGCGGCCTTGCAGCGTGCGGCCCAGCAGAACGACCAAGAAGCGCGTCACGTCGACGGTTTCTTCGACCGCTTTCGTCAAGGCGTAGCGAATGGGCGTGGGATGCTCCACCGACTGCTCGGGAGCCAGCGGGATCCAGTTCTGCACCCGGAATCGATAGCGGGCGAAGGTTTGGCCGTGCTCGTCCGTAAAGTCTTCACGGCGCATTTGAAACTCGCCCGACCGCACACGACCATCGCGCGCCGACAGCCATTCGAGTTCATGCGCTTGGTTGCGCTTGGCCCAAACTCGTTCGCGAAACGTCGACCACGCGGGCAGCGCTTCATCGTTCAGCTTGAGCAGCTTATCGCCCACCCGTAAGCCTGCAGAGAACAGGGGAGAGTCCGACGGTAACTCCGCCACGTATAGGTCCGCGGATTCCAAACCCGTTCGACTTACCAGATCTGGCCCTGAGGGCAGGGGCGTCAGAGCTACGACGCCCGACTCGTAAACAGATAGATTGGCTAACCCTCCGAGCGCGTCATCGACGGGGCGTGGACGCATGTAGGTAACGGGGACCGTCTCACCTTGATTGTCCCGTAGCTCCGCTTCCAAATCCATGTAGCGGCGGACTCGTTTACCAGCGATGTGAGTGACGACATCGAACGTGCGCAAACCTGCTCGGTAGGCAGGAGAGTTGGCATCGCGTACTCCGACGACGGCAGCGGGGGCGCTCGACTGGATGCCGACCGAGCCCACGCGCTCGAACAGTCCGAGATTCTGATGTTGCGGGGGAGAGCCGTCGAGGTCGTCACCCCCGACCACTTCGTCGGACGTGACTTCAAGCTCGACGTGTTTGTTGTCGCGAAACACCTTGAAGCGGATCAGCGACGCAGGATTGCGCGCGACGATGCGCTTGACTTCGTCGAACGTACCCACTTCCTGCCCGTTCACGCTCATGATGCGATCGCCGGGCTTCAGCACCCCGTACGCCGAATGATCCGGTAACACTCCGCCGACAGTCGGTGGCAGAAACGGTCCATCACCGACAAACACGGAGAAGTAGAGAATGACCGGGAACACCAGGTTCATCATCGGCCCCGCCAGAACCACGATCACCCGCTTGTACAAGGCCAACGACTCGAACGTGCGATGGCGGTCCTCGGGCATCACGATGTCGCTCTTCGAGGACTCGAGCATGCGCACGTAACCCCCGAGCGGAAGCAGGCCGACGCAGTACTCGGTTTCGCGGCCCCGCAGCCGCAAAATTTTCGGACCGAACCCCAGACTGAAGGTCAGTACCCGCACCCCGAACAGCTTGGCGAACATGAAGTGGCCAAGCTCATGCACGAATATGAGCGAGCTTATCAGGATGACGAAGTACAGCAGGTCCATGTGGACGGCGGTGCGGTGGGATCAGTGCGGTCGTCGCCGAGAGGGTGAGCGACGAGCGCTGGTCTGACCTTTGAGGCGAGCCATATCAGAAAGCGGAGCAGGAGCCACGGCAAGCGCGGAAGCTGGACGCCCGGACGGAGCAGATTGTCCCAGGCGCTGTTAGCGAGTCAACGCCATGCGCAGAAACTGAAGGCCGATCAGAAGCACCATGGGGGAAAGGTCGAGCCCGCCCATGGACGGCAGGATTTTGCGGATTTGACGCAAGACCGGCTCGGTCAGCTCGCGCGCGAACTGAAATATGAAGTTGTCTGATTGGATCCAAGAAGCGATGACGGCGATGAAAACGACGATCTCGTAGACGAACAAAAACGTTCCAATCAGGCCCATACACGGCGCGGTCTAGCATTTTTCACGCAACTGACGATCGCTGAAAGCGGTTTAGTCAAAGCCGCCGCAGGCAGTGTAAGGACGCGGCCGGATCCGCGTTAAGCAGGGGTGTCCGTCCCCGTTCTGCCGCTTTGGCCCGTCAGCTTTGGCCCGCCTTTGCCACCCATCCTCTGCTTATTGGGCTCTGACGAGGGTTTTTCGGCAAGCTGCGGCACGTCGCCTCAGCACCCGGCATCTCCTTTGAACGATCCACCACTCACCAGCACCGAGCGTCTGGCTTGGGAGGCCAACCTCGTGCGCAGCGCTCAGCAAGGCGACGCCGCCGCCTTCGCCGCGCTGTACCGCGCGTACGCCCAACCCATCTTTGCCCGAGTTTTGATGCCCAAACTCGGACACCGGGAGGCGGCTGAGGATGCGCTCGGCGAGACCTTCAGAACGGCTTACGAAAGCTTGCAGCGCTTCGAGCCGCGCGGGACGAGCATCTATCATTGGTTGGCGCGCATCGCGGCAAACAAGGCCATGGATCAACACCGCGCGCGCCGCGTCACGGGGCGGGCGCTGGTTGACCTCGAGAGCCAAGTTGCCACCTTCTTTCAAGTTCCGACCGCTCCCGATGCCCGCTTGTCCCAGGCGAGTGAGCAACAGCGGTTCAGAACGCGCTTGGCCGCCGCGTCCGCCGCACTCAACCCGCGCTACCGACAAGCGATCGAGCTTCGCTTCTTCCGCGACTGTCCGCGAGACGAGTGTGCCGAGGCGATGGGAGTCAAAGTGGCGACTTTCGACGTGCTTCTGTTGCGTGCGCTCAAAGCCTTGCGCAAGGCGTGGGAAGAGTCGGAAACGTCTACGGACGGCACTAGGGAGCGATAGTATGGCAGACGACACTGAGATTCCGGCGCGGGATGCACGAGATGATCGGCAAGAGCTCGCTGCGCTCGATGGCAGAGAAGCGACGGCTGAGGAGGTCGCGGAAAGCCAGGCGCTCAACGCATGGCTATCAGGTGGAGTGGACGCATCACCGAGCACACCCGTGCGTGAGAGCGCCGGCTTGTTGCGCCTGGTCAGAGAAGGTGAGTTGCAGGATGAGCGGCGCGACCACCTGGAGCGCAAACTGGTCCGCTGGTTGCGCGAGAAGAACGTTTCGCAGCAGGAGGCGAGCTTTCGCCGCTGGTACAGCAAGCTGTGGCCCGCAGCGGATGTGGTGTGTCTCGGGATCGCGGCTTTGGTTTTGGTTGTGTCCACGCGTTCGCCCTCTGCTCCATCGCTAGCGGGAGCGAGTGAGCTTCTGCCCGTTCCTTCCGTCGACTTGCTCGCCGCGCAAGCCGCCTGGGTGAGTCGGGATACGGCGCGAAGCCAGGTCGATACTGCCATGCGCCACTATCGCGCTCGAGTGCTGGAAACCTTGGAGCGACGATGACTTACTTGGGTAAACATTGCCGCATCAGGCAACGTGTCTCACGCTCACGGGCGGCCGGGAGATGTGGCAAGCTACTGAGCGTCGGGCTGCTGCTGGTCGCTGTCGCGTGCGCCCCGGACGGCTCATCTCAGGCGGTGCAACAAAGTTCCCTCGTCGCTCGCGCTCATGAGACCGCGGACGCCGCGCAGAGCCCTACGGAGCGAAAGCACGCGCGCCAGGCGGTTCAGAAGGCACTTCGGGCCCTTGCAGATGAGCCCGATAGCGTTTCCGCGCAGTGGCTTCGACAAGATCTTCTGTTCCGGCTGGGCCAGCTCCACCTCGACGATGGTCACCTCGTGCCGGCGCTGTCGGCAGCCGACATGGGTTTGAGCCTCGGACGCACCACGACGGTGGCAACGGCGAATCTGTTGGTGCTGAAGGGCAAAGTCTTGGAGGCTCGAGGACACTCCCAGCGCGCCAGCGACGTTTACCACGAGGCGCTCCTCATCAATCAAGCGTTGTTCAGGACGGCGCTTGGTGAGACTGCAGATGCAGGCGCGGTGAATCCTTAAATTGTCAGGAGAGCGAAGGACCGAATGAAAGAGTCGAATCTACGAACGTACGGGTGGAGGTGTTGGTTGGCCGCGGCGCCTTTCGTCATTCTTCACGGCCTCAGTGCCTGTGCTCACCAAGAGCGTGAACCAGAAGCCGCCACAGGCGTGACGGTGCCGCCCGACGTACCATCGGATGTGCGCAGCACCGAGCCAGCAGCACCGCCACCAGTAGCTGCATCTGAGCCACACGGTTGGCCGGGGGCGACGGGCACGACTACCGCTTCCGGCGCAGGTCCAGCACGTCCACCCGCCGCGAAGCGCCGCGAACTGCCTCGGCCCGAGGGCGAGCGCAGCGACACAGCTGGCGCGCCGGCACGCGCCCCAACGCCAGAATCAAAAGGCCGAGCATCTAGCGCAGCGAACGAGCAGGCCGTACTGGGAGAGGCTCTCAGCAACGAATTGAGCCAATCCCTTGCCCAATTGATGGTGTCTTACGAGGGCTTTGCGACGGCGATTGAGTTAGGCGAACCTGACTGTGTCAGCGCCGCACGCTTGCGCCAAACGGTGTGTGATTTGGCCGAACGGATCTGCCGCCTCGAAGCACCGATTTCTTCGAACGCTCCCGAGCGCCACTGTGAGGACGGCCGAAAGCGTTGCGCCGATGTGAGCGCTCGCTACAGCGCCCGCTGCCCGTGAGTTTGAGCGTTCGAGTACGGGTGTCCGGATAGGCGTGGCTAGGCAGTGTGCCTGAGTCTTCTCGGTCACGGGGCAAAATGGTGAGAGACGGGTCTCTACCCCAGATGGTCGGTGAGCGCGCGATACCAGATAGAAGTCTCAGGAGAACGCTCGCTCGTACGTCCGGAGACGTCGGATTGGCCTGCTCCTCGTAGTTGGGTGAGACGTGGGGCGCTTCGTGACGTGGCGCCGCACGACATGACCCGCTTCTCCGCCCCGGCTGGGGGTGGACCCGGTTGAACGGCAGCTGCGTGCCGTCCGCTCGGCACGCACCCTGCATATACGTCGAGCTCACCAAGAAGGCTACGCGACGCTAGGCAGGCTTGCGCAGCAACGGCCGCGTGTTTCGAGCTCGCGGACTAGACACACAAATCACCTCGTGAAGGAGGACCAATGCCAATGGATCCCAATCAAGTCGGTTCGACCACACCTAACCAGTCTACGAAAAGGCAAGCCAAGGAGGCAGTAGCCAACGTGGCGCACCAAGCCAAGGAAGAGATTTCGAGAGGAGCGAGCAAGGCCAAGGAAAAGCTCGCGCATGGGGCCGAGAGCACTGCGGAGGCAACCAAGAACAGTGCTGCCGGTCGCATCGAAGGCGTCAGCCAGGCGCTGGATCGTTTGGCCGACGAATTCAGGCAAAACGAGGAGACGTGGCTGGGAGATCAAGTCTCCACGCTATCGTCCACCGTTCGCCGCGCTTCAGACACCCTGCGCCGTAAACATGCCAGCGAAATGCTCGACGATGTACGCGGCCTGTCCCGACATCCCGTTGCGTTCTTGGGTGGCGCCTTCATCGTAGGCTTGGCCGCAGGACGCTTCCTCAAGAGCTCGTCACGCAGTGAATACGACTACGACTACCTGGGATCGTATGATTCTCGAGACGACCTCGAGACAGGCCGGGTGTGGGGCGCGCCGAATGACATTTACGCGACGCCACCCTCACCGGCGATCCCCAACCCCTCTTCCTACGGGACGACCCCAGGCGCCTCGACGTCACGCACCGTGTCGGTCGGAGGCACCTCAACACCCGGTACCTCTCCGGTTACCGGAGGCGTGGGTTCCGGCCAATCCTCGAGCGGGAGCGGGTATGGGTCCGCGGGTAATGGCTCTAGCAGCGGGAGGATGAGATGAGTCCGGAACAGGTACGCGAAGAATCCCTATCGCGCCTCGTAGCTCAGTTCCAGACCGACTTCGTGGCGCTGGTGGATACCGAGAAGGCACTGGCCAAGAAGGAGTTCAGTGCCAAAGCATCGGAACTCAAGGAGAGCGCCATCGAGTTCTCTGGCGCAGCGGTCATGGGTTTACTCGGGGCCATGTGCCTGGTGGCGTCGGCGGCGCTGGCGCTGGCGACAGTCATGGCCGCGTGGCTGGCGACGCTGATCGTCGGGGTGATCGTTGCTTCCGTTGCCGGAGCCATGTTCATGAAGGCGAAGAAGAACCTCGAGAAGTTCGACGCCGTTCCCCATCACACCATCAACAACATCAAGCGCGACGCGCGCGCAGTGAAAGAGGCAGTAAGATGACAGACTCACGCGAAGACAAATCGATCGATGAACTGCGAGCCGAGGCTGCGGAGACGCGGCAGCGAGTGAGCCAAGACGTGGAGGCGCTCGCCTACAAAGTGTCGCCTCAAAACCTCAAGGAGGAAGCCAAGCAGTCCGTCAGGGACGCGGGACACCGAGCCGTGGAGAACGTCAAACACTCCGCCGACGAAGCGGTCTCGATGACGCGTGGGTTTGCGTCCGACTTCAATCGGGCTGCGCGAGAAAACCCGATACCCACCGCCATGATCGGACTTGGTATCGGCTGGCTCGCTTACGCGGCGTTCAACCGCCGCTCCCCGCGTCGCACCGCTCCGGTAATACGTGGGCGCTATGGCTACGAGGTCGGTCCGACTGGGCTGCGCTCGAATGCCGAACGCTACGGCTCTCAGTTGCGTGGCAAAGCTGAGCACTACCAAGAGCAGCTTTCGCACATGGCGGAGCAGGGTCGAGAGAAGACGAGCGCTATGGCACGGGACGTATCGGACATGGCTGAGCGCCGAGCGCGACAAGCTGCTCGTCGCGCGTCGAGCACATACGAGGAGAACCCACTGTTGGTGGGAGCGCTCACGATGGGTGCAGGTCTCGCCATAGGCGTGATGCTACCGCATACCGCTGTCGAGGATCGCCTGATCGGTGAATACCGAGAAGAGCTGTTCGATCGCGTCAAGGACGGGGCACAGCATGCCGTCGAACACGGCAAGACGGCAATTGCCGACGCCGCGGCACAAGCGGCCAAGACGGCCACCAAGGAAGCCCTCGGCAACACCTCCTCGCCGCAATCGCAACGCGGCAGTGTAGACCGCAGCGCGTCACCGACTCAGAACGGGATCTAATTTCCGGGATGGGTCTAGCGAGAGATGGCACGTCGCAAGGCGTGCCATTCCCATTTTGTCAGGCGGGTTGGAGGCGAGCACCAATCCAGTCGCTCAGCTTGACCTCCGGTCTTGCGCCGTAGTGGCTGATGACCTCTGCCGCTGCCAATGCGCCGATGCGCGCGCATTCAGCTAAAGGTCGACGGCGCGTGTAGCCAAACAAGAACCCTGCCGCGTACAGATCTCCCGCGCCCGTCGTATCGACAACCGCGCTGACGGGACTGGCGGGGATTTCGTACTGCTGCTGATGGGAGACGATCACCGAGCCCTTTTCCGAACGGGTGAGGGCAGCCACCTCACAGTGTTGGCGAACGTGCGAAGCGGCTTCTTCGAAGGATGCGTGCTGATAGAGCGAGAGTATCTCGTGTTCGTTGGCGAATAGAATGTCGACGTGCTCGGCAATCAGAGCCTGAAATTCCGACCGATGACGTTCGACGCAGAAACCGTCCGACAAGGAAAGGGCGACTTTCCGCCCTGCTTCGTGCGCGACCCGCGCAGCTTTGATGAACGCCTCTTTGGCGTGGGGACGATCCCACAGGTAACCCTCCAGGTACGTGATGATGGAATCGCTGATCAGGCGCTCGTCCACGTCTTCTGGGCACAGCTCCGCGCAAGCTCCCAAGTACGTGGCCATGGTGCGTTGAGCGTCCGCGGTCACGAGCACGAGGCAGCGCGCCGTCGGTACCCCGTTGCACAGGGCTTTCGTCGTGAATGAGGTTCCTACACGCTGCATGTCCTGAGTGAATACGTGACCTAAAGCGTCGTCGGCCACCTTGCCGATGTACGCGCCGCGACCGCCGAGGGAAGCAATGCCGGCCATGGTGTTGCCGACGGAGCCACCGGATCTCTCGAGACAGGCGCCGAGCTTCTGATGAAGTTCTCTGGCGCGCTCGGCATCGATGAGCGTCATCCCTCCCTTCGGCAGCTGCTGCTCTTGAATGAAGCCGTCACTCGTCTGGGCGAGTACGTCGACGATGGCGTTGCCGATGCCGGTGACATCGTATTGGGCGGTTTGCATGGGTCCTCTGAGGTTTGCCGGCGCAGGGCGCGCAAATGACGTGCAGGAGCCTACCAGATCCCGCGCCCGGAGGGGTACTGCCCAGTTGACCCTAGCCTAAGCCTTGAATACTCAAGGGATTCGGCGAGGCGCTCCTGTTGCGGGACGGCTGGGAGCGGCGTGGATCAGCGGCATCCTCAAGCCCGAGATTCCGCTACACCGATCGAGCCAGCTCAGCAGCCAAGCCCTTTGCTAGGGCCTCACTGCGGCCGGGTTCCACAACGATGCGTGTGCACCCGTTGAAGGCGGCGACTTCGCGCAGCTTCGCCGCCAGCTTGCTGACCAAAGGTGCTTCATCGCGCACTGACTTTTCCAGGTAAACTGCCTTGACGATAAACAGCCCCGACCGGCGATCCGCCTTGGGATCCAACCGGCCGACGATGTCGGTGCCGTACAAAATGGGTAGGCAGTAGTAGCCGAACTTTCTTTTGGCAGGTGGCACGAAGCATTCAATCTGATAGTCGCTGCCGAAGAGTTGTTGGAGGCGCTTGCGCTGGATTACCGCGTTGTCGAAGGGTGAGAGTAAGTGAACGGTCCTCGTGACGCGAGTGGTAGTCAAGTTTTTCATGGCCTCGGCGGACGTATAGTACAGTTGCCGCTGCCCGTTGACGTGTGCCCGAAGTATCTCACCGGACTCGGCCATCGCTTCAAGCTGGGCCCGTACTCCACTTTTTGCACCTTTGCGCAAGTAGCTGACTTCCGGTTCAGCCACTAGGCCGTGGGCGCGGAGAGCACTCTTGATGAGGTAGCGCTGGAACTCGGCGGCTGTCGGTATCGTTGTATCGAGATCAGCAGGCAGTACGCGTTCCGGTAAGTCGTAAACTTTTTGGAATCCCTGCCGGTGACTGGCCACCAGTTTGCCTTCGATGAACAGCTGCTCGAGGGCGATTTTGGCCGGCTTCCAGTTCCAGCCCCAACGCTTGTCGCGGGTTTGGGGGTCTACGATATCCTTGGCTTTGAGTGGGCCGTCAGTGCGGACTTTGTCGAGTACGGCCCGCATGGCCTTTCGGTCCGGTTTGCGCCAATGCTTCTGGCCACTAGCGACCGCGTGCATATACGGCAGGCAGAAGCGGTAATCCCGCATCGGCAGGTAAGCGGCGGCATGGGCCCAATACTCGAAGATTTTGCGTTCCTTCTGCAGGGCATCCAAGTCGCCTTCGGTGTAGGAAGGCACCCTTGTCCAGAAGGTATGGTGGTGGGAGCGGTTGATGACCGAAATCGTATCAATCTGTACGTAACCGAGATGCTCGATGCAGCGCTGCACCGCTTGCTTGCCGATCCCAAAAGGCTTGGTCGTGTGCAGCGCTTGACTGATGACGGCGAGGCGGCGGGCGTCCCGCGCAGAGAGTTCGAGCATGGACGTTTGGGGGTCGAAGGGCCGAGCAGTGACGGTCCGAGTCACCCATCCATGCTCAACACCGGACGGATCTCAGCTGTCGTATGAGCGAAAAGGCCACTCTCCATGAAGGCCTCTTGGATGACGTGGGCGGTCGCGGCATCAAGCACCATGTAGTTGACGTGGGCAGGCGGATCCGCCCATCTCCCTACACTTCTGACACCCCGCTGTTTGAGCAACGCTTCCATCGAGTTGAGACAAGGGTGTATCGACTCGTTACCTTCGCGCCCAGGGCAAGACTCCGGACTGTGTCGCACAATGACCATATGAAGCATGGATCCTAATCTTCCTTTTTCTGCTCGTGGCTAAAGTGGGGCTCGTAAACCCCGGGGAGGGGACACGCAACCTTCGGCGCGGCATTCATCATCCAGTTGCTATCGGTACATGCGGTAGCCACTGCCGTTGCGAGCCGCCATGTGAACGCCTCGAATCCTACTCCGTCTTCGTCGATATCCACCAGGTCGTT
>CAZNZA010000060.1:0-9230 GCA_964577325.1 uncultured Polyangiaceae bacterium
GTGCCTGAACCGGTACCGGGCCCCGCGCTGTCGGGACTACTGTTTCTGGGACCCGTGGGCATGGGCGTGGGCCGCACGGGTTGCTGAGTGCCTGAGCCGTTCGTGGAAGACTGCACAGGCTGGGCGCCGCCATCGGACGTCGTGCCGCCTTGAATGGGCCCTTCCGAAGCCCCGCAGCCATGCATCAGCAAGCAGCAACCGAGAGTTAGTCCAGAACGGAGTGGCGAAAGGTAAGAAAGCATAGGTGTCATCATCATTGGAGGAGCGCCGGGCGCCGTACTCTCATCTGTTAGTTCCCACTCGGCGGTGCATCGAGCCCGAGAACGCGAGGCAACCCGCGAAAAGGCTGACTCCCGCGATGCATTGCATGTCCGTGGGGCGCGCTGGCGCGAAGGGAGTCGACGAGAAAACCAGCACCGAACGAAGTTTCCAAAAGAAGCGTAAGAGGTGGTGATTGTCCGCGCGCGGCTCGGCGGCTTGCCAAGTCCGGAACGGAGCGCCGCAATGAGCCGTTGAGCGGTGACGCCTGCTGGTGACTGGCGGTACCCGCTCTACTAAGCAATCAGCGCACTTGGAGGATGCGGCAGCCGGGGCATCCTGGTCCGCCGCCAGGGCCGTTGTCACAATGTTCCGTCCCTTGCACGATACCGTCGCCGCAAAATGGCCCAAGCTTGCAGCCGACGTCGCACTCACCGTGCCCGCCATCATTGACGCCGTCATCGCACTCTTCCCCGAAGCTGAGAATGCCGTCGCCGCACACGGCCGAACAATCGCTGGGCGTTGCTTCGAAGCCGCTCAAGGTGAGCTTGAAGGAGGAGCCCTCTTCCTTGCGCTCTACGTGAAACACCGTGATACGGTACACATTGTCCGGCTGCAGGCCGAAACGGGCTGCTGAGCGCGCGTCGATGGTGACCGAGCCGTCCTCGGGCGTGTGAACGCCCCCTAAATCGACGGCCAAGATGCCGTTGATGAACACCCACACGTCATCGTCGCCGGTGAAGTCGAGGGTAGCCGCCGTGTCTTCGTCGTAGCGGAACCAGTACTGCACTTCGCTCGTGAAGTAGAAGTTGCGCAAGGGGGGATCGACGAACACCTCGTCTTCCCATGGCCAAGCGTCGTAACCGTACTCAGCCGGAACCTTGGCGCGGCCCTGATCTCGGGTCGGTCCTTGGACCTCATCGACCGGGAAGAACAGGGGGTTGCCGTCGTACTCGAGCTGCGAGCCCCCGTAGCACACCTGGGTGGGATCCGTCGGTGCCCAGGAGCATTGGTGGCATTGCTCGACCTCGCAGTCGATACCAGCGTTGACAGGCTGTTCATCTGGGCCCGTTGTGCCCTCTCGCGTCCACGCCGTCCACCGCTCACCATTGGCTCCCCAACGATTGACGTAGCTGCCAGGTTCCTTTTCGAACAACACGATGTCGCCGACCACCGTCAGCGCGTGCTCACCATCTCGGAACCACTGGCTGAAGCTGGCCTCGCTCTCAATGCATGCCTGCTGACCATTTGCCAGCACCGGTCGGCCGTCGGCGTCCAGTTCATCTTCCACGATACCCAGGGCGAGGGCGCTACAGTTGACGCCGAAGTCCGGATGGGACTTGGGGAAATCGCGGTATATCGTCGGCACGCGCAACACACACTCGCCGTTGACGCGTTCGCACGTCGATTCTTGGCTGCACACGAAGCCGGTCTCGAGTTCGCACTCGGCCGAGCACCCATCACCGGCGGTCACATTGCCGTCATCACACTCCTCGCCGATGACCAAGCCATCGCCGCATTCCGAGGTGCACGACGTCCCTTCGCAATCGGGTTCGCGCAGGCAAAGTGGTGAGCAGCCATCCAACGGCATCGTATTGCCGTCGTCGCAGCTCTCTACACCTTCCACCACGCCATCTCCACACGTGGTGTCAGAGCAGGTGCTGGGTTCGCCCTCACACCTGCTCCCGCGTTCGATGCGACAGCGCTCCGAGCAGCCATCGGAAGCCACGGTGTTGCCGTCATCGCATTGCTCAGTCGCTGCCACGACGCCGTCGCCACAACGGGCGATCTCACGACAGAGTTCACCCGGCACCGCACAGCTGAAGCCGGGCTCTACGCGCAGACAAACGGCGTCGCAGCCGTCTCCGGAAACTTCATTTCCGTCATCGCACGCTTCGTCGGGACTGAGCAAGCCGTTGCCACATCCTAAAGGCACGGTCGGCATCGGCTCGCCGATGATGATCGGAGAGCCGCCTGGGTCGACGCCTACGGGTACCCCATCGGGGTTTACGGGTGACGGCGACGGATTCTGACGCGGACCCGATTCGCCAGCGGGCGCGCCCGCACTGCAGGCCGCAAGCAGCAGCGTCAAGCTTAGCGAAAAGCAGCGGATGTATGGAGCAAAGAGATTGGCTTGCGACATGTCAGGACCAAAGGGTGAAGATGCCCGGTTTGCCGCCGGTTGGTGAATAGTAACACGGCTCTCCCTGACGCTCGCTTCGCGGCGACAGTTCTCACTGGTGCGCTTTGCATCGTCCGGCGCAGCAGCGATCTGGACGATGAAGTGCCCCTTCGCTTTGGGTCGTCGTCGCGCTTCATCCCCGGCTGCGCCGGGATTTTTCCATGTCCACTGTTTCCTAAAGCAGGCGTCAAACCCACCATGTATGTCCGCCGCGGTGTCGTGACACAGTCGAGGCCATGTCCAGCGTTCGCGCCCAGAGCGTGTTGCTTCAGCCTGCGGCGAGTGGCCGTTTGTCTGGGGGTTACCAATACAACCGGCGCATGGCCGCGGCTGGTGCATGGGACCTGGTCGAGGTGACTGGTGCGGATTTGCGTGGCGCTTTGGACAGCACGTCACCGACGTCGCTCGTGCTTGCGGACAGCCTATGGCTGTCGCCAACGCATGG
Organism: uncultured Polyangiaceae bacterium; assembly: GCA_964577325.1. Taxonomy (GTDB): domain Bacteria; phylum Myxococcota_A; class Polyangia; order Polyangiales; family Polyangiaceae; genus SZUA-265. The sequence goes on from CAZNZA010000060.1 coordinate 2,886, forward strand.
TCCGGACCTGCTAAACGCGAAGCACCAGGGGCGACGCCTAGGCATGGTGCTGCACGCGTTTCCTTCGGTCATCGCCCACACCGATGCCGGCCGCGCAGGGACGGCCGAACCCACCGCTTTCGAGCTCGCTACCCTGGCCGCGCTCGATGTCGTTGTATTGGTAGGAGACCACTACCGGATCACACTGACCCAGGCCGGCGTCCGCGTGGTTACCTGTCCGCCTGGGGTGGATGAGGCATTTCGAGCGCCGCCTCGAACCCGCGGCGAGCGCTGCCGCTTCCTTTCGGTAAGCGCCGTTAGCCCGCTCAAGGGGCTGGTCGATGCCGCGAAGGTGTTCACCGCCTGGCCCCAAGAGCCTGCGTTCGAGTGGACGGTCATCGGCAGTATGGCCGTCGATCTCGCCTATGCGCGCGAGCTGCAGGCTTGCACGCGGGACAAGGCCCATCTGCGCTTGCTCGGTCAGCAGTCGCCAGACTTCGTCGCCGCCGAGTTGAAGCGAGCGGACGTTTTGGTGTTGCCGAGTCTCAGCGAAAACAACCCGCTCGTGGTGTTGGAGGCGATGAGCGCCAGTGTGCCGATCGTGGCTTATGCCGTGGGAGCTGTGCCTCGACTCTTGGAGCCGCCCGCACGCGGGTTGACGGCACGTGTCGGCGACATTGGTCACTTGAATCGGCACCTCGACTCACTGTTGCGGGATGAAGCCATGCGCTTGCGGATGGCGCACGCGTGTCATGCTTACGCAAGCGACATCCCGACTTGGCAATGTGCGGCTCAAGCGGCACGCGCCGCTCTCGCGGAGTACGCGCCTCAGCGTTGAGTGAACGACGCTATTGCACGCACTGAAAACCGTACCGCACGTCATGCAATCGATCGCTCAGCGTCAGGGGAATACTCTGCGCCGTCGGCGGGAGTCTTTGCGGCAGTGGAATGGGTGCCACCGTGGAGGCGAGACGTGCCGCAAGCGCCTGTACGCAACTGTGGCTAGGACTTACTATGGCTCGCGCCGTAACCGCCTCGGCCTTCCAGGCTTGCTCCACCCCCTCGAAGTGCAGCACGCCGCTGCCGCCCGAAGGTGAAAATCGCGACAAGGGCAGCCCGCTTACCACGACCCAGCCCCGCTCCTCCGCATCGCAGTGTGGCCATTCCTGGTTGAGATGCTCGCGGTCGAAGAAGAGCGGCTCTTCGGCATCTCCTTGTTCAGTGATGGGGTAGATGTGCCAGGTTCCCGGAGGCGCGCGCACGAGCAACGCTAATTGCTTCGCCTCGACGTCGCGCAGAAGCGATGCGTGCACGGCGTCACCGAGGGGATAGTCTCCGATCGACACCAGTTGGCCCTGGGTCAAACGGTAGATGTAGAAGCGCGCGCCTTCCTGCGTGCCGATGTGCCAAGCCCCACCCACCTTGGCTACGCCCGACAGCGGTCCAATCGAAGTATTGCCGACGCTGATGGTCGCTTTGCCGTCCTCGACGAAGTGCAGTTCCGCCGTGCCCGTCGTGGACACCCGCACGACCCCTGCACGCTCGTGGGCGTCGAGCGACAGCTGCCAGGATGACGAATAGCGGTTGGCTCGGTCGGCGCCGAAAAGTTGAGCCGTCGCTAGCACATTTGCCCAGGGCGCCCGAGTGGGGGCGGTACTCCACAGCCCATCGACCGAGAATCGATCCGCGACGCGCACCACCCATGCCCCCGAACGCGCCCACGCTTCGCCGTCCTGCCCCCACACGTAGGCGCGAAACTGGTGAACGCCATCGGCGCCCATGTCGAAAGCCAACTCCGTCGCGGACGTGCGCGGTCTGGGAACACCGAGGAAAGGACGGTTGGCGCTGCTGACGACTTCCGAGCCGCTCGTAGGCGAGGCCAAGGGTTGGGCGAGAAACCCCGTGGCTAGTGCGCGTCTCGGAGCGACAGCGTCGCTCGCGAGCAGGCTTCGTGCCGATGTGCCTTGCGGCCCTTCCTGTAGCCCGTTGGGGTAACACGTCAGATCCCACTGAGAGTAAGCCGTATTGCGCAAACTCAGCGTTTTTGGAACACTGGCGTCGTGCGGGACCTGGCCTCGCTGAGGGGCCTGTACCGACGATGTATCCTGCCCGCCTGCTTCGCCCGCTTGCGGTGCAAGCTGATAACCTATGCGCAGCCATTCACCGATCGAGCAACCGACCTCGGAACAGCCCAAAACGTGCCGTCGCTGGCTCCTGTCGGATACCAGGTTGCGTGGCGCGTCGAATTGGACCCACGTCTTTCCGTAATCGAGGGTTTGCCAGGCGACTTCTCCCGACGATACCTCCACGGCCCGACGACCATTGAGGTAGGTGCGACGCAAATCCGCTTCACCTCGCGAAGCTACCTCAATCACTCCCTCGACGTTGATCGTCACCCCGACGAGCCGATTGGCGCCTGCTACCCAAACCCCGATCGCGTCGCGAGCGACTTCGGTCGGATCCTTCAGCCACATTCCCGATTCCACCAGTTCGCGCAGCTTTCTTCCGGTCTTGGGAGCGAAACGCAACGGCACGCTTTGACTGCCGCTTGCGCCAACGAAGGTGAGGCTGCCGGGGCTGCCTAAGCGCGGCGGAGCGATGATGGCCACCCGACCGTCGCTGAGGCTCACCACGCGTTCCGCCCCCAGGTCGCCGGTCACCGTCACTGGTCGCATGGCAGGGGCGCCATTTTTCAGTCCCTCGAGTATACAGTAACGGGCGGATGTGGTCACTCTTTCCGGCGTTGCGCTCTGCGAATTGGCGGCAGCCACCTGCGCCGGGCACGGACCGTCGATGACCAACCGGCCGTTGCCGCTACTTCGTACCTGCTGACCTGCCGGCAACTGCACGACCGGTAACAGCGTAAGCCCCTGACCCAACAAAAATATACCAGTGCTGCCGTTCGTGAGCAGGCAGACGAAGCCCACCCCTGCACCCAAGCGCACGCTGGCGCAGGGCTCGACGCCCGCGTACGCATCGTGGCGCAGCTTTTTGATGGTGCCGGTCTCGAGCTGGATGACGCCGAGCGAGCCGCGATGTGCCAGCACTGCGTGCTCAGCGTCGAGGGGCCAGCCGTGTAATACAGCCGCCTCGAGGGGCCGATTGCCCAAAGGTCGCGGGCGCCGAGGTTCGGCAGCGGTTTCCTCGAGCTCGAGCCCTAGCTTCTCCTCGAGCATGTCGGCAAAGGGATGAGCCCTAAAACTACTATCGACGTTCGTCCACGAGCCATCGGTACGCAACAAGTGCTTCTGCGCTCCGCTGGTTACCAGCACCCCATCCGGATGCCAGCTCAAGCTGGCCGACTCTTCGGTGAGACCGGTGCGGTGCCAGGTGGAGCCGGCATCAAAGGTCGCTACCACACCGCGAATGTCCGTGTGCGCGACGGCGAACCAGTCGTCCCGGAACAATAGGTCGAAGTAGGTCGGGCTTGCGGGCAACGGTTCCATGGTAGAGAGCGTGCCTTGGCTTGGATCGATGGCGACGGTCTCGCCGCTATCGGTGAGACGAGCATACAGCTTGCCGAAACCGGTGACGACTTGCTCGGCTCGGTCCGGCAGGCGAACGAGCGGCGAAAGCTCGCCCGTCCACGTCGGTGAGCGCCACAGCACCGTTTCGCCTTCGAGCTCCGACTGGAACACGAAGCCGCCTCCCAGGTGGTCTGGCAGCTCCAAAGCGTCGATGATCGAGCCCGGCAATCTTTCCCGCGCGTGTTCGAGTGATCCGAGCGCTGATTCGACGACCCGCACGCCGTTCGTGATGTAAGCGGTGCGGCCCCGGTCATAGGGGACGACGACGCTCGGCTCACTCCGCTCTGGCAACAGAACCCAGCGTGCCGGCACTTCCGCGCCGGGTTCGAGGTCGAGTGGTGCCGGTTTTGCCGGGCGAAACTCCTCTCCGGAACTCGGCGTGCCGCGACCGGCGAGCGGCGCGCATGCCCACACACCGACGACGGCGCTCGCCATCCAGGCGCACGCAGCGGCGCGCAGGCCAAAGAAAAGGGGGCGCATGGTCAAGGCCGGACCCTAGCTGGGCCAAAAGGAGCACGCAATCACGACCCAAGACGGCGGGCTGTTCGCGCTCTCGTCCGCAGCACTCCGAGCGCTGGTTCGTCATCATCCGGCGCTACCGCCCGTCCGACGTGCAGTCCCTTCAGTGGGCGCTTTACTCGGCGGCCGGTTTGCGCGAAACCCCCCGCATGGCAGATTCGCACGCAACGCGCCGCCCTGTGGCGCCGGCTGCTGAGGAAATCCTCGGCCTTTACTTTCCGGTGCTCGACCACGGATTCGTCTCGCTCGTCGACTACATGGGTAACGATGAAAGCATCGAACGTGCGGCGCGCGTCAGCTACGGGTATGGCACGCGCAAAGCCAGCATGACCCGCGGCCTGATCCGTTACTTGCGGCGCCACAAGCACACGACGCCGAGCGAGATGGTCGAGCTCAAGTTCCACTGCTGCATGCCCATGTTCATTGCGCGCCAATGGATCCGCCACCGCACCGCCAACGTCAACGAGTACTCGGGCCGCTATAGCTTGATGCCCATGCTCTTCTACACGCCGGAGGCCGAGCAGCTCCAAACCCAGAGCTCTCAAAACAATCAGGGACGCAGCGGTTCCGCGGTCACCGCCGAGCAGTACCTCGAGGCGAAAAACCGCTGGCAGAGCGGTCGCGACGCCAGCGTCGCCAACTACGAGTGGTTGACGGGGCAGGAGATAGCGCGCGAGCTGGCGCGCATCGACTTGCCTTTGTCCACGTACACGCAGTGGTACTGGAAGATAGACTTGCACAACCTGCTGCACTTCTTGACGCTGCGCATCGACCCCCACGCCCAGTGGGAGATTCAGGCGTACGGACGTGTGATGGCTGGCATGCTCAAGCGCGTCGCGCCCATGAGCTACGAGGCGTGGATCGACTATGACGTGTGTGGTGCGAGCTTGAGTCGCATGGAGCTCGAGGCGCTGCGTCGTCTGTTGAAGGTTAGCGGGGAAGGGATTTCCGCTTCGGGTCAGCTCTCCGAGCAGGAGTTGGTCGAGGGTGGACTCAGTCAGCGCGAGCTGAAAGAGATGTTGGGCAAACTGGTTCCGCAAGAGGTTCCAGACTTCGAGCTCGACTTAGCGCAAGCCTTGTCGGCACAGCACTTTCAAGAACGCTTCGCCCAAGCCGTTCCTAGCGGCGAAGCCGACGCTTTGACCTAAGTCGTAGACCCGTCCCGGTATCTCGAGCGGGCGCTTTTCATCGAGCGGGCGCCTTTCATCGACGTTGCGCGCGGGGGGGCTGCGCATTAGGTTTGCACGGTGACCCAAGCCGTCTCTTTTCACGACCCCGCTCTGACAGCGCTCGACCTGGACGCGGAGATCCGTCGTCTGAAGCGCGAACGCAATGCGGTACTGTTGGCTCACTATTATCAAGACAGTGAGATCCAGGAACTGGCTGACTTCGTCGGCGACTCGCTTCAGTTGGCGCGGCAGGCTAAAGCTGCCAACGCGGAAGTGATCCTTTTTGCTGGGGTCCACTTCATGGCGGAAACCGCCAAGATCCTCAACCCGGAAGCCACAGTACTCGTGCCCGACATGGCAGCTGGCTGTTCGTTGGCAGATGGCTGCCCCGCCGATCGCTTCGCCCGTTGGCAGCAACGCTATCCCGATTCAATCACCCTGAGCTACATCAATTGTTCGGCTGAGGTGAAGGCCTTGTCCGACTACATCGTGACATCGAGCAACGCCGTAAAGATTGTCGAGGCGATGCCCAAGGACAAAACCTTGCTGTTTGCTCCGGACAAGAACCTCGGTCGCTACGTCATGAAGCAAACCGGGCGCGAGCTAGTGCTGTGGCCGGGCAGCTGCATCGTGCACGAGACGTTCAGTCAGCGCAAACTCATCGCGCTGCAGCAAAAGCACCCGCGAGCGAAAGTCATCGCGCATCCGGAATGCGAGGAGTCGTTGCTCGACATGGCGCACTACATTGGCTCGACCTCCGGCCTGCTCGACTTCGTGCAGCACGATTCGGCGGACGAATTCATCGTCGTGACCGAGCCTGGTATTTTGCATGAGATGCAGAAGCGCGCCCCGAACAAGACGTTGCTCGCCGCACCTCCCGAAAGCGACTCGTGTCACTGCAACGAATGTCCCTTCATGCGACTGAATACGCCCGAGAAGATCTATCTCGCGTTGCGGGACAATCGCCCCGAACTGCTCATGGACGAAGGCCTGCGTCAGGCAGCGCGATTGCCCATCGAACGCATGCTCACTCTCAGCGCCAGCATCGCGTAGGTCGCGTGTGTGTTTTTTGGCGATCCCTGCGCGATCTTGACGTCGACCGGCAGGTCGCGTGTTTTTTGGCGATCCCTGCGCGATCTTGACGTCGAGCG
>CAZNZA010000060.1:9330-23656 GCA_964577325.1 uncultured Polyangiaceae bacterium
CGACCGGCAGGTCGCGTGTTTTTTGGCGATCCCTGCGCGATCTTGACGTCGAGCGGCAGGTCGCGTGGTTTTTGGCGATCCCTGCGCGATCTTGACGTCGAGCGTGCTCGCCGACAGGAGTCGGCTCCGCGCGACTCGCCGCCAACCTCGCTTGGTCTGGCCAAAAACCACGGGCGACCTGAGGGGGGATTGGCGGGTCGCCGCCGATTCTCGGGGCAAGACCTATGGGCGACATGAGGAGGGGTGGTGGGTCGATGCCGACTCGCCGCCAACCTCGCTTGGTCTGGCCAAAAACCACGGGCGACCTGGGGGGGTTGGCAACGGGGGGGGGTCGACGCCGAGTGATGTTTAGGTGCGGGGTGCGCTGTCGAGGTGGGTGAACACGACTTCGTCGATGCGCCTCTGGTGCATGTCGACGAGGAGGACGCCACTCGTGCGATAGGCCACGGCGTATTCCAGCAGTTGTCTGCGCGTGGGACCGTGGCGGACGTTGGCGCTCAACGAGCCGGACTTTACTTCTGCAATGAATTGGCGGCCGTTGCGGCTCACGCGAGCGTCAGCGCGCAGTCGCACTTGGATGGTGTCAGTGCCGCGCCTTACCTGCCACAGCTGTTCCACCTGGGTTTGCAGCACGCGGTAGCCATGGCTTTGCAATAAGGCGACGGCGTCCTTTTCTGCCGTCGCCGCGCCATGGGCCCGGCGCCGCCGTCGCCGGGTATCGAGCCTATGGTGTGCGCGTAGGGTTAGCCATGCCACCACCGAAAGGACGGCTAGCAGCAGTAAGACACGCGCCCATGGGGAAGCGAGTTGCCAGAAGTCCGACACCATGGCCGCAGTATGGGCGACACATGGTGTCGGGGGCTAGTCCGTGACGCTACGCGAGGTCAAACAATGTCCGAGCCGGGGACGCCCCCCCGGAAGCGCGGTTCGATGCGCCGCGTTCAGAAGTCGAAGCGCAGTTCGGTCTCCGAATAGTGAGCGGCGCGGTCGTCGGCCCAACCCTCGGATGCCGGTAGAAACACGCCGTACAGCGTGCGCAGCTTCAGGCTGCCGCCTAGAGCGACGACGATACCGAGATCGATCTCGGAGCCGCGATAACCAGCTTCCAGTACCTCATCGGCGGGCAATGCAACGTCAGCCGTGGAGGCGAACACGTGTGCTTGTCCGACGAAAGTTACGGGCTGTAAACCCGCATAGCTGATGTGAAAGACCCCGCCGGCGATGTTGCTGCGTGCCGGGATGACGTCCATCAGGCCGAGCCACTTGTGTGCAGTCGGAAACAGTTGGTCCCAGGCCTCGTTGTCCTCAGTCGTTGGGTCGTCGCCTGACGCGTAGAATCCTTCGACAGCGACGCGCAACTTTGCACTCGGTACCTTGACGCCGAGCTCGGCGTCGACGTGATAGGCAAGCACGGGCGTCTCGGGCGCAAGCGAACGGGTCCCGAACTGCAATCCGGCTTCGGCGCGGTAATCGACGACACCGGGGTCCCCCTTCAGGCGTACTCCGACCGTGCCTTGGGCGGCGCTATCCCGAGGCACCACTTCGCCCATGTCGTTCACGACATCGGTCGCTGGTGCGAGGTTGAGCAACAGATACGGATCCAGGTCCGCCTGCATGCCCAAGGCCTTGCCGATGCTCGCGTAGACCCCGCCGAAGTAGGTATCCCCCGCGCCAATGTCCGTGTCACTCGTGCCACGGCCTTCGCTCAACTGAGTGAAGATCACGTCCAGCCAAGCGCCGTCGGAAATGGTGAAACGTCCGCGAGCCCCGTCGAATGAACGACCCGTTTCGTGCCAATCGACATCCCCGATCACCAGCGCATCGCCGTAGCTCAACACGAGTCGTCCTATATCGAGGGCGAAGGCAGAGCCAGGCACATAGTGGATGAAGCCAGCGTGCAAGCCGAGATCAGCGTCTGCCAATTGCTGCGGCATCAAGCCCCAAAAGCCACTGGCCTGGGGCGTGAACTGTACGGACACGTGACCTCCATCCCCGAGGTCGATGTCGCTCGTGCGAAACCCGAAGCGCATGCGCGCGGCTACGCCATCGCCCTCGAGGAAGCGGCCGCGGCTGGCTCCAATGTCTTCGTAGTTTTCGCGGATTTCGTAGCGAGTGAACATCGATCCAGAAGGGATGAGCGCAATCGAACCCGCTTCATGTTGCAAGGCAACGGGGGGCGGGGGCGGTGCGTACCCGCGCGCGATGGGTACCGGAGCTGGATCGACGTCCCCACCCGCTGCCGAATCGGCGTCGTGTCCAGTATCTGCGCGAGCGGCCCCTTGCACCGAGCCACCGCTGCTAGCCTCAACCCCGGACCGCGGGGCGGTCGCTTCCTCGGGCGCCACAGAGCCGGGCGCAGGAGCAGGCGGCTGAGTTGGGGTCGGCGGAGCCGGGGTCGGCGGCTGAGTAGGGGGCTGAGTGGGGGTTGGTGGAGTGGGCCCTGGAGGCAGAGTCGGCGCCGGACTGGGTGCGGGGGCAGGCGGAGTGGGCGCTGGAGTCGTCGGTGCGACCGGGGCCTGAGCCCAGACGGGCGCGGCAAAGGCCGTGAGAACAAGCATCAAAGGGAAAGAACGCTGCATGGAATCTCCGAGGTAAGTTCGCGTTTGACGGGCTTGCTGAAGCGGGTCTCGATGCGACAGCCCGTATGCCTGCCATGCTGCAACCCCTGTTGCGCCGCCGTCAACGCTCGCTGAGTTACCTCGAACGCTTTCTGAACACCTAGAAAACGTGGCGAAATGACTCCACGTATTCGTGTTGAGTTGAGACCCACATGAAACGGCCAAGTCTTTTACGAAGAGCCCTTTCGTTTCCGGGACAGTACGACTACACCGGAAACGCTGGCGACGTGAGTGCTCATCACTCAGCCGCGGGAGCTGCTTCGTTCAGGTGGTGCTGCTCATCGCACGTGCCGTTGCACGCCGCATCGATCAGCGCCTGCGTCGAACGTGAATCCGGCAGTTCAAGGAGGACACGACCCTCTGCCACGCGGACTGGGAACGTCTGGATACGGAAGTTGGTGTCACTCAAACCAGTACCGTCTTGGAGATTGAAGGTCTTCTTGTGCATGGGACAGGCGACCTTGGGGACCCCGGAAGCGTCGCCTACGATGCCGCGAGACAGCACCATGTCCTTCTTGTGGGGACACACGTTCTGAGTGGCGTAAAAGGCTCCGGTGGATGGGATGTGAAACACAGCCAGCTGCACGTCACCGTACTTCACGGCCCGACCTCCCTCCTCGACGAAGTGCTCGACGGGGCCCACGTCGACCCACTGCGTCGACAAAACGGTGAGACGTCGCTTTGGCTTCACCTCTGATCGCGCTCCGGTATCCCAGTCAGCGGGGCGCTTCTGCCCCCGCTGCGCGACCCATTCCAGGGAATCATCGACCGCTTCATCGGAAGCAAAGTGCCGAAACTGCGCACGGCGCGCCGGGTTTTCGACCACCTCGGTCCACTCGCAGCGATAGCTGGCGACCAGGTGTTGCATGTCTTGTTCGAGAGCTGCCGCAATCCCGAGCTTGTCGTCGATGACGACCTCTTTGAGGTGTTGCAGGCCGCCTTCCAACCCCTCTAGCCAGCGCGCGGTGCGCGTTAATTTATCAGCAGTAGCGATGTAGTACATCAGAAATCGGTCGATGTAGCGAATCGCGGTTTCCTCATCCAGATCGCTCGCTAGTAAGTCGGCGTGGCGCGGCTGAGCCCCACCGTTGCCGCAGACGTAGAGGTTCCAGCCCTTCTCTGTGGCAATCAACCCGAAGTCCTTCGACTGTGCTTCGGCGCACTCACGCACGCAGCCGCTGACGGCGGACTTCAACTTGTGCGGGGCCCGGATCCCTTTGTACCGGTTCTCCACGCGGATGGCGAAACCGACGGAATCCTGCACGCCATAGCGGCACCACGTGGAGCCCACGCAGCTCTTTACCGTACGCAGCGCCTTTCCATAGGCGTGGCCACTCTCGAGTCCAGCGGCGATCAACTCCTCCCAAATGTCGGGCAAGTCGTCGACGCGAGCACCGAACAGATCGATGCGCTGACCGCCGGTGATCTTGGTGTACAACTGATACTTCTCGGCCACTTTTCCAATGGCTATCAGTGCTTGCGGAGTGATCTCACCACCCGGAATGCGCGGCACGACCGAATACGTGCCCTGGCGCTGGATGTTGGCCAAGAAGCGATCGTTGGTATCTTGCAGCGGTGCATGCTCGAGAATGGGCTCGTTGTGGGTACTAGCCAAAATGGAAGCCACGGCCGGTTTGCAGACTTCACATCCCAGGCCCTGGCCACACTCTGCAATGAGTGCGGCGAACGTGCGGATCTTTTTGACCTTGACGATGTGATACAGTTCTTGACGGGTGAACGCGAAATGTTCGCACAAGTCACTCTTCACGCTCTTGCCGAGCTTGGTGAGTTCCAGATTGATGATATTGGTAACTAAAGGCACGCATCCGCCGCATCCGCTTCCTGCCTTAGTGCATGCTTTCACGGCATCGACGCTGGCGCATTGCCCGGAGCGGACGACGGTGGCGATGTCTCCCTTGCTGACGTTGTTACACGAGCAGACTTGAGCGGCCTCTCCCAACTCGAGTTCTGCTGCGCCGCGCGCTCCCAATATGAGCGTCTCGGGCTGCTCGGGCAGTTCGCCCCCAGACTTGACCACCGACAACAGCGTGGCGTAGTCGTCGGCGTCGCCGACGAGCATGCCGCCCACGAGCCGCTTACCCTCGCTGTCGAGCACCATCTTCTTGTAGATGCCAGAAACCAAGTCTTGGTAAACGATCGTCTTGCCCCCGGCTTCGTCCGCGAAGGCGTCACCGAAACTGGCTACGTCGACACCTAGTAATTTCAACTTGGTCGACATGTCGGCGCCCGCAAATGAGGCATCGCCTCCGGTGAGACGCTTGGCCAGGGCGTCAGCCATTTCCCAGCCCGGAGCAATTAGACCATAAGTCATGCCCGCATGCAGGGCGCACTCGCCAATCGCATACACGTGAGGAACACTCGTGCTCAGCTGATCGTCGACCACGATCCCTCCGCGCGGTCCGACGGCAATTCCCGCTTCTCGCGCTAACTCGTCGCGCGGGCGAATGCCGGCTGAGATGACCACCATGTCCGTACTCAAGCAGTCCTCGGATTGCGTGCGAACGGCTTGCACGCGCTCTCGTCCCACGATGTCTTTGGTGGCGAAATCGGTGAGCACTTCAATGCCGAGCGCTTCGATACGTTCTTTGAGCAAGCGTCCGCCAATGGCGTCCAGTTGCCGCGGCATCAAGCGCGGCGCCATCTCGATCACGGTCGTACGCAGACCCATGTCATGCACGGCTTTGGCGGCTTCCAGTCCCAGCAGGCCCCCGCCCATGACCGTAGCGTGTCCGCAATGATGAGCGTAGTCGCGGATGGCATCCAAATCTTCGATCGTTCGATAGACAAACACCCCGGGCTGGTCCGTCCCTGCAATGGGAGGCACGAAAGCGGACGAGCCTGTGGCAAAAACCAATTGGTCGTACTTTTCCGTGCGACCGCTCGAGGTGACGACCAAGCTGCGCTGCACGTCGACCGCGACCACGCGCTCGCTCAGATGTAGCTCAATCTCGTGCTCCTCGTACCAAGCCACAGGTTCCATGAGAAGTTCGTCGGCGGAGGCCTTCTCGTAGTAACTCGTAAGCTTGACGCGGTCGTAGGCGGGGCGACATTCTTCACCGAACACCACGACGCGTGATCTGGAGCTTTCGTACTGACGCAGGCGTTCGCAGAAGCGCTGGCAAACCATGCCGTTGCCGATGACGACGATGGTGGGACGAGAGTAGTGCGGTGCGTTCATGACACGATCCTCCTGGCTGATTGGCCCGCTCAGTGTCCGGCACCGTCTGTGTCTCGATGGTGTCGAGTCCCGCGAAAAGCATGTCTGCTTTGGGTTTCGGAAACGTCGACGACACAAGCAAGTGCGTGCGCGTTGCTATTGCGTGGTCACCACGCGCAATTGTCCGCTGGCGCGCATAGCGGCGAGCCGGGCATACGCTTCTTCTTCCGAAATGCGCGCGCGTACGATCAACAGTTGTGCCAGCGCGGCCTGAAGTTTGGTGCAGGTGGCTCGATCGGCGTAGACATACACGTAGCTACCGTCCACGATCCACGCCTGCACCATTTCCGCTTGTTCCAAGAAGCGGCGGCCTAGATCCTCACTCGCAGCCACATCCAGCCGTGTCAGTACGCGTGAAGTCTGCCACGCTGCGAACTGGTCGGCGTAGGGAACGGTCGGCTCTCCGAGCACGGGGCTGGTGAACAACCAGTTTCGCCCCGAGCCCCGGGTTGCGGCACGCTCGGCCAAAAAGGCGAAGGCGCTGGCGGTGCCGGCACCGGGGGCGAGCAGAATCGCCGGCGCGGCGCTCTCGGAGGGAGGATGGCCTTCGATGCGGCAATCCACGAAAATTGGCAGCCAGTCGCCGACCGTGAGCTTCTCGGCACCGAGTTGATGCACCACGCCCCGAGCTTCGTGGGCGGCGCGCACGACAAGCGCTTCGAGCGCGTCAGCGTGGCGTGAACGCGACGTTGCTAGAGGAAAGTACTGGGGGAGCAGCGGACTGAGCGCGTTGACGAAGGCATCGAGCGACGGTTTGGCTCCCGGGAAGCGGCGCAGTAGCGCCGGCAGGGTAGCTTCCAATGGTTCGGGGGAACTTGCCATGGCTTCGAGGGTGGCCGCTTCGTGAGGATTGCGGGTGGTACCCGACAACAAAGTCAGCATCTGATTGGTCACGTTGCTGATGCTGAACTCCTCGAGCAAGGCACGCCAAGCTGGCCCGGTTCCGCGCGCGGTCGTGACATTTTCTTGCCCCTTGGCGCCTAGGCGGCGGAGCAGCTTTCTCACCAAGTCGGGGTCGTTACTGGGCACGACCCCGAGCTGATCACCGGGGCGGCAACGCAAGCCGCTCCCTTCAACATCCAGCACCATTCGCCACACGCTGGCGTTACGTGGCTGGCTGGGCGAGAGCTGTATGATTCTTGCCGCAAAGGGGTTGTCCGCCGAATACTTGCTGGGCGCTTCCTCCAACGCGTGGGACGCGCCTTTGACTCGCCTGGCCGCTGTAGCCAGTGCCGCCCGCATGTGCACCGTCGTCTCGGCGGGGTGAAACACAGAGCCCGTCGCGTGCAGCAACGTTGCGTCCTTGTCGACGGCGTCCTGAGCGAGAACGGCTGCGGGCGACGGTTGAGCGGCATCGAGCGCTGTCCCTGAATTCGCCTCGGAGGCCGTTCGTAGGCGGGTGACGGATGAATCGCTTACCGGCTTAGGTGCGCGAGGTAGCGCCGGGGATTCGAGCGCCTGCGGCCAAGCCTTTTGCGCGGTGAGCTCGTCGCCAGGTCGAGAGTAGTCGAGTGAACACGGCTCTGAGTGCTGGGGCGCACTGTGCGTATCCGCCAACATCCCGGCGAAAAAGCCGCTCAGCCAAGCCCGCTGGCGCCCCGACAGCGGTGCCACCTCTGACAGCTGCCGAGCGGCGGTCAGCCCAGATTGATGTGCTTGCTCGTAACTGCTGACGTCGTCGTCCAAGTGGGGAGGCATGGCAGGTCTAGACATAGGCACTTCAACTGATGAGAGAAACGATCGCCTGGAGGTGATCACCGTCGAGGATGGGAAGGGCGATGCCGCGGTCGACGCGCGCTTGTCTCACGTCGCCGGCGATGAGCTCAGAAACGAGTTCTGGCCCATGCACGACTTGAGGAAAACGCTGAGCGTAGGCCCTGCCGACTAGGTCTTCGCCCAAGGCGCGGCGACTGCCGTGTTGTAATTTCAGGGCATCGCCGTCTTGATACTCGGCCGCGTGCAGCACGAGCCCACGGTCGGCGTCGGGCTTCCAGATCTCGACAGCGCGTGCAAGGGGCGTTCCGCGCGCTGCCAGCACGACAACTACCGACTGAACCTCACCACGAGCGGTGACCGGAAAGGCTAGACCCGTCGACAGATTGTACGTCACGGCGGCCGCCGCCCGGACGAATGAATCACTGTGAGACACATCGCTCAGCACTTCCGGGAAGCGCTCTTTCCAAGCCCTACCCGGCAACCCGACGCCAGCCTCGAAGCGTACGGCACTGCTCACCCGCCGAAAGCCGTCGAACGCGCCGTAGTACCCCGACTGCAAGCGCAACGCCTCCGCTTCGGCGCTCGGCTCCCATACCTCGAACGCTCCGCGAGCCGTTTCGGGACCGGCGCATAGAAGCACGACCACAGCTGCCACTTGGCCGCCCCGGAAGACGGGGAAGCCCACTCCGGCGGCTAGTCCCGAGCGCGCCGCGGCCTCGGCCCGCAGGAACCCCGACCCCCCACGGAAGTGATTCAAGGCTACGGCTTGGCCGCTCTGCCAAATGCGTCCGGGCAGGCCCTCGCCCGGACTGAAGCTGCGTTGCCGACTAATTTCGTAGAACTCGACATGAGGCCCGTAGCTCCCAGCGAGGAGATGAAGGTTTGCAGAGTCGGCGCGCGGCGCCCATATCTCTGCGACTTGCACAAACGGAGCGGCATTCACTCCACTAACCCTGCTGTGGGCGTGTTGCCAGGACATGAACTGAACGTTTCTCGGACACCCCTACTGCGACTTTCCTGGATCGGGAAACGTGCTGGAAACCGGGGTGGTTCGCGGGGCCACGCCGCGCGTGTCGCATCGGAGCGCAGCCCATCGCGGCTAGCTCTGCTCGCGCTTGCCGCGCGCACGGGGATCAGCCATCGCGACGGAGGCTTCAACGGAGCGCTCACGATGCGGCAAATGTGCTAACTGTCGTTTGCGCCGCGGGGGCGGAAGCGAGCGCTGCCCTTGCGTTGCACCCCGGGGAAGCGAGAAGAGGTGATCACATGCTAAAAGAGCGAACCGTTTCCTTCGTAATGACAGCGGACCATCTGCTGACGGCGGACGTGGGGGATCCCCTGGCGCTGGTGCAGCGTCTGCTGCGCGATCATCCCGTACATCACATCCCGGTTCTCGAAAAGGGCAAGCTCGTCGGCATCATCAGCACCTCCGATCTGTTGCGCATCGGGCTGGGCGTACCCGACCACGGGCTTCCCGATTCGAGCGTCGATGTAAGTGGCGATGAGCGCACGGCGGGTGACGTGATGGAGAAGGCGCTGGTGACGTTGCGACCCCGCGACTCGTTGCTCAAGGCGGCGAAGTTGCTCATCCAGGAGAGCTTCAGCTCGCTGCCGGTGGTCGATGAGGTGGGGGAACTCGTCGGGATCCTCACGACGCGCGACATGCTGCGCTACATGATCGAAAACGAGATGGCGTCGGAGTGACTGGCAGGGTCATGACTGAGGCAGACCCTGGTCATAGCGGATTGCGCTTTGGCGCCCCGTTCGGCCTCGGGAAGCGGGCGTCGGTGGGCCGCAGCTTCTGAAACGAGAGCAGTCTCGAGCTCGGGGTCGTCCGCGTCTCGAGGTGGGCTACGGCCAGGAGCTGGATAGCTCGCGTGGCTTCGTCCAGTTCGCGTTCTGCTTGTTCACCTTTTACGAGCAGCAAACGCCCGCCCGGATTGCCGCTTTGGGGCGCCTTAGCGAAGGGGACGCACAGCTCCAGTAACAACGGCAACGGCGCAACGGCTCGTGCCGTCACCAAGTCGAAGCGCTCGCGCAAAGGGCCACGCCGCTTGGGATCGTCACTGGCTGCCGTCAGTTGTTCGGCGCGACCACATATCGGCGTCACGTTCGGCAGTTTCAATTGATGCCGAGCGTGTTCGACGAAGGCGACCTTTTTCGCTGTGGCATCCACGAGCGTGAACTCCAGCTGAGGAAACAGCAAGGCGAGGGGCAGTCCCGGAAACCCAGCCCCGCAACCCACGTCGACAATCTGGCTCGCGGGGGCAAGGTGGCCAAGCAAGGGGACCAACCGCAGCGAGTCGAGGATCAGGCCCTCCCACACCGCTTGCGGGGTGCGCAACGCCGTGAGATTGGTAAGGGCATTGCCCGCTAGGACCAATTGAACGAACTGCCCAAGACGGTCGGCATCGACTTGGGACACGGCAATACCCTCGGCCAGAAGCGTGCTCGCGACTTCTGGCGGCAACTCGGCGACTGGTGGGCAAGCGTCCAGTGCGGGAAAGGGGAGCGGGCGACTGAGTGACATGGTAAATCGTCTGTTAATCGGTGGTCGTTAGTTGGCGCGCTTCCGAAGGCGGTGCCAACCCAAACACGTCCATCTGTTTCGCGATGTACGTGAGGCGCCCAGCTGCCAAGTCAGCCCGCCGCGCTTGCAGCCACGACAGGAGGGTGTCGGGCGAGACTGCGGCTGACGTACGTACGGCTTCTTCTACGAAGTGTAGGATGTGGTCGAGGAAGTAGCGCTCGTCGCCGACGTACGTTCCGCGTTGGGGAAAGAGCACCCAGTCTGAGCTTCCCGCTTCCACGACGCTCGTGGCGCCTTCGAGGAGCGCTTGGAGCAGTCGTCGGCCCGTCTGACTGTGGCCCGAGGCACGGCCGTCGACGACCCGTTCATCCATCGTGGCATGATAGGCGGCGATGATCGGCGCATCATGGGCATGCTCGGGAAGAAAGATGGTCTCACCATCGAAATTAAGCGTAAACCAGTAGGCTGCGTGTGGATTGCACAGGCGCCAAAGTGCCGGTAGCGCGACGTTCAAGTCCATCAGGTCGAGCACCGAGTTGGCCACCAACAAATCGAACCCCGGTTGCCCGTCGGAAACGCAAAATCTCGCCGCGTCTGCCTCGATGAACTCAACGCTAATGTCGACGTCTGCTCCCCGTAGCTGCAGCCCCAACTCCCCCTCGGTCGACAGCGCCACGAGTTGTCGCGCCAGCGCCCACTCCGTCAAATGTTCACGGGCAGCGGCCAAACTGTGAGCGTCCGCATCGAGTAAAGCGTAGTGCCCACGGCTGAGTACGTTTGTAGAGACCAAGCGCGTGATCATGGTTCCTACCCCCGCTCCTATCTCGAGGATGCGCGGCGAGTGCTGCTTGCCCAACCAATCGCTGAGAGCGCGAAGGACGTGGGAGTTGAGGGAACGATCATCGAGGGGTTGCTTCGAAAGCAGGTAGCGCACCATCGAGTACGCATTCCCACCAGCATCTTGCGTCGAGCCTCGACTCATGTCCCGGCTCCCAGCCGCGTCGGCGCATAACGCTGCCAAAACGACGTGAGGAAAGAGGCACTCGTGACGAGGGTCGCAACGCCTGCCAGTGTCGTTGCCAGAGTGCTGGGTAAAGTCAATGACACGGCCATCCCAACGACGCTCAGTCCGTAACACCACCTCCCGAACACCGTGCTGCTGGCGGGATGTCGACGCGGGGGCACGTACGAAGTGACGAGCTGGTAAACGTAGCGCCACGCTCCGACCAGAACCACCCAGGCACCGACATCCTTCAGGGCAACCAGCAGCAGGGCCAGCATAGCGGTGTAAATCGCGTCTACCTCGACGTCATACGTGGCCCCATACAGGCCGGTGGTCTGCTGTTTACGAGCGAGGTAGCCATCGAGGCCGTCCATGAGCAGGACGGCAAGGGCACCGAGCGTGAGGTAGAGGGGTGGTAGTGACGTGTAGCTGCCGAGCATGAACAGACATGCTGCAAGGCGCACGGTCGTTACCCCGTTGGCGGCGCCGAACCGTCCCTCCGGGGTCCAGCTGCCGCGCATTTGTAGGCCGTACCAGGCGAACGAGCCGAATGCGCAGACGGCAAGAATGAACGGCGCCTCCCACCAAACGCTGGCCGCTAGCGCGAACAGCACTAGTGTGGCGTGGAGCAGGCTCCAGCGGGCGGTGCTCCTGGCTGGATCGCATACAGCTGCGGCGGGGGAAGCGTAAGCGGCGTGAAGCGGCATCAGACGCATCATTGCCGCAGACGTGCGGGAACCGGCAACGGCAAAAGCGCACTCACTTGCGCCAAGCGCTGTGTGGCGGTTGGACCGGTGGCGCTCAACTTCGCGCGCTTGGGGCTGCGAGTGAGTTGGATCAACAGGGCGTCGCCTCCCATCTCACGCACGTACGTCTCACCCCACTCGACGACGACTACGGCCTGCTCGCGTGCGGCAGTTAGCCCCAGATCCGCCACCTCGGCCGCGTTTTTTAAGCGAAACAGGTCCGCGTGCACGAGCGGCGGATGGGTCGGCAGTTCCTGAACCAAGGCGAAGGTGGGGCTGGTGACCGGCTCGTGCGCCGGTAGGCCCAGTTCGCGTGCCATGCCGCGCACGAAGAACGTCTTTCCAGCGCCAAGTGGCCCCTGAAGCACAATCAGGTCGCCCGCCACACTGACTTTGGCGATGCGTTTCGCCAAGTGCAGTGTCGAGCGGCGACAGGGTAAGTCGAGCTCGAGCATCACGTCTGAAACTACATCGTCGAGGGAAGTCATGGCGGAGTGCATTCATTGCCACATGAAGTCGCGTTTCAACTGGCGGCGCCCATCGAAGCTGCCGCTATTGCTAGACCATAACTCGTCGCTGTGGAAGGTCATCAAGCGTTCGACAATCTGGGTATGGTAGTGAGCTACTTCGTCATCATCCTGTAGGGTCACGTTAGGCAACGCGTCGAAGACCTCGCGGACCACCACCGACGCATCGCGACCTAGGGTTTCGTACCACGTGGGGCTATGGCCCAAACGTCGACTCAGGTCATCGGCGGCTTTGGAGGAGCCCTTGGTGAGAGGGAAGCGGCCGCTCGTGATGGTATGGAAGCGGCCGCCCGTGCCCGGCCACAGGTGCGCAGCCTCCAATCCGAACCAGAGCTCCGGCTCGAAACCGCTCGAACGCAGCTCCGCAAGCAAGCGCTTCGTGCAAGCGCCGTCACCCAACAGGTACAGCGCCTGCTTTTCCTCGGCGACCCACTGCGGGATCGGAAAAACCTCGTGCGTGGGTGCGTTCTGGGAAAGCGCACACATGGCTTCCGACACCATGATGCTCGACGTCGGCTGCTTTGGGGCAGGCAGTTGACGCGTGTCGTGGCCGAGCACGAAGGCGTAGGATGATTCGAGTTCCGGGGGGTGAAACAGCAGAACGGGGATGCGCTCGCGGGCGGCGAAGCGCGCCGCAATCGTTGCATCACGGGCAGTGAAGCCGGTCAGCAATAGCGATGCCCCGGCTGCTGCAAGTTCCGCCAAACCCTGCTCGAGCTGCACGGAATCGTCGCCAAAGACGATGTCGACGTCCGTCGCCGACGGATCTTGATCGGGGAACTCGAGGCTCAAGGAGAAGCCGGTAGCGCCCTGATTGGAGCGGCGTCGACTCGCGTCGCTGCCTAGGTTGAGCAGCACGCCCGCTGTTCGACCCGTTACCGCTGCGCGTTCACTTACTCCGGTAGCCAAGTGAACGAGGGCGGCGAGATCCGCGGACACGCTGTCCAAACTGGGATTGGCGTCCAACACGCGCTTGGCCAAGGCGCGGTCTCGCTGTCTCACGGCAATGGCACCCAAGCGAGCGACGATGGCATCGTACAACCATTGTTGTTCAGATAGCCGGACAGGGTCGCTCGCCGCATCCGAGCTCGGGGCTAGCGTCGTCAAAGCCCGCTCGAGGTAACGTCGCGGCACGCGCTCCAATTGGCCTCGCGCCGCCTCCCGTACGGCATCTCGTCTCACCACGTTGGCTTGCACGATCCAATCCACCATGTGCGTCAATGCCTCTGCGTACAGGTTGGCTGCCATGGCCGAGGCAACCAGCTGTTGACTGGCGAAGAAACGTTCGACGGGATCAATCACCTTGCCCTGCAGTGGACGCAGCAGCTTCAATGCCTCGTGGGGTTGACCGTATTCGACGAGTAGCGCCGCTTCGGCGATCGCCGCAAAGTCGTTGGCGGCTCCAGGGGGGCCGCGCCGCGTCGCCTCGATCAGTTGCCGCGCCTCGTACAAATCCCCTGCGTACACCAAAATCCACGCCAAATAGGCGCGCGCCAGACGCCCCTGATCGTCGCTCGGGTAGTCCGCGAGGAAACGTTGAAAATCCGTGATCAGCTGAACCTGGTGCTCCGGTGCCGCCGCGTGCCAGCGCTCCGACAAGCTACGAAACGCCCGCTGGGCACTGCCCGAGTCAGCCAAAGCTGGGGCCGGTGTTTGGGTTGTCTCGCTGAGCGAGGACGAGCACCCCAGCGCGAGCAATAAGGCGGCAGTAAGCGACCTCGACCGCAAGCGCATTGCCGTGCCGCCAAGGCCCAACCCGCGAGCATTCTGCGCTAGAAGGGCGGCTGGCAAATGAGGATGAACCGTACCGCACTGCCCCGTCCCGCACTGCTCCGTCCCGCCGTCGATGGAGCGGGAAAGGTGAACCGTTGGGTTTGCGGAGCGGCTTTGGTGGTATGGCATGACAGCGTGGCGGTGGCGGTGGTGTGGAAAGGTCGCGACGGGTTTG
>CAZNZA010000060.1:23756-26310 GCA_964577325.1 uncultured Polyangiaceae bacterium
TGGCGGTGGCGGTGGTGTGGAAAGGTCGCGACGGGTTTGACCGGCTTTGGTCCCACCTTTTCCTCTGGCTTTGGTTCCCCCTGCTGGTCATGACAGCCGCGCTCGGCATCCAGGCCGCGTGGGACGTGATGTCGCCGGGTAAACGTTGGCTCGAACGTGCGCTCGCAGGCTTGGCCCTGATGTGGCTGATGCTGGGGGGAGGATGGGGGGTGCGCGTGGTAGCTGTCGGCGACGTGGCCGCGGGATACGATACGTTGGCGGCATGGCTGTCATCGACCAGCGGGGGAGGGCTGCCGCTCATGGCGTCCTTATACACCGTGGTCTTTGCAGGGTTCATTCACTACGCGCTAAGCCCCGCTGCGCCGACCGAGAGGGGGGCGCAGCCTGCAGTCTCAGCTCGAACGGCCGAGGGAAGCGCTTTAGGGTTGCGTACGGTGCGCTGGCTCGCCTTGGCGCTCGGCGTGACGGGCGTCGTGCACTTCGCGACCGGGATGTTCGGTGGCTGAGCGGGGCCATTCGGCCGTTCGGTCGCGAAGGGGCGCGGCGCGGGTGTCTTCCCTCGAGCCCCATTGGTGGTAAACGCGGCAGCCGTGCCGAGTTGCTACTTCCTGACGGTGTGCGTGGGTTCTTCCGTCGACCAGCACACGAACAACGTGAGTCTGTTCAACGTCATCGAGCAAATCACCGTCCCTCCCGATGTCCCTCCGCCACCCAATGGCGTCATTCCCGTCGAAGTGCACGTCTACTGGCGCGCCGAGCAGGGGGAAGAGTCGCCCTTCGAGGCCCGCTTCGTGATGGTGGCGGAGACGGGACTCGAAACACCGAGCCCCGTGCAGCGTCACGTGCGGATCACCGGGCGCTTGCGCACGCGCACCATGGGGTTGCCGTTCCCGCCGGTCATGGGGCGCTACACCCTGCGCGTGGACTGGCGCTTCGAGGGTGAAGAAACCTGGCAGCGGGATGCGCTCGCGTGGCCGATCAACCTGCAAGAGGGTGAGCGCAAACCCCGCGTTACGCACTAAGTTCCGTTTCGAGATCGTCAAACGAGGCATCATGGACCAAATCCGCATTCACGGTTTGCTGCTCGATTGCATCGTCGGGATCCACGCCCACGAACGCGTCACGGAGCAACCGCTCCGCGTCGACCTAGGGTTGTGGCTCGACACGCGAGAGGCGGCGCGCACCGGGCGCATCGCTCACACCATCCACTATGGAGATGTAGCGGAGCAGGTACGCACGATGTTGCGCTTTCGCCGCTATCGCCTGTTGGAGAGCGCCGCTGAAGAGGTCGCGGTCATGCTGTTGGGCGTGCACCCACGCCTTTCGAGGGTCAGCTTACGCCTGGAGAAGCCGCGAGCTCTGGCACACCTGGCGGAAGCGGCTTCCCTCGAGATCGAGCGCACTCATGCCGATCTGGCGCCGGCTGCAGGGATATCTTCAGGCACAGCTGGCCAAAGTGGTGTGCACCTGATGCCGTTGCTTTCGACGCGGGAAGCGGAGCTGAGCGTGGCTACCATCGAGCCTCATCAACAGTGGCCGGGTCTGCACGGCAATCAACGTCGATGTCTCACCTGGGTGCTTCAAGGTGAGCTTCACGGCGAGCGGCTGAGGTTGACGGCCGGACAGTGGCACGTGTGTGAGCCGTCTGAGCACATCGAGTGGAGCAACGTGTCCGAGCAAAGCACCCGCGTGTTTCGCTGTGAAGCGTGGAGTGAAGCAAGCCTCACTGCGACCTGACTGCGTTCACCCAATAGTAACAGTGGGGAAACGCCGCGGCAATTTGACCCGCTCTCGCCTGCTTGATTCCAAGGGCACGATAGCGGAGGTGGCAGACGCGCCTTAAAACTTGCGGTCAAGAATTCCTTGTGCACAAGCTCAGCCTGATTGACCCAAGTGCCAGAGATGGTGGAGGTACGGAATGGCCCGAGCAAAGCTTCACGTGGTAACCCCGCTTGTCAACCAGACGTCCTCGTCGCGCGCCGAAGCGTCCGACACGGCACCGTCGTCTCCCGCCGTGGAAGCGGAGTCGACGCGGCGCCCCACGACTAAACCAGCGGCCAAGAGCCCGAGCCGGCGCCCGGCGGCGAAGGGAAAGATGGCGGCTACGGTGGCAGATATCATGACGACCAACGTCGAGTGCTGCGGGCCTTGGGAAAACCTCGATGCCGTCGCTCGGCAGATGTGGGACCGCGACGTCGGGGTGATAGTGGTAGTCGACGAGAATCAGCGTCCGCTCAGTGTGGTTACCGACCGGGATTTGGCGATGGCCGCCTACACGCAGGGGCAGCCCCTGGCGTGCATCAGCGTTGGCAGTTGCATGGCGCGCGAGCTCGAGACGTGCAAAGCCGCAGAGCCGTTGGCGCAAGCGCTGCAAGTGATGCAAACGCGCCGCGTTCGCCGGGTTCCGGTCGTCGACGAGGAGGGGAAGCTGGCTGGCTTGGTTGGCCTGACCGACGTGGTGCGCGCGCTCGTCAAAAAGAAGCCATCGAGCGGCGTGACGAGCGCTCAGGTGGTGTCCACGCTGTCCAGTATCCTAGGCTGAGCGCGCAGTATC
>CAZNZA010000060.1:26410-30652 GCA_964577325.1 uncultured Polyangiaceae bacterium
GCGCAGTATCTTGGGCTGAACGCCTCTGAGCTGAGCCCGTTACCTTAGTGCTCAGTAAGCTTTGGCCCACAGCACGCGACGAGCGCTGGGTTGGCCCGTGAAGATGCACTTGCCGGGCTCTTCCGTGCCCTCGAGCTGCCCCGCTTCGGGGACGCATCGGATCGTTACCCCGTGCTCTTTCTTTATTTCCTCTTCGAGCGCGGGATCCCCACAGAAGTGGGCGAGGGCGAAGCCGCCATGAATGGGCGTGGGTTTACCGGCCTCGACTTTGGCCGTGAAGTACTTGAGGAACTTGTCCTTGGCATTGATGACGCGCGTGTGCTCGGCGCGGAAAGCCTTGGCGCGCGTGAGTAGCGTCGCCTGAATGTCACTGAGCAGATCTGAGATCTCAGCCACGAACTGCCCTCGCGACACCGATGTCTTCTCCTTGTGCGGGCGATCACGCCGCCCCATGTACACAGTATCGGAAGCGATATCGCGCGGACCAATCTCGACGCGCACGGGGATCCCCTTCTTTATCCAACTCCACAGTTTGTCCCCCCCGCCAGCGTCTCGCGTGTCCACCTCTACTTCGACGGCTCGACCCGCGTACTGCTGGGCCGACAGCTCGGCGGCGAGTTTCTGGCAGTAGGCGATGACCGCTTCTGGGTCCGGGGCTTTGAAGGTGATCGGCAAAATGACGACGTGAGCCGGGGCGATGCGTGGGGGGCACACGAAGCCATCGTCATCACTGTGCGTCATGATGACGCCGCCGATGAGCCGCGTTGATACTCCCCAGGACGTGGTCCAGGCGTACTTCAGCTGATCATCTTTGTCGGTAAACCGGATCTGGTTGGACTTGGCGAAGTTCTGACCGAGGAAATGAGCGGTACCCGCTTGCAGGGCTTTGCGGTCCTGCATCAGGGCTTCGATGGTCAGCGTTTCGTCAGCGCCCGGGAAACGTTCCGCCGCCGTCTTGGCGCCGGCTATCACGGGCATGGCCAACACGTCCTCGGCCAGCTCGGTATAGATGCGGTGGATGCGGCGCGTTTCCTCCATCGCGTCTTCAGCACTGGCATGCACCGTGTGCCCTTCCTGCCACAGGAACTCGGCCGTACGCAAAAACATGCGCGTGCGCATCTCCCAGCGCACGACGTTGGCCCATTGATTGATGAGCAACGGCAGGTCGCGATGGGATTCCACCCACTTCGAGAAGCTCTCGCCGATGATGGTTTCGCTCGTCGGACGCACGACGAGGGGCTCCTCCAAAGGTCCCGCGGGAACCAAGCCACCGTCAGGACCCACTTCCAGGCGATGATGGGTCACCACTGCGCACTCCTTGGCAAAGCCCTCGATATGCTCCGCCTCTTTGGCCAGGTACGACACCGGGATGAACAGAGGGAAGTACGCGTTCTTATGGCCGGTCTCTTTGAGCCGTCGGTCGAGAATCGTCTTGATGTTCTCCCACAGGGCGTAGCCCCAGGGCTTGATCACCATGCAACCGCGCACACCGGAGGCCTCCGCCAGATCGGCAGCCTGAATCACTTGTTGATACCACTCGGGGTAGTTCTCGTCGCGGGTGGGGCTGAGGGCGGTCTTGGGATTGGCCATGGCTGCCGCGGTGGTAGCCGTACGGCGCGCCGGGTTCAAGAGCGAACGGTGCTACGCGACAGGCGCCGTTGGAGGTGCTTGAGCGCCGCCGTGAAGCTGAGCGCCATTTGCCCCCAAGGGAGTAGGCACAAGAAGACCGGGATCATCGCGCGAAACACGACACCCATCGTCAAGTAGATGCCAAATTGCAGAGCCATCAGCCCTGGCACGATGAGCGCCCTCAACCAGCGATGCAGTAAAGCCAAAGGTGCACACAGTTCCAACATGAGGGCTCCGAAACCCAGCCATCGGTAGACCAGAGGGTACTCGGCCAACTGGACTCCGATCGTCGTTGGCACCTTACGACTGAACTGATGAGTCAGCCAAAGGTTGCGAAGGTTGTCGGAAAACGCCCAGTTGAACCCGTGGCGATCGTACTTCGACCAACCTGCTGCGCCGTACATGAGTACGACGATGAGCAGTATCATCTGTTGCGGCCACCGATACTCCGGGCGTAGGGGCATCGTCATGTGCGGTCTCCATCCCTTGCGCCAGGCGTCGAACGACCACACATCCGCGGCGCGCGCGAAAATCAACACGATGAGCGTCAGCATGAGCGCGTTCTGGGAATGGTCGACTTTGCCAAAGTTGTTGTGCATACCCATGAGGTAGAGGGCGGTCACGGCGACGATGGGAGCTGCGATGCGATAGAACACCCCAAGAAAAGCTGCCCATGCCGCAATGACGTGCACCGCGAGGACTAGTTTCAGCACCGTCTCATCAAAGAGCGGAACGTCGAACAGCTCAAAGTAGCTAACCGGATACCACAGGCTCTTGCGCGAGGCGAGCCAGCGATCCAGGTTATGAGTTAACGATATCGCGTAGCCATAGACGAGCAAACGGCAAACGGCGGGCACAATCGGTGAGGTTGGACCAAACCAGCTATCGTGCAATTGCTTCAAAAAACCATCGACCAGGCCGCGGGGCGGGCGCTCGGCCTCGATAGCGTTGGATGCGGCGGTCATGGGGTAGCTCCTTGGGAAACGGGCTGATTGTCGATCGGTAACTCGCGGCGGTCACGTGTCAGCCAGACCTGGTCGATGACGACAGCTCCCTTCTTCGCTTGGATCGTGAGCTGATGAGATGTCCGAGTTGCGCCAGGTTTGGCCTTGGACGGTTTCGCGCGGCGTAGTTCGAGGTGAACCGGTGGCGCCGCCAAGTCGCTGCCGCTAGCCCAGACCCATCCCCCGCGCAGGGAGCCATCCACTTTGGCCGCTCCCTTCTTGATCCCGCGCGGCCGCTTTCCGTCGAGCTTCACGCTCACGGTGCCCGGCGTGCCTTTGCCCTTCGTTCGCACTCGCATCAATAGCCACAGCTCCGAGGCGTCGGAGTCCACGGCGAAGGTGATGCTTCCCGAGTCTCCTTTCCGCGCTTTGAGCAGGACCGCGCTGCCATGGGCGTAGTCATCGCTTACGATACTCGCGGCGCCGGAGAGAATTCCGTTTTCTGCTTCCAACACCCGGTCACCTTCGGGGACGACCGCCGGCGGCAAAGCTTCGGCCGCTCCTTTCGCTTCTTGTTCGATACGTTGCACCAAGCGTTGGGGCGGGAGGTACAGGGATTGAATCAGTCTTCGTTCTGGCTTGTCCGCGCCCTTCATGTGAGAGCGGATCTTCCACTTCTCCCGAATGATGCGAAAGCCGGCAAACTCGGGGAGTTCAGTACCCGTTTTTTCGCGATGACTTTCAGCCATGGCGGCGTACGCCTCGCGCACCTGCCGCTTGAAGTGCTTCATGCGACGCGGATGACGTTCCAGTCGTGCCAAGGCGAAATTGGGGCTTGGCACCAGACGCAATTGCCAGCGCGCTATCTTGGTTTCGCCCTCCGGACCGAAGGCGACAACGACATAACGCGAACCGCTACGACCGGCTATGAAGCTATACAAGTTGAAGTTGGACAGCGGCCAGTCGTCCCGTTTGGCGGTGACTTGCCAAACCGTAAGGCCTATGAGGAGCAAAGCTCCGCTCATGACCAGCCACTTACGCTGGGCCGGCATGGGCGGAGGCGACGCGGGGCTGGCGCCGGGAGTATCGGTCACAAGATTAGAATCGTTCACAATCGGGTCTCAAAGAAAGCGCGGCCAACCCTACTGCGTGAGCCTGGGGCAAGCAAGTCCCGAGGAAAAAGGGTTGCGCCAATCTGTAGACCCTCTGTCCCACGGTCCTCACCGGACTAGCAGACGCGCAAGTGCTAAGCGACTGGCTGCATCACGGATTGTGGCCGGCCCTGGTTGCGGTATCGTGTAGAAGCGGCAGTGGGTTAATGTCTCACTGCGCTAGCTGTCCGGCGGCGTCAACATCGAGTCGTCGAGTGCTCCACGCGGGGTGACCACAGCGAGATGACGGCACGTCGTCGTGCGGACCCCGGTCAGCCTTCTCTGGGCCCTGCGACATGCGCGCTGCAGCATAGCGAGCTGCGGCGGTGGCACTGGACCTCGCCGAAAGCGAAGTGCCCGCGCCCGAGACGGAACAGTCGGCGCGACGGATTCTTGATTTGGCCAAAATTTGGCGCTGAGAGCAATCGACACCAGGCCCCAATATAAAACGAAATGAATGAGCAGGTCCGGTTACCAAGCATGCAGTAAACATGACCCCATACTTGACGTTGACTCCC
>CAZNZA010000061.1:0-1604 GCA_964577325.1 uncultured Polyangiaceae bacterium
CATGAGTGGGCGTTCGTTCCGGGCATGGTTCGTCCCGGCGTTGAACGCTTCAATACTGCCCAATTCGGCACAGGCGGGGCCCGTCTCGCAACGGTAGGCTCGTTCCACCGTGTATCTACAAGCACTACCCACCGGCACTAGTAGTCGTAAGCGGGTTGCTGCTCGATCACGTGTCGGTAAGTCTGCGCAAGACTTCGTGCGTAGATATTTCTTCGCTAGTGAAACGGTTTGGATTCGCTACCCCGGTAGCCTTGCGCGGAACGAAGGGTGCCGTTTTTGGTGGATTTACTGCCCATCACGCGGCAGAACCAGGCATGGCACTCAACGTCGGTGTCGGCGCCAGAGTGACAGCGAGCATGCTCGAACTCCGGTCGAGCTCTAACTTTGGCGACTGGGCGTTCCCCACAGGGGCCACCTTTTGCGTTGCCAGCCCGCTGAATGACCAGTACCGCTGAATGACCAATGCTTGGTGAGGAGATGGGCCACCGGATGAGATTGAAAGAACAAGCGCGAAGATTCGGGGAGATGGTAAACACGATCCGGTCGGACTACGAGCGTCACGGACGGACCCTGCAGAATCCAGGCTTGTGGGCACTGTGCGTCTATCGATATGGGCGTTGGGCGATAGGCATCGACGACTCTCGAGCGCGCAAGGCCGCGCTCAAGTTGCATGGGGCGGCCAATCTGGTGGTCGCCAACATCACCAAAGTTTGGATTCCTCCGGAAGTCAAAGTGGGAGATGGCCTTCACCTGATCCACGCCGAAGGAACCGTCTCCTTTCATCCCAACGTGGAGGTGGGGGATCGTCTCGGGGTCATGCACAACGTGACCATTGGCACCAACATGACGGAGGGAGCACCCAAGATAGGCAACGATGTCTTCATCGGCGTCAACTCGACCGTATTGGGTGACATCACAATTGGCGACCGCGTTCGCATCGCGGCCAACACCGCCGTCACCACAGACGTCCCTAGCGACTCTATCGTGGTGGGCTCTCCTGCCAAGATCTATCCGCGCCTGACGCCGTTCAAACGTCCGGCAGCCTCCAACACGGCAGCGAGCAAGACCTCAGACAAGAAAGCCCTGGCTCGATGACCCATCTCGCACGCCGCGCTTCGGCGCTCTCGTTCGCAGGTAGACGATGAACGCCCTGACGACGACGTTGAGCGAACTGCTCAGCGATAACCTCACGGTGCGCCCGGAAAAGGTGGCGCTCGTCGATGCCAATCGCGCGATTACCTACGCGCAGCTTCAACAGGAAGTCGACCAGCTAGCGGCCCACCTGGCGCGCTGCGGTGTCGAGAAAGGTGACCGCGTCGGGGTACAGCTCCAGAAGAGCATCGGCGAAGTGGTAGCGATGTTTGCCGCCGCGCGACTGGGTGCCGTCGTCGTGAACGTCAACTTTCAGTGGACGCTTGCGCAACTGTCATATGTCGCGGAAGACAGCCAGGCGCGTGTCCTGGTGGTCGAGGCCCGGCAAGCAAAAGCTCTGAACGGGCAACTGCCGCCCGGCGTCAAGCATGTGATCGTCCGCGGTCAGGCACCGGCGAACAGCAAATTCATCGCCTGGGATGAGCGGTCTGCGGCGGACGGGGTAGCGTCCA
>CAZNZA010000061.1:1704-7211 GCA_964577325.1 uncultured Polyangiaceae bacterium
CTGCGGCGGACGGGGTAGCGTCCAGCACAGCAGTGCTCAATGAGACCGCCGTGCTGGATACCGAAGCGGCGATGATCATCTACACATCCGGCTCCACCGGTCGACCCAAAGGGGTGGTTTTGAGCCACCGCAACATCATCGCTGGCGCGCGCTCCGTAGCCCGCTATCTTGGACTATCCGAACATGACAGGCTGATAAGCGTTCTGCCCTATAGTTTCGACTACGGTCTGAACCAGCTCACCACGATGCTTCTCCTCGGAGGAACGATCGTTCACCAACCCGTCGTGATGCCAGCGGAGATCGTAAAGACTTTGGTCAAGGAGAAGATTACGGGATTCGCCGCCGTGCCACCGCTGTGGAACCAGGTCGTGCGCCTGCTCGACGAGTCCCCCGTAGCGCTTCCCGACCTCAAGCGTGTGACTAACTCCGGAGGAAAGATCCCAAAGAACGTGTTGGCTCTGATGCCCAGAGTTTTCCCCGGGGTCGATATCGTTCTGATGTACGGTCTCACGGAAGCGTTCCGCTCGACATACCTGCACCCGCGGAAGTTCGCGACGAAACCCGGATCGATGGGCCAAGCGATTCCCGGAGTGGAAACGTACATCATCCGGCATGGGGAAGGCGTAGCTGGCCCAGGAGAGCAAGGCGAACTGGTGCACCGTGGGCCACTCATCAGCCTGGGTTACTGGGGCAATCCCACCGCCACCAAGGACAAGATCCGCCCCTGCCCTGAGCTGGCACCGCTCATTGGCGACGAGCCCGTGGTTTACAGCGGCGACATCGTGTCCATAGACGAAGATGGTGACTATTGGTTCGTCGGGCGCAACGACTCCATGATCAAGACCAGCGGGTTCAGACTCAGCCCGGATGAAGTCGAGGATCTGGTCGCACAAAGTGGCTTGGTGGGAGACGTCGTCGCGTTCGGTGTCGACGACGATAACCTAGGACAGGTTGTTCACGTCGCAGTCAGTCCCCTGCCCGGCTACGACGAGGCGCAGCTGTTCAAGCATTGTCGCCAGGTGATGCCTCACTACATGGTCCCAAGGAAGTTTCACCCGTGGCATGAACCCATGCCGCGCACTGGCTCAGGAAAACTGGCCAAACCCGAAGTCATCAGAATCTCAAAAGGCGACGCATGAAGTTGACAAAGGAGAGCCTCCTCAAACATCTGGCCGAAGACCTAGCTGTCGACGACGTGGACGAGACGACCGAGCTCTTCTCCACTGGACTGTTGGATTCTGTGTCGATGCTCAAACTCATCACCTTCGTGGAGGAGAAGGCAGGGGTTCAAGTGAGTCAAGAAGATGTCACGCTGGACAACTTCGACACCGTAACCCGCATCCTCACGTTCGCCAGAAGTGCTGGCTAATGAACGCCGTTCACGACAAAGACGATCTGTTGCGCGAAGCCGCCGATCGATTCGGAACCCCACTGTTCGTATACTTCCTAGACGATATAGCTGCGCGCGCGCAACAAATCAAAGAGGGCTTTGGCGGTCGCTTTGCCCTCAGCTACGCGGTGAAGAGCAACCCCAACCCGCACTTACTCGAGTGGCTATCTTCAAGGATCGAGTTCTTGGACATCTCGTCCCATGGCGAGTTCCTATTGGGCAGTCGCGGCGGCTGGCAAGCCAACCGCATGAGCTTTACGGGGCCGGGGAAGCGGGCCTTCGAAGTCGAAGACACCCTTTCAAAAGGTCTTGGTGAACTCATCCTGGAGTCTCCACGGGAGGCCGTCTTAGCCAATGAAGTCGCGGGCAGAATCGGCAGGAAGCAAGACGTTCTGGTCCGCCTTGCTCCGGCAGTAGTGCCGAAGGGTTTCGGTGACAACATGGCGGGCAGACCGTGTGCGTTCGGTATCGATGTGGAGGACGTGGAGCGAGACTTGCCGCCCATCCTCGCGTTGCCCAACCTGAACGTCGTCGGCTTTCACATCTACTCCGGCACCCAGTGTTTACGGGCTGACGCCATCCGTCAGAACTACCAGATCTTCATGGAGACGTTCGCCACCGTGTGCGAAGCCCACGACGTGACACCCGAGAAGCTGACGTTCGGCTCGGGGCTCGGCATTCCGTACCATGACAGCGACAAGCCCTTGGAGTTCGACAAGGTAACCTCTGGGGTAAATGAAGACCTGGACGCATTCAAGGCTCGGCCGAGATTCCGCTCCAGCACTCTGATCCTCGAGTTGGGCCGTTATCTCGTTGGTGAAGCTGGCTTTTTCGCAACCCGTGTCGTGTCGACCAAGCATTCACGTGGCGCGGACATTGCCATCTGTGATGGCGGGATGAACAATCACCTCCCCGCCTCGGGAAACTTTGGCATGGTCGTGCCTCGTAACTACTCGATGCATCGAGTGGGTGGCGGCGAGTCCAAGGCTCCCGTCAACCTTGTTGGACCGCTGTGCACCTCGATCGATAGACTCGGCCGCGGCGTGGAACTGCCGCGCCTCGACGAGGGCGATCTCGTGGCCGTTCACAACAGTGGCGCCTATGGTCCAAGCGCAAGCCCTCTGCACTTCATTAGTCACCCCATGCCGCGTGAAGTGATCGTTTCCGGTGGCGTGATGAAAGACGTGACCCGCAAGCTGTCGGATCTGTCACCTCTAGGAGTGTAGCGGCGCAGCGGGAGTCTACGTTCGAGGTTGCGCCCGCCGTGCTTTGACGAACGAAGCGGCAGCGGGGATCATGAGCGGCAACCATACGCAGGTGGCCAAGCCTGCGTAGACGATGACGTCCAGACCGGGAATGTCGACACCGATTCGGTTTCCTACGAGAACTGCGAAAGCGGTGGAGCCGAACAGCATCGCTATCAGCGGCAATCCGCGATACCAGCCCGTGAGGCCGTAGTGAACGGTAACCCACGTCGACGTCGCCGCGGCGGAGAATTCGACGACGAGCAACGCCACGAGACAGCCGTTGAGACCGTAGTAGTAGATCCCAAGGGGAAGCCCGGTAACGAGAACGATGGTTTTGACCGCTGAGGCTGTAGCCAGTCCTCGCGGTTTACCCATGGCCTTTAATGCGCTGCCGTTGGTGCTCTCCACGACCGTGAACCAATAGCCCAATGGTAGAACTTGAAGGATCCAGCCGGCCCGCGCGTAGCGCTCGTCGTAAAGCAGATCGATGATCGCCACTCCCGCGCCGGCCATCGCGGATAAGGTCCAACCAGACAGGACGAGCAACGGCCACCGTACCCGCTCGAAGGCCGCTCGCAGCGGCTCGCCGGTCTCCATGACGCGACTGTAGACGGGGAACACCACCTTGTCCGCCAGAGCACCTAGCGCCGACGCGGGAGCGGATGCCAGAACGCGAGCCACGCCGAAGATGCCCAGTAGCTCGAGGTCTAGCATCTTGCCGAAAATGAGGCGGTCAGCGGAGCTCGCGGCAAAGGTAAAGATCGAACTCACGATGATCCAGCGACCGTACGTGGATATCTCACGCCGGGCCGCCTTGTCGTATCGGAAGCGGTTGCGGTGTCCCGGCAAGGCAACGAACGTTAGCACTACGCGGGCCAGCGCCCCCACGAGCCAACCCACGACCAACGACCAGACGTTGGGGTAGATGAAGGTAAGAACGACCGTCAACCCCACCCCTATCACCTGCGAGACGAGGTCGAGAAAGACGACCTTCTTGAGCTGAATGTGGCGATCCGCCTGAAGCTCTTTGGTGGACGTGAAGCCTTGAAACACCGAAACAAAGCCGCCAACGATGATCAAATCCCGCAGCAGCGGCTCTTCGTAAATGACTGCAACGGGATAGGCTACCGCGCAACCCAACAACCACACTCCCACGCCTCGAATGACTTGGACCGTCCAGGCGGTGTCCAGGTACTCCGGTTCATCCCCACGTTTGCTCCGGATCACACTGTCGCGGATGCCGATGTCACTGAACATGTCGGCTCCGTACAGGACGATCTGCACGAGGGCGGCGAGTCCGAAGACTTCAGGGTACAGCAACCGCGTGAGCACGAGGTTGCTCGCCAGGCGCAAGAGCTGTGCGCCCCCATACTGAAAAAAGGTCCACGCTGCGCCAGTCAAGGCTGTCTGTCCCAAGCTTTCGGGCGTTTGGGTAGCGGGCGTCTCCGGGTGTGGTGTGGTCATGCGGGAAAACGAACCATTCGCGAACCAGTGCGCACGCCAGGTGCCCAAAGCGCCGAGCGCTGACGAGTCGCTCCCTCACCAGTACACGACCGCAGCGGATGATTGAAGGGGGCCGTTGCCGCTTGCGGAGGAAAGCGCCGTGCGCCATAGCACCGTCTCGAGAGGCACGTCGTCCCTCGCAACTGGTAACTGGAGGAAATTGACTATGCGAGAGCGAAAGCTGGGTCAGCAGGGCCTATCGGTTTCGGAAATCGGCTTGGGTTGCATGGGCATGTCCGAGTTTTACGGACCGAAGAACGACGACGAATCGATAGCTACCATCCATCGCGCGATTGAGGTCGGCATGACGTTCTTGGATACCGCCGACATGTACGGCCCGTTCACTAACGAGAAGCTGCTGGGACGAGCTTTGCGCGGTAAGCGGCAGCAGGTCGTGCTGGCTACCAAGTTCGGCAACGTGCGAGGTGAGGATGGCTCCTTCGGAGGGATCAATGGGCGTCCGGAATACGTCAAAGCGTGTATCGATGCGTCGCTGACACGCTTGGGCGTCGACTATGTCGATCTCTACTATCAACATCGAGTAGACCCAAACGTCCCCATCGAGGAAACAGTGGGAGCCATGGCTGAGGTGGTCAAAGCCGGCAAGGCTCGCTTTTTGGGTTTGTCGGAAGCGGCGTCTGGAACCATCCGGCGCGCTCATGCCGTGCATCCCATCTCGGCCCTTCAAACCGAGTACTCGTTGTGGAGCCGTGAACCTGAAGAGGACCTGCTACCGACCGTGCGCGAGCTAGGGATAGGCTTCGTCGCGTACAGCCCTTTGGGTCGCGGCTTCTTGACCGGCCAGATCCGTTCTCCCGACGACTTTGCTCCCGACGATCGGCGCAGGATGTTTCCGCGCTTTCAAGGCGAACGATTTGCCCAGAATCTCAAACTAGTCGAGGAACTCGAGAAACTCGCCAAAGCGCGGCAAGTGACCGCGGCCCAGTTATCGCTGGCTTGGGTGCTGGCGCAGGGAAAAGACATTGTAGCCATTCCAGGCACTCGGAAGCCTCAACGCGTGGACGAAAACGCCCAGGCGGGTTCAATCTCGCTTTCCGCCCAGGAACTCACTCAAATCGAAGCCGTGTGTCCGAAAGGCGCGGCCAGCGGTGAGCGTTATCCTGATATGAGTAGCGTCAATCGGTGAGCTTGCGCTCCGATCTACCGTCTGCCGGCGCGGGCAGGCTTGCGTTTCGACGACCCGGTCAAAAGCGCCCCGGCAAGCGCTTTGACCACGTCGTCGGTCGCCGTGGCTTGATCAATGGAAACCGTCAGACGGTCAAGCACCAGACCGTCGATCGCGTAGTGAAACAGCGCGACCTCCCGCGCTCCGCCGGGCAACCCCGCCGAGCGAACGAAGCTTACGT
>CAZNZA010000061.1:7311-8594 GCA_964577325.1 uncultured Polyangiaceae bacterium
AGCGCGACCTCCCGCGCTCCGCCGGGCAACCCCGCCGAGCGAACGAAGCTTACGTCGTCAGTGAAGCCAGCGCTGAGCCATTGCTGCAACTGAACGGCGACCTCGGGGTGGCGGGTGGCTTCGAGGCGTAGCTCGAAGAGCGCGAGAGTGACGTCGCGTTCGGCGGTGAGGCGTGCAACGATATCCTGAACATACGCCGCGTATAGGGCGATCGAGGCCCGGCGTTTGCCGAGCTCGGCGTGGACGGCCGGGTCCGGTCGCAGTCGTTCGCTGATGCGCCCAAAGAGCTGCGCAATAATTGTCTCACGAGACTTGAAATAATTTGACGTCGTTCCCTTGGGTACGCCGGCTTCGGTATCGACGGCTCGGTGGGTGAGGCCGCGCGCTCCCCAGTTCGCGAGGACTCGGATGGCCGCGTCGAGCAGCGCTCGGCGGCGGATTTCGTTTCGGGCCACGGTTTTTCCTTTCCTTGGTAACTACTACACATGTAGTAGTTACTGATTGCACTGGATTGGGAAAGGAATTCTTCATGCGCCGCCTTCACTACTTCGTCGCCACCTCCGCCGATGGCTTCATCGCTTCACCCGCCGGGGCCTTTGACGCGTTCCCCGTGCAGGGTGATCACATCGCGGCTCAGCTGAAAGAACTGCCCGAGACGATGCCAACAGCCGTGCTGCAGGCGCTCGGCATCGAGGCACGCGGCGAGACCTTCGATACGGTGTTGATGGGATGGAACACCTTTGCCCTCGGTAAAACACCCAGTCCCTACAGTCACCTGCGCCAGTACGTCTGGAGTCGTAAGCGCGGGAACACGGATGTCGGACCGGACGTCACGCTGACATCAGAATGGCCGCGCGGCCTCGTGCGGCAACTCAAGGCAGAGGCGTCGACGAAAGACATTTGGCTGTGCGGTGGCGGACAACTCGCTTCGCAGCTGGTCGACGAAATCGACACCGTCACCCTCAAGGTGAACCCGCTCCTCATGGGCGACGGCATCAAAATTTTTGGATCACGGCAGTATGCTCCCCTTCCCCTCGCTCTCAAGAGCACCCGGAAGTTCGCATCAGGCGTGGTTTGGAATACCTATGAACTTCAATCCACGAGTTGACGCCTTCGCTGATGGGAAAAGCGCTTGGCTTCGGTTGGTAACTGCCCCATGGTCATGGCAATTGTTCGGCTTGTCCGTGCCGGTGAAGCACAGCGACTGAGGGACATGAAGCACAGCATTGAATCTCCTCATGCCCATCGGGTCCAGCGTCAGCGATGTCGGCTAGCCACCGTGA